>NZ_JMCB01000008.1:300000-589979 GCF_000737315.1 Hyalangium minutum
TGCGCTCCATCTCGGCCTGCTGCTCCTGGCGCATGCGCTCCAGGGCGGCCTCGGCCTGCGTGACGGCCATCTGGCGCTCGTGGGCGAGTTGGGCCTCGGACAGGGCGCGGTCGTGGGCAAGCTTCGCCTCGGCCATGCGCGCCTCGCTGGCCAGTTGTTCCATCTTCGCGGCCTCATCGGCCTCCTCGCGGCGCTTGCGCAGCTCCAGCTCGGCGTTCAGCTTGCTGAGGGACAGCTCGCGCTCGGCGTTGGCCTGACCCTGCTTGAGGTTGCGCTCCTGGAGGAGCTTCGCCTCGGCCAACCGCGCCTCGGTGGCGAGCAACTCCAGCTTCGCGGACTCGTCGGCCTGCTGCTTGCGCTGGCGGACCTCGTATTCCGCGTTGAGCTTGCTCAGGGTGACTTCGCGCTCGGTGGCCACCTGCCCCTGCTTGAGGGCGCGCTCCTGGGCGAGCCGGGCCTCGGTGACACGGGCCTCGGAGGACAGCTCCTCGAGCCGGGCCTGCTCCTCGGTGACGGTGCGCTTCTGGCGGACCTCCTCGTCTGCGGCGAGCTTCGTCAGGGCGATGGCGCGCTCGGCCTCGGCCTCCTCGCGCCGGAGGAAGCGCTCCTTGGCCAGCTCCGCCTCGCGGGCCTGCCGCTCCTGCTCGCGGCGATAGCGGGCCTGCATGTTCTCGAAGACGGTGGAGCTGAGCACCCGGACGTCTTGAATCTCGATGGTGTCGATGACGACGCCCCAGCCGGCGTCCGTGCTGTCATCGAGTCGGCCGCGGCCAGAGACCACGGGGGCAATCTCTCGCATCAACTCGGTGGCGATGCCCTCCTTGCGCTTGGTGAGGCACTCCTCCACGGAGAGGTTGGCCACCAGGCGGCGGGCGGCACCGACGAACATCTCACGCAGCAGGCCCTGCAACTTCTCGGAGGCGCGCTCCGGGAAGGAGAAGTTCAGCATCCGGAACGCCACCAGCGGATCCACGATGCGGTACACCGCGAGGCCCGTCACTGACACGCCGACCTTCTCGCTCGTCACCTGGTCCGCGGTGAACTGGAGCCGCTGCACGCTGGTGGGGACGATGGCCACCGCGTCGCCGGGGAACTTGAAGCAGCTGGCGCCCTGGCCGGAGACCTCCCGGACGCGGCCGCGGCGCATGTGGATGAGGAACTCACTGGGGCGCGCGGTGATGAGGCCCCACTTCTTCATCTTCTCGGGGTCCTCCTCCGGCTTGCCAGCCCGCCAGCCATGCTCGTAGCGCGTGCCATTCAGGTCGTTGGAAGCCCCCTCGGACACCAACTGCATCCGCGTCTCGGTGCCGTTGACCCCATTGCTGCTGCCGCTCATCCGGTTCCGCTTCTCGCTGGCGCTCATGTGTTCGCCCTCCGTGCCGAGGCACAGTGCAGAGATGCGGCCAAGTCCCAGTTTACGTGGTTCCAGGCACTTACCGGATGCGGGTGTTCCAATCTGGAGCGGCTGCCTCGGAACAGGGCAGGAGCAGGCGCTCCAGACTGGAGCGATTCCGACAGGTTGAGCCAAGGTGGCCCATGGCAGTCTGTGAGTACCTCCTCTTACCCAGGACTACGGAGCAAAGGGGTAGCGCGCCAGGACCTTGCCCTCGGGGGAGACGGCGTACAGTTCTGCCCAATCCGTCTCAAGGCTGAAACCTTCAGGCACAACCCACCCGCACTTATCCATCCGCTGGTTGATGCGGACGATGTACATGCCTCCTCCTTCGCCTACGACAACCTCTAGTCCCTTGGGCGAGTAGCCGCACCCCTTGGAACCCTCCTTTTCGAACCGTGCCAACAGGGCCTGAAGGGCAGCATGCGCCGCCAGGACTGCAGGGGCATCCAGCGTCGTCAGCAGACGTACATCTTCGGGCCAGCGAACGCCCCCGGCGATGATGGGCTTGCGCGCAGGGACTCCTGCATTTGACCGTGAACTGACCGGTGAGACACCCTCCATTCCCGCGTCAGGGCTGGCCGGAGTCGTACCAGTGGTTCCTGCATCCAGTCCCCCAAGACTGGGCTGGGGAGTTCCTGCTCCGCCCCCTCCCAGGAGCGACAAGAGCAACAAGAACGGATGAAGTCTCATCAGGCGGCTGTCCTCATGCGAGGTTTTGATACCAATCGGCCAGTCCGATCAAGAAGCACCTTTCAACCTTTCCCAGACTCAATTCTTGCCCAGGCCTCATTCAACTCGCGAGTAATCTCCACAGCCAACTCCTTGAGTCTCGGCCCAAGCGAATCCACCTTATCCGGGTGATACATCAACAGCAGTTTATGATACGCTTTTTTAGCCTCAGCCTTGGGAGTTCCTTTAGGCACACCAAGAACATCCCAAGGTGTCCGAACTTTGCGCCGTTCCTTCTCATCATCAGCGGAGGCGGTGCTCGCCTTACCCTTCTTTTCATTACCAGTTTTCTTGTTACCGCTTCGAGACTGGCGAGTTCCTTCGCGCTCTTTATCACCGCGCGCTGAACGACCTCCCCTTGCCGCCTGTTCAGGCTCTGCATCTACCGAAAAAACGAGAACATACTTCCCGATCCAAACCTCATCCGAAGGCCTTAATGGTGTCCACGCGGTAACCCGCTTACCGTTCACATAGGTTCCATTGGTTGAGCCCGAGTCCCCCACCATCAACTTGCCTCCGGCAAAGAGCACTCGACAATGCTCCTTGGAGACATTGTTTTGCTTCAAGATCACATCATTCTCAGCAGCACGGCCAATCACAATCTCATGCCGCTGAAAGGCTCTCTCAATACTCCGTGCGCCTCCTATTGTCCCCACTCGGACGCGGATTCCGGACATATTCACCTCATCGCTTCATGCACCATGAACACTCTTTCTTCCACTCCGCCTTCGAATTACGGCGAATAGGGGTAGCGCGCCAGAACCTTGCCCTCGGGAGACACGGCGTACAGCTCGAACCAGTCCATCTCAGTGCTGAAACCGGGAGGAACCTTCCATCCGCACTTGTCCATTCGCTGCTCGATGCGAACAAGGTAAAGGCCGTCTCCTTCGCCTACGATCAGTTCCAAGCCTTTGGGGGAGTATCCACAGCCCGATTCCCCCTCCTTGGCAAAACGTGCCAAGAGGTGCTGCAACGCGGCATGGGCTGCCACAATCGCGGGGGCGTCCAATGTCGTCAGGACCTTAACGTCCTCTGGCCAGCGAATGCCTCCAGCAATCACGGGCCTACGCGCTCGGATCCCACCATCGAGGACCGTGCCGCTGGACGCTCCCCCACCGATTCCTCCCGCATCCCTCCCCTGCTCAGTAGCAATTCCACCATCCGCTCCTGTCTGCGGAGGCCTGGGGACCTCGGTTCCACCATCCGACAGGAGTGAAACAAGCAAGAGGATATAATGGGGCTTCAACATGAAAGTGCTCCAAGGGACTAACATCAATACCAATCCACTAAGCCAGGGGAGCAACTCGGAGGAAGAGCTTGATCGGGATAAAGAGCGATGGAGAAGTTGGGCGTGCATCTTGCTTGAAACATCCACTGCTGCTTGCCTTCATGCCACTTGAACACGTCGCCCGCTGAGTTCCACTTGTAGAAGCGCGGTTCATCCGCGTGCCCCGTGGCGAGCCAGGCCCAAGCCAATGCCCATTCCCCCTGGCTATCACTCACTCCCTTTCCTTCAGGAGTGACGCCGTATCCGACCATCACCCAACCGCCTTCGGGTGCTCTTGTGGCCGGAAACGTCAGCAGATCCCTGCTGCTCGCGAAGAGGCCACACGGGTGGTTGTGTGCGTAGCCAAAGACGGGCAAGCCCCTTCCGAAATCATCATCCTCCACTCCGCCAAAGGGCGGCTTGCACGCGTTCTTCTCTCCTACCAGCCTCCGGATGGGCCAAGACACGCGCCAGTCATGAGGTGTCTTGTAAGTCGATGGCCCCAGGCAAGGTCATCAAGGACTTGAGCATGGGCAGCACCAGATCATCCGGCACGGCCGTCGCGGCCGACAGCACAGCTGGGACATGGGGCCAAGGCCCACGCACGACCATCAGGTTCCTGTCGTTCTCCAGAACAGGCAATTCTCCCTGAACGTAGTAGAGCCGAGCACCGGTGCATGCCCCCATCAGGCACAGCACAAGTCCCCACAAAAACCCTGGGCGGCGATGAGGAGGGCTCTTTCGCCTGGGAAGTAGCACGGTGAGCGAGCCTATCTTCCGTTGACTGCTGGGCAAGAGGCTCCTGCGCGGCCCGTTCCCCCTTCTATCTCTCTGAGGTGCCCAAAAGCCCAGGTCCGCATGTTCGAACGTCCGGTGAGGCACCAAGCCTCCGTGCAGCGGCTGCACGAAACCAGGACGAAGCCCACGCATCCGTGCTTAGAGGGGAGAAAGTCACCCGGAGGTCAGGTCCACACATGTGGACCTGAAGCCCCCTGGAAGGTCCGGCGATGTGGACCTGAGCCCCCTCAGAGGTCCACATATGTGGACCTCCCACCGACGGACCCCTCAGGTCCATCCAGGGATGCACACGCAGCGGCCCTGATGTTCCCTTGACCGGGAGTGGCTCGCTTTAATATTAGACCGTTCTGGTCCACATTGGTGGGACAATGTAGGCCTGCGGGAAGGTTCGTCGAGAATGAAGCTGCCGATCTACATGGACAACCACGCCACCACGCCCCTGGACCCTCGGGTGCTGGAGGCCATGCTGCCTTACCTGCGCGAGGACTTCGGCAATGCCGCATCGCGTAACCACGCCTTCGGCTGGAAGGCCGAGGCAGCGGTGGAGAAGGCCCGCAAGCAGGTGGCCGAGCTGATCGGCGCGTCGGACAAGGAGATCGTCTTCACCTCCGGCGCCACCGAGTCCGACAACCTCGCCATCAAGGGCGTGCTCGAGTTCTACAAGGACAAGGGTGACCACATCATCACCCTGAAGACCGAGCACAAGGCCGTGCTGGACACGTGCAAGCGCCTGGAGCGCATCCGCCAGGAGCGTCTGGACGAGCTGAAGATGCTCCGCCTCTCGCAGCTGGCCGAGACGGACGTCACCCCGGACAACCTGGCCGAGCTGTCCGCCCGGTTCAACGTCGAGCAGGACGCGCAGTACCAGAAGTGGGCCTCGCGCCCCACCGGCGGCGCCCGCGTCACCTACCTGGACGTGGAGAAGGACGGCCGGGTGAGCATGGAGAAGCTCGCCGCCGCCATCACCGACAAGACGGTGCTGGTCTCCATCATGTTCGCCAACAACGAGATCGGCACCGTGCAGCCCATCGCGGAGATCGGCAAGCTGTGCCGCGAGAAGGGCGTGCTGTTCCACTGCGACGCCGTGCAGGGCATCGGCAAGCTGCCCTTCCACGTGGACGAGCTGAAGGTAGACCTCGTCTCCATCTCCGCCCACAAGATGTACGGCCCCAAGGGCGTGGGCGCGCTCTACGTGCGCCGCAAGCCACGCGTGCGCATCGCCCCCATCATCGACGGCGGCGGCCACGAGCGCGGCATGCGCTCCGGCACCCTGAACGTCTCGGCCATCGTGGGCTTCGGCCAGGCGGCGCAGATTGCCCGCGAGGAGCTGGCCGAGGAGTCCGCCCGCATCTTCCGCCTCCGCGAGAAGCTGCGCACCGGCATCATGAGCCAGCTGGACATGGTCACGGTCAACGGCTCGCTGGAGCACCGGCTGCCGGGCAACCTGAACCTCTCCTTCTCCTACGTGGAGGGTGAGGCGCTCATGATGTCCATCAAGGACGTGGCGGTGTCCTCGGGCTCCGCGTGCACGTCCGCTTCGCTCGAGCCCTCGTACGTCCTCCGGGCGTGCGGCGTCGAGGAGGACATGGCGCACAGCTCCATCCGGTTTGGAGTCGGACGGTTCAACACCGAGGAAGAGGTGGACTTCGTGGTCCGGCTCGTCGTGGACAAGGTCCGCAAGCTCCGCGACATGAGCCCCCTCTACGAGATGGCCAAAGAAGGCATCGACCTCAAGAGCATCGAGTGGACTGCACACTAAGGAATATCCATGGCTTACAGCGATAAGGTCATCGAGCACTACGAGAACCCCCGCAACGTGGGGACGCTGGACAAGAACGATCCCAACGTCGGCACCGGCCTGGTCGGCGCCCCGGCGTGCGGCGACGTCATGCGCCTGCAGCTGAAGATCACCGACGAGGGCATCATCGAGGACGCCAAGTTCAAGACGTTCGGCTGTGGCTCGGCCATCGCGTCGAGCTCCCTCGTGACGGAGTGGGTCAAGGGCAAGACGGTGGACCAGGCGATGACCATCTCCAACAAGGACGTGGCCAAGGAACTGTCGCTCCCGCCGGTGAAGATCCACTGCTCGGTGCTCGCCGAGGACGCCATCAAGGCGGCCATCGAGGACTTCAAGAAAAAGCGCCAGGAGCGGCAGACGAAGCAGTCCGCGTCCTGAGCTGGGCCCCGAAGCGCGGGCCAGGAGACGTAGCGTGATGAGCGAGCAGACGACCTCACAGACCCAGCAGCCCTCCGCGGCGTCTGCCCCTGCGCCGACCGGCAAGCCGGCAGGCAAGGGCATTATCCTCAGCGACGGCGCGGTGAAGCGGCTGCGCGTGCTGCTGGAGCAGCGCCAGACGCCCGAGGCGGGCCTGCGCCTGGCCGTCAAGGGAGGGGGCTGCTCGGGGCTGCAGTACGCCATGGAGTGGGCGGAGAAGCCGCGCGAGCGCGACAAGGTGTTCGAGCGCGACGGCGTCCGCGTCTTCGTCGATCCCAAGAGCTACCTGTACCTGATGGGCACGGAGCTCGTTTTCGAAGAGACCCTGATGGGCTCCGGCTTCAAGCTGCAGAACCCGAACGTGAAGGGCGCGTGCGGCTGCGGCGAGAGCTTCACCATCTAGCCCTCTGGCGCTCCCTGCCCAGGAGGGCGGCCAGGCCCCTCCTCCGCCGGCACCCTCCTCGTGCGTAACTTCCTCTTTTCGCCCGCCAGGAGTGTGGACACGTGAAGTGCTGGAACTGTGAGAAGGACACGGCCGGACGGGCCTTCTGCCCCGCCTGTGGGAAGATCGCCGCTCGGCCCCCGGGGGCCACGCTCTTCGAGGTCTTCTCGATGAAGCCGGGCTACGACGTGGACATCCCCGTGCTCGAGCGGCGGTTCCGCGAGCTGTCGCTCCAGCTGCACCCGGATCGCTTCGCCCAGGCCGATGCCCGTGAGCGCCGCCTGTCGCTGGAGCAGACCACCACCCTCAACGAGGCCTACAAGACGCTCAAGGACCCATCGCGCCGGGCCTTCTACCTGCTCAAGCTGCACGGAGTAGACCTGGACCGCGAGGACACCGGCACCCTGAAGGACATGCCCCCCGAGTTCCTCGAGGAAGTCATCGAGCTGCGCGAGGAGCTGGAAGGCGCCATGCACAAGCGGGATTTGACGCGGGCCCAGGCCATGGCGGTGGACGTGACGTCGCGCCAACGTGAGGCACTGCACGAGGCCGCGGACGCCCTGCGAGCACTGCACCAGGACGGCAGCAATGAAGAGGAGCTGGTGAAAAAGGCATCGCACGCGCTGGGGCGGGTGCGGTACTTCACGCGCTTCCTCGAGCAAGTAGAGGAGTTCGAGGAGGAGGCGGTGGTTTGAGCAAGAACGGCTATCTGCAGATCCATGATCCCCTGAAGCCCAAGGGGTACGCGGTGGGCATCGACCTGGGGACCACGAACTCGCTGGTGGCCTCGGTCATCCAGGGCAAGCCCCGCTGCCTCTCGGTGGACGACGGCGACGCCATGCTGCTGCCCTCGGTGGTGCACTACGCGAAGGAGGGAGGCGTCGTGGTGGGCGCGCGGGCCCGGAAGCTGGCGGCCGAGCACCCCACCGACACCATCATCTCCGTGAAGCGCTTCATGGGCCGCAGCCCGGAGGATCCGGAGACGCGCAAGCTGGGCCACTACCAGTTTGCCGACGGCCCCGGCCGCGTGGTGCGCTTCCAGGTGGCGGGCGGCCAGCCGGTGACGCCCATTGAGGTGTCCGGGGAGATCCTCCGGGCGCTCAAGCGCCGCGCCGAGTCTCACTTCGCGGGCAAGGTGGAGCAGGCCGTCATCACCGTGCCCGCCTACTTCGACGATGCCCAGCGCCAGGCCACCAAGGACGCGGGGCGGCTGGCGGGGCTCGAGGTGCTGCGCCTGCTGAACGAGCCCACCGCGGCGGCGCTGGCGTACGGCCTCGACAAGGGCAGCCAGGGCACCTTCGCGGTGTATGACTTGGGCGGCGGCACCTTCGACATCTCCATCCTCAAGCTGGTGGAGGGCATCTTCGAGGTGAAGTCCACGGGCGGAGACTCGGCGCTGGGCGGCGATGACTTCGATCGCGCCATTGCCCAGCGGGTGCTCCAGGCTATGGGCGAGAGCTCGCCCTCCCCTTCCCTCGTGGCGGAGCTGCTCGCCGCGGCCCGGAAGACGAAGGAGGCCCTCACGGACGCTCCCGAGGTGGAGCTCGGGGTGGGCAGCCACCGGCAGGTCATCCGGCGCGAGGACTTCGACGCGTGGATCCAGCCGCTCATCCAGAAGACGGGCATCGTGTGCCGGCGCGCGCTGAAGGACGCGGGCGTGACGGCGGCGGAGCTGGACGGCGTCATCTTGGTCGGCGGGGCCACGCGCGTGCCCGCGGTGCGCCGGTACGTGGCGGAGCTGTTCGGCCGCGAGCCGCTCGGTGACATTGACCCGGATCAGGTGGTGGCGCTGGGCGCGGCGGTGCAGGCGGATCTGCTCACCAACACGGATCGCCAGGACGAGGTGCTGCTGCTGGACGTCATCCCCCTGTCGCTGGGGCTGGAGACGATGGGCGGCATCGTCGAGAAGCTGATTCCGCGCAACTCCACCATCCCCACCGCAGCGGCCCAGGTCTTCACCACGTTCAAGGACGGGCAGACGGGCCTGGACGTGCATGTGCTCCAGGGCGAGCGCGAGGCGGTGGAGGACTGCCGCAGCCTGGCGCGGTTCCGGCTCTCGGGCATCCCTCCTATGGCGGCCGGCATCGCGCGCGTGGAGGTGCGCTTCCAGGTGGACGCGGACGGCATCCTCTCCGTCACCGCCCAGGAGCAGAGCACCGGCATCAGCCAGAGCATCACCGTGAAGCCCAGCCACGGGCTCACGGATGAGGAAGTGGAGCGGATGCTGCTCGACTCCATCGACTACGCGGAGCAGGACATCCAGATCCGTCAGGTCCGCGAGCAGCGGGTGGAGGCCGAGCGGGTGCTGATGGACGCGGCCAAGCAGCTCGGCGAGCACGGCGGCCTGCTCCAGGACGGCGAGCGGGCAGCCATCGAGGCGGCGATAGAGCGAGTGCGGGAGCTGGCGAAGGGCGAGGACTCCCACGCCATCAAGGAGGCCATCCACGCCCTGGACGAAGTCTCCCGGTCGTTCGTGGAAAGGGTGATGAACCAGGCCATCAGCCAGGTCGTCGCCGGGCATTCCGTGGAGGAGTACTGAGGTGCCGAAGGTCCACTTCAAGAGCCCCCTGGACGACGTCACCGTGGAGGTGAAGTCCGGGGCCACCCTGCTGGAGGCCGCCGAGCAGGGCGGCGCTCACGTGGGACATAGCTGTGGCGGGGTGTGCGGGTGCTCCACGTGCCACGTGTGGATTCGGAAGGGGCTGGATTCACTCTCCGAGCAGTCGGACCCAGAAATGGACCGGCTGGACATGGGGTTCGACGTGCGCCCCTACTCCCGGCTGAGCTGCCAGACAGAGGTGGGCTCGGAGGACATCCAGGTGGAGATCACCGAGGAGTCCCTCACCGCGTACATGGATGAGAACCCCGCTCTTCGGCACCAGCTGGAGGCGGCGGGGAAATGGCCGCTGAAGAAGTGATGTTGGAGGAGTCGGTTCCGCTTGACGGGGGCGCGCCGGTTCCCTATATGTCCGCCCCCACAAGCGACGCCCCACCTGCCCAGGTGGTGGAATTGGTAGACACACTAGATTCAGGGTCTAGCGCCTGCAAGGGCATGGAGGTTCGAGTCCTCTCCTGGGCACACGAAGGGCCCCGGCTTCATCGCCGGGGCCCTTTTTCTTTTCACGGGGCCACGGGCTCCACGGCGTCGTGGGCCACGTGGTGGGCGGCCTCGCGGGCCAGACTGCCACCGCGCCGCAGGTCCTTCAGGCGCAGCTTGCGCTGGTGGACGGAGATGGCGCCCACGGTGACTTGGCTGAAGACCGTGCCCAGGTGGGTCAGCGCGGAGAACGCGGCCGCATCCGCCTCCGAGGCCCCCAGGCTCCGGGCGGCCCAGCTCGTGACGAAGTAGTAGAGCCCCAGGCCTGCGGGCACTCCCGGCAAGGACTGCCCAAGCGCGATGGCTCCCAGGACGACCGCTCCGGCGAAGAGGCCTCCGGGGATGCCCAGGCCGTGCAGCGCCATGCCGTAGCCGATGGCGGGCGCCAGGACAGGCCCCACGGAGTAGAGCAACGCTACCGCCGTGCCCCGGAAGCTCCGAGCGGTGCTGAGTCCCTCGGCCAGGTGCAGAAGCAGGCCCTGCAGGCGGGGCAGTTGGTGCCGGCGGTGCAAGGCGTGGGCGAGCGGCCGTGAGTAGTGGGCCAGCAACACCACCAGCGCGACCAGGCCGATGCACAGGGACACGGCCACCTTCAGGGCTCCGGCGAATTGGGCCATCGTCTTCCCGAAAGGCCCCAAGAAGGACAGGGCCACGAGCAGCATCAGCGCGGCGAACTCCAGCAGCTTGCAGACGGCCACGGAGCCCAGGCTCTGCAGGAAGGGCAGCTGCTGGGTCCGGGAGAGCAGGAACGAGCGGATGATGTCACCCAGCTTCCCGGGCAGCGCGTTGTGCGTGAAAGCGCCGATGGCCACCAGGTGGTAGCGCTCCTTGAAGGGCACCTTGCGCTGGAGCGTCTGCTGCCACTGGAGCGCGCGCAGCGGGATGATTGAGGCGGACAGCAGCATGAACGGGATGAGCCACACCATGTGGCCCGGCAGCTCGCGGAAGAACTCCCGAAGCGGGAACCGGGGCACCAGCAGCGGGCCCTCCCCGCGCAGGTTCCAGTGGAAGAAGGCCGTGGAGATCAGGACCGCGGAGACCCCCACGCCCACCACGCCCAGCAGCACGTTGAGGACCGCCCCACCCCGCTCCCCCCGCTGCCCCCAGGTCCGGGTCTCAGGCACGGTATGCCTCCGAGAGGCGCTGGTGCAGGCGCACGCAGTGGCTCAGTCCAGAGAGATCCACGGGCGCCTCGCTTGGCCAGCAGATCGTACTGCACGTCTCCGTGCGGGTGAGCCCGCCATGCGAGCCGAACTCCCAGGCGAAGCCCACGGTGGCCCCCGGCTCCACCGCCTCGCCGAAGAGCACCATGTCTCCGGCGGTACGCAGGTGCGGCAGCTCGCGCAAGTAGTCGGCCACGGCGCGCCGGCAGAACTCCCCTGCGAGCGGTGCGTTGGCCACCTCGTCCGGACCGAACACCTGGCCCTTCACCAGCGCCACCGCCGAGTTCCCTCGCCTCAGCGCCACAATCCCGATGTCCGGGTGCCGCGAGGCCCGGGCGAGCACCTCCCGGTGGTGGGCCACCAGCTCGGCGGCCTCGAGCGGCGTGTGCTCGCGCGTGAGGTAGACGTGCGCGAAGTTTCCGCACTCCATGACCACGGGCGAGTCCGTTCCCCGGGGTGCTCTCGCGGCGCCCGGCGCGCGCCCATCCAGCAGCCCACGCTCCACATCCGCAGCCAGGGGCACCGGCGCTCCCCGGAGGAGCATGTCCTCCAGGTGCTGGCCCTGGCGCTTCTCGAACGGGAGGCTGCCCACGTGGCCGTGGTCGGTGAGGAGGACGACGTCGTAGGGGTGCTCGACGGCGCGGCCCATGGCGTACAGCTCGGCCAGGTAGGCGTCGACACGGTGCAGCTCCGCGATGGCCTGCGCGGAGCGAGGGCCGCGCCGGTGCGCCACCTCATCGAAGTTGCCGAAGACGAGGTAGATGGCAGGCACGCCCCGCACCATGTCCACGAGCGCCTTGGTGTGCGCGAAGCTCCAGCCCAGCCGCTGCAGCATGACCCGGCTGAGGAGGAAGCCATGCTCGTGGCGCCAGTCGCCCAGGGCTCGAGCCCACCGCCAGATGTCCTGCATCGCGCGCAATGAGTCCGCGCCGAGCGAGCGCAGGTATCGCCAGGGGTTCTCGGTGCGCGCGACGAACAGGCCCTCCATTTCGGAGGACAGCGAGCGCGCCATGACCTTGAGGCTGGCGAGCGTGCTCATGCACAGCCGGTTGCGAGCGCCCGCATGGAACAGGGAGAAGTACGTGTGCCCGCCGCCCGCCAGCAGGCTCGTCTCACTGCTGCGCCAGAGCCGCTGCTCGATGTGGAGCGCGTCCTTCGGCGTGTTCATCTGAACCTTGCGGCCCAGCTCGCGATCGAACCACGAGTAGGCAGGGAGGTTCGGGTGCTCGATGCCGTAGAGCAGCCCCGCCTGGAAGAAGGGCGTGGAGGCGGGCGAGCCCCAGAAGGCCCTCTCCAGGTGGTACGTCCCCGAGCGCACCAGCCGGGAGAGGAACGGCATGCTCCCCGTCTGAACAGCCTCGTCGAGGAGCGCTTTGGGAACGCCGTCAAGATGTACAACGAGCAGGTGGCGCTGCCGTTTTGAAGGGAAGGCTGGAACTTTCCGGCCGATCTGGCGAGCAAGCGTACATGCCCATGCCTGCAACTCTGAGGTGAGGACTTGGTTCACGTTGACGTCTCCCCGCTTTGGAGAGCCAAAATGAACATGCGAGGAGAAAGCAGCCGCGCGATCGCGTGAGCCTTCTTGGTGGGCGAGCGGGCGAGGCTCCTGGACCTGAGCGTGGGTTGGAGAGTCCAGGCCCCTTGGGGCATGACGGAGGCTCGCATGCTGCTCCCCTCACTCGTGCTCGCCCTGGTGAGCGCCTCTCCCGTGGCGCCCACGGTGCCCACAGCCTCCGTACCGAAGCCCGCCTCGAAGGATGGCAGCGTGGATGGCATCGCGCTGCCGCTGCTGAGCTTCAACTCGGACTTTGGCGTGGGCTACGGCGTGGTGGGGGGCATGTATATCTACGGCGACGGCCGTCAGCCGTATCAGCACGGCCTGGGCGCCCAGGTGTTCTTCACGAGCCGGGGCGTGCAGAACCACTACCTGCGCTACGACGGACCGAGGCTGCTGGGCCCGCTGCGGGTGGAGGGGCGGTTCGAGTACAAGCGCGAGTTCCAGAGCCCCTTCTATGGCGCGGGCAACCGCTCGGCGTCGGAGTTCACGGGGAATGTGAAGGACGCCTGGTACAACTATGACAAGGGCTCACCGGGCGCGTGGCTGCGGCTGCGCGGAAAGCCGTGGGGCGAGGACCATCCGTTCCAGGCATACGCGGGCTATTCGTGGCGGTACACGCGGGTGTCGCCCTACGAGGCGTCGATGCTCGCGGAGATGCAGCCGCTGGGCATCGAGGGCGGCTCCACGGGGCAGATCCTGCTCGGAGCGCTCTGGGACACGCGGGACAACGAGTCGGATCCGTCCACGGGCGGAGCCGAGGAGCTGGCGCTCCGCATCTCGGGACACACGACGGGGAGCCGCTATCGGTATGCGGGAGTGACACTGAGTGAGCGGCGGTACTTCCGGCTGGGCTCGCGGTTCATCTTCGCGCAGCGGGTGTCGTTGGACATGCTGTTCGGCGACGTGCCCTTCTTCGAGTGGAGCACGACGGGCGGGGTGAACTTCACCGAGGGGGTGGGAGGAATGAGCAGCGTGCGCGGCATCGAGCGCAACCGGTTCGTGGGGAACATCAAGGTGTTCTCGAACACGGAGCTGCGCTTCCACGCGCTGGACCTGCGAATCCTGGGGCAGCCGATGAAGCTGGGCATGGCGGCGTTCTTGGACTTGGGGCGGGTGTGGCACCCGGGCGTGACGGATGGAGCGTGGCATGAGTGGCACCCGGGTGCGGGCGCGGGCCTGCGGGTGACTCGGCGCGCGGCGGTCATTCGCGTGGACTACGCGCTGTCCACGGAGACGGGCGGCCAGCGCTTCTACATGAATTACGGGCACATGTTTTAGTAGCGTCCCGGGTCTATGACCCTTGCCCGCCTCGCTCCGCCGTCCTCCGCTGTGCTGCGCAACCTGCTCCTCGTGATGACCCTGGGAGCGCTCACCTCGGCGTGCGGAGGAGAGTCCTGTGACGTGGGCTCGGAGATGTACCGCACGGAGCTGTTCTTCGGGCTCGATCGGGAGAACACCACGTCCGTCAGCGAGGCGGAGTGGCAGAACTTCGTCGACACCACGGTCACGCCCCGCTTCAGCAGTGGCCTGACGATGTTCGATGCCAATGGCCAGTACCTGATGGACAACGGCAACCTGATACACGAGGACAGCAAGGTGATCGTGCTGCTGCACGATGGCAGCGATGCCATCTCGAACAGCATCGACACCATCCGCGAGGAGTACAAGTCGCGCTTCAGCCAGGAAGCCGTCCTCCGGGTCGACTCGGTCTCGTGCGTCGCCTTCTAGCGGTTGAGCGATGAATGTACGCTCGTGGCTGCTCCTCCTCGCGTTCTTCCTGCTGGCCGCTGCCTGTGCCACAGATGAGGGCGCTGCCCGCAAGGCCGATGCTTCGGACACCGGCTCGCGCATCGCACTCCTGGCCGAGGATGCACTGCCCCTCGTCACCCGCCCACCGGTACGCCGTGCTCCCATCGAGGTGACGAAGGAGCAGTACCACGAGGCCATGGTGCAGTTGGCGAAACGCCTGCGGCACACACTGCCTCTCCGGCCACCGGCGCAGGTGGCTGTCATCTCTTGGGGGGATCCTGAGCAGCCCAACGAGCAGGCCCAGCTAGTCCGCGAGTACTACCAGTGGTGCGAGCAACGAGGAACGCCGGGAGACTGCCTCGGCTTGCTCCAAGACGGCCATTTGCTGACTGACGGGGACAAACAGGCCCTGGCCTTCGCCCTGGCCACTCGAGGTGTTTGGAGCGGTACGGCCACGGTCATCGGCGAGGTTCTCGATCCGGTACAACTGCAGATTGCGTTGGTGAGCACCATCACGATGACGATGGCGCTCCTGGCGATTCCCGAGCCCATCTCGAAGGTGGTCGTCCTCGTGCTCACGGCCTCGCTGGTGGGCTACGTGGGTTGGGACACGCTGGTGGGACTCATTGAGGGCTGGCGCCGGCTTGAGCAGGAATGCCAGCAAGCGCGCACGTTCGTGGAGGTGCGGGCGGCCGGCGAGCGCTACGGGCAGGTGATGGGAGAGAAAGTCACCCGGCTGCTCATCCTGGCAGCAACAGCCGCGCTGGCCTCGGGAGGCAACAAGTTCATCAGCGGTGGGCTGCCGGGGCTGCCCGCGGCTTCGCGCCTGGCGACCTCCGAAGGACTCAGCTTCGAACTGCTCGGCACCGTGCGATCCATGACCGTAACGGGCCGCATCCTCACGGTCTCTCTGGAATCCAACGCCCTGCTGATGGCCAACCAGGGCATGGGCAGCGGTGGCAATCCGCCGCCTCGTTCCGCCTCGTCCGACTCAGCGGCTTCTGGCTCGAAGCATCGGCTGCTCTCCATCGAATCCTGGCGCAAACCGCGCCTCACTGCGGACGGCCGGATCCTTCCGTTCAAGAACAGCCGCACACCCGCGGACCCTATTCCGAACATGGGGAAGAATCGCGCCGGGCAATCGGTCACGCGGGGGAGGACGGCCATCCGCTTCGACAAGAACGGGTTCCCTGAGTTCGAGCCCCGATTTGAAACGTTGATCGATGACGCACACATCGGAAGTGGGAAGCACCTGTCACACTTCAAGGCCGCTAACGAAAAGCTCTTCCGTGCGATCGAACGCGACCCAAACCTGGCCAAGCAGCTCGGCTTGGGAGCCGAGGACATCCAGGCACTGGCGAACTCGCATCAAGCCCCACCTGGATTCAAATGGCATCACCACCAGGACGTGGGTCGAATGCAGCTCATTACAGAGGCTGAGCACCGAGCCGCGATTCCTCACACAGGGGGTATGGCCATCTGGGGTGGAGGCTATCCCTAATGACGGTCCATTGGACGCCACGCATCTGGAAGCGCCCCTACCCAGCGACTCCTCTCGACGTAGAGAGGCTCGAAAAAGCTTGGGGGGTCAAACTCCCCGAGGACTACAAACAAGTCGCAATGCAGTACCAGGGGATGACACCCTTTCCTGATGTGATCGACATCGGCAAGGGGAACACCGTCGTCAGCGAACTCCTGACCATCAGCGAGAGCGAAGACGAAGATCTGCGGATCTACTCGATGGCTGACACCTACGAGCTCATCAAGGACCACGTCCCGCAGGGCATCTACCCATTCGCAGGAACAGGGGCTGGCGACTTCATCTGCTTCGACTACCGAAGCAACCCCTATGCCCCCAAGGTCGTCTTCTACTTCACGGAAGAAGCGGGGGAACAAGCCATTCACGTGGTTGCGAACAGCTTCAGCGAGTTCCTCTCCAAGCTCCACAACGGGGAATGACTGATATCCCTCTCAAATCCCAACGTTTCTGATTTCCCTCAAGTATTTGAGCTTGGCATCTGCTCCCCAGCAATATTCTCAAAATCCCCTGGGAGAACGTAGCTCTTTCTACCTCTGCGACTGCGCACCCCACTTGTGCAGCAGAGGCTACTTCGCCAGCGCGCGCAGCGGTTCATCCCGGCCCACCACGATGAAGGGCGCCCAGTAGTGCGGATGGAGCTGGGTGGCGCGCAGCTCGCGCATGGCTTCTTTCAGGGCGCTGGCCCGGCCCTGCCCCGCCAGCAGGTTCCGGAAGTAGGCCTCCATCAGCTGCGAGGTGGTGTCGTCATTCACCTTCCAGAGGCTCATCACCACCGTCTCCGCGCCGGCGACCATGAAGGCGCGACGCAGCCCATATACCCCCTGGCCGAGTTCCACATCCCCCGGCCCGTGTCACAGGCGGACAGCACCACCAGCTGAGTGCCCTACAGGTTCAGGCCCGCCAGCTCCAAGGCTGTCACCCATGCGCTCTCAGGCGGAGGCCGGGGGGAGCCGGAGGGTCTGGGCGCGTTGGCCCCCGCCAGGAGCAGGCCGGAGCGAAGCAGCGGATCCGGCGGCCGGGGAGCCTGGGAGTCCTCGCCCATCCCCCCGAAATGGACCATGGCCCGTGAGGCGGGGGGAGCGGCCGTGTCCTCCAGGAAGAAGCCATGGGTGGCCAGGTGGAGGATGCCGGGCGTGGGTAGCTGCAGCAGCCGCTCCTTGGTGGCCTCCGCCCCCAGGAAGACGGGACGGCTCAGGCGTGTGCGTCCAGCCAGGCGCGGAGCCGTGGGTCCGCCTGGGCCTCGCCGCGCAGCCCGGGCTCCACCTCAAGCGTCATTGAGTGGAACCCGCGCGCTTCCAGGCCCTTCATCAGCTCGGCGCGAGCTTCTGGGTTCGGGGCAAAGAGGATGCACCCGTCCCCGCCTCCCGCTCCGGACTGCTTGCCCGCGCAGTCGTAGGACGCGGCAATGGCCAGGATGCGCCGCATGGCATCGGTCTCGGTCGGCCCCAGTTCCTGGAGCAGCGCCTGCTGGGCTGTCACCGCTTCCTTGAACGCCCGGAAGTCTCCGCCGCCCAGCCCTTCCTCGATGGCATGCCCCACTGCGTCCGAGCGCGCCACGAAGGCCTGGCGCGCGGCCGCGTCCATCCGCGCCTCCACCTGGGAGATGAGCACCCGCGTCGAAGCGCTCTCCCCTGTGAAGGCATATGCCAGCGACAGCTTCGGCGGAGGCAACCGCCACACGTCCACCGAGGGTGACTCCAGCAGCGCCGCCCGGAACCCTCCAGTACTCGAGGCCGCCATCAGCGCCGAGACGTCATACCGCCGGTAGCGCAGCACGCCCCCGGCGAAGCTCGCCGCCACGTCTCCGCCACTCCCCTTCCCGCTCTGCCCCAGCGTGTGCGCCACCAGCGCCAGCTTCAGCGCATCGAAGCGCTCCTCCAGCACGTACCGCGCCGCGTCCGCCGCCAGCACTGTCGCGCAAGCGCTCCCGCCCATGCCCAGCTTGAGCCCTCCAGGGCCCACCGCCGAGGGCGCCACCGCCAGCTCGAAGCCCACGCCTTGCCGGCCATGCGCCCGCAGCGCCTCGTCCAGCGTCCTCGCCACGAAGGCGAACCCCGCCGGAACCTCCCCATCCCACCGCACGCCCTTGGGCGTGGCGCTCCCCTTCAGCGTGCCCTCCTCCAGGCACACGTGCACCCGCGCATCCGCCCGCCGCCGCACCAGCGCCGCCGTCCGAGGCCCCACCGCCGCCACCCGTGCCACGCCGCCCCACAGCACGGCGTACTCGCCCGCCACGAACAGCTTCCCCGGTGCCGAGAGCGCCCGTTCCATCAGAAGAGGTGCTCGCCCTTCAGCTCCGCGTCGCCGCCCGGCACGCAGCGAATCACATCCACCGCGCCACAGGCCCTCGCCAGCGCCTCGGCCGCCACCTCATGCGCCGCGTCCGTCAGCAGCACCGGGTTCGGCCCCGCATCCAGCGTGAACCACACCGGCATCCCCTTCTTCCGCTGCTCCCGAAGGTGCTGAATCAACCCCAGCGTCGCCGGGTTCATGTAGCAGAGCGGCGGATCCGCCGCGAACGCCGTCGAGTGCATCCGCCATGCGTTGCGCTCCGCCAGTTCCCCGAGCGCCTGCAAGTCCTTGCGCTGGAGGATCTCCACCGCCCGAGGCACCTCTGCCTCCGCGTCCTTCACCCACGCCGCGTAGTACGGGCTCGTGTCCACCGTGTGCTTCATCCCATCCCGCGACTTCACCTCCTTCTCGTCGCGGTTCAGGATGGCCACCACCATCCGCAGCTCCGGCCAGTGCTTCGCATCGAAGCGCTGCACCGCGTAGCTGTCCGTCCCATCCGCCCGCTCGCCGCGGCGCCACTCGCAGAACCCGCCCTGCACGCTCCGGCACGCCGAGCCGCTGCCCAACCGCGCCAGCATGCTCGCCACCTTCGGGTCCGCCTTCAGCCCCGCTGCCTCCCGGGCCGCCACCGCCAGCGCCGCGAAGCCCGCCGCGCTGCTCGCCAGCCCCGCCGACGCCGGGAAGTCCCCGCGAGACACCATCTTCGCGGGCCCCAGCTTGCCGCCCGCCTCGCCTCGCACCGCCTCGAGCACCCGCAGCACCCGGTCCCGCTCGCTGCCCTTCGCGGTGTGGCCGTTGATCTCCACCTGATCCGACGCCGCGCCGAACTCCACCGTGGTGGTGACGGACAGCGGCGCCAGCGTCAGGGACAGACTCGATTGATGCGGAAGAATCAGCGCGTCGTCCCGCTTCCCCCAGTACTTGACCAGGGCGATGTTGGGATGCGCCAGAACAGTCGCTTTCATGGAAACACTCACAGCGCTCGCGGCCCCGCGAGCTGGCTGGTGAAGCACCGAACCCCCTGCTGCAGCAGCTTCGCCGCAGCGGGCTCGGGCTCCAGGAAGAGCCCAATCACCGCGCCGCCGTCGCCACCCGCCCCTGTCAGCTTCGCGCCCAGGGCCCCCAGAGCGCGCAGCCGGTACACCATCTCCTCCAGCGGCGGCGAGGACAGCCCCAGCGCCGCCAACAACCCCTGGTTGACGTTCATCGCGTCCCCCAGCGCCTCCAACTCCCCCGCCTCCACCGCCTTCGCCCCCTCCGTCGCCACCACGCCAACCTCCCGGAACAGCCGCCGGTACCGCTCCGGCCACCGCGCCTGCCGCTCCCGCAGCGCCCCCACCGTCTTCTTCGTAGGGCTGCGCTCGCCCGCCAGCGCCACCAGCACCTGGAGCGGCCGGGGGCTCTTCACCCCCCGCGCCTTCCCCGAGGACTGGTCCGGCAGCCGCTTATAAAGGATGAGTTCCTGCATGGCGCTCGTGGTGTGGTCCACGCCGGAGGGCGTGCCGTGGAACTCCTGCTCCATGGCCAGCGCCACCTGCGCCACCTCGCGCGCCGATTCCTTCTTCCCCGCCGCCTTCAGCAGCACCCGCGCGCACGCCACCGACACCGCCGCCGAGCTGCCCAACCCCATGGACAGCGGCAGCTCGGACTCCAGCGACACCTTCACGGAAGGATTGCCGCACAGGTCCGCCGCGCGAAGGAACGCCTTCGTCAGCAGCGCACGCTGCGCCCGGTTGAACGGGTCCGCCAGCGCCAGCTGGGGCTTCCGCGCCTTCACTGCACTGGCCGTCACCCCGCGGCTCAGAGCCCCTGCCAGCGCGGGGTACCCGTACACCACGCTGTGCTCACCCAACAGGATGACCTTGCCTGCACCGAAGCCCGTCAGGGGCGCCGCCTGTGAATCCATAGATGGGGGCGCACCCTACCCTGTGCTGCCCGCCGCCGCAGCAGCCTCGTCGGCCGCCGCCAGCGCGGCGATGATCTCCCGCGCCTTCTCCACCTTCACGTGGCCCACCCTCACCAGCTCGTTGGCGATTCGCTCCACCAGGTCGCCTCGGGCCCCCGCCGTCACCGCCACGCACCGCGCGTGCAGCGCCATGTGGCCCTTCTGGATGCCCACGCTGCCCAGCGCCCGGAGCGCCGCGAAGTTCTGCGCCAGCCCCACCGCCGCGAACACCATGGACAGCTCGCGCGCCGAGCTCACCCGCATCAGCTTCAGCGCCACCTGCACGCCCGGGTGCACCTTGATGGGCCCGCCCACCGTGCCCAGCGCCAGCGGCAGCTCGATGCGCCCCACCAGGTGCCCCTCCTCCAGGTACCAGGTGGACAGCGGCCGGTACTGGCCCTCGCGGCAGGCGAACGCGTGCGCCCCCGCCTCGATGGCCCGCCAGTCCTGCCCCGTGGCAATGGCCACCGAGTCAATCCCGTTCATCACGCCCTTGTTGTGCGTGGCCGCCCGGTACGGGTCCGCCTCGGCGAACCGGCTCGCCTGGGCAATGCCCTCGGCGATGGCCTCGCCCGGCATCTCGAAGTCCGCCAGCAGCGGCACCGGAATGCGGCACATGGCCCGCGCCAGCCGCCGATCCGCCAGGTTCGACAGAATCCGCAGGTACACCTTGCCGCCCGTCAGCTGCTCGATGAACGGGGCCACGCCCTCGGCCATGGTGTTGATGAGGTTGGCGCCCATGGCCTCCTGCGTGTCGATGACCAGGTGGACGATGAGCAACGGCTCGGCGCGCGGGCCCTCGGGGGCCGGCAGCACGCGGACCTCCACGTCCTTGGCACCACCGCCTCGGGCCACCATCGCCGGGTGGAAGCTGTTGGCCAGCGCGAGGATCCCCTCCTTGGCCGCCAGGATCTTGTCCGCGGCCTCCGTGGGATCGCCGAAGCGCGTCACCTGCACCTGCCCAATCATGATGGACGGGTCGGCCTCGGCCATGAAGCCACCGGACTCGCGGACGATCTTCGCGGCGAAGGACACCGCCGCCACCACCGAGGGCTCCTCCACGGCCATGGGGACGATGTAGTCGCGCCCATTCACCAGCATGTTGAGGCCGAGCCCCAGCGGCAGCGAGAAGGTGCCCACCGCGTTCTCGATCATCTGGTTGGCGAGCACGGGCTGGAGGGTGCCGACACCGCGCAGGTACTGCAGCTCGTCCTCGGCGAGGCGGAACATCTTGCCCAGCTGCGCAAGGCGCTCCTCCATGGGCAGTTTGTGGAACCCAGCGAGCCGGGACGTCACGGTGTCAGACATTTTGTTACCTTCTCCAACGCAGGGGCGTAGGGGGAATGCCCCTTTACAGGGCGGCGAGCCAATCCTTCAGCTCGCCCGTCATCACGACTGGCTTGCGCCGCAGCTCAGCGCAGCTCTTGCTACCCGTCAGAACGAGCGCCTGGCGCAGGCCCTCGATGATGACGCGCAGGGCCTGGTCCGCACCCTCCACGCCGCCCTCTTGCTGGGCGCGGAACAGCGGCAGGGCCGCGCCCGCCACGTCCGCGCCAATCGCCAGGGCCTTGGCCATCTCCAGGCCGGTGCGGAGGCCCCCCGAGGCCACCAACCGCACTTCGGGGCCCACGGCCCGGCGAACAGCGGCCGTGGCGGCGGCAGTAGGAATGCCCCAGCTCGAATACTCGGCGCCCAGCTGAGCCAGCATTCCCGTGGCGCGCAGCTGCTCCACGCGTACCCACGAGGTACCGCCCAGTCCGGAGACGTCGATGTTGCGCACGCCCAGCTCCACCAGCCGGCGCGCCACCTCCGGGCCGATGCCGCACCCGGTCTCCTTCACCAACAGCCGGTCCCCGAAGGCCTTCACCAGCGCCTCCACCACGGGGTATCCGCCTCGGAAGTCACGATCACCCTCGGGCTGGGTGAGCTCCTGTCCGGCGTTCAGGTGCAGCGCCATCGCGTCCGCGCCAATCGCGTCCGCCAGCCGCCGCACCCCGTCCACGCCCATCTGCACCGCCTGGTAGAGCCCGATGTTGCCCAGGAGGGCCACCGTGGGCGCCACGTCCCTCACCTGATACGAGGCCGCGCGAGCCGCGGACTCGGCCATGGCGCGCTGGCTACCGACTCCAAAGGCCACCCCATGGCGCTCGGCCACGAGGGCCAAATCCCGGTTCACCTTGCCCGCCCGCTCGGTGCCACCCGTCATGCCGGTGATGAGCACCGGCGCGCGCAAGCGCTTGCCCAGGAAAGGGGTGGAAAGATCCACATCCTCGACGGCCATCTCGGGCATCGCGCAGTGAACCAGGCGCACGCACTCGAACAGGGTGCTGTTCTGTACGGGCTGGACTTCTTCCTTGGCGCACAAATCGAGGTGGGCGTCCTTGCGGCTTCCTGTGATCTCGTCGCCCATCGAACCGAAGCCCTCACATCAGCCGCGTGTGCGGCTAAGTGCCTGAAGGTTGAGTGGATTTTCTAGCAAGCAGGAGCGGGGTGGCGCAAGGCAAGCGGGGGTGGGCTGTCGACGGATCCGCTTGAATGGACGTCCCCGGCCCCTGAGCGGTAAGCAGTACCTGTGAGCCCAGCGCCGTCAAAGGTAGTCATTTTCCTACACAGCGGAGACTACGATCGCGTCCACCAGGGCCTTTCCATCGCGGCTGCGGCGGTGGCCATGGGGCGCCCGGCAGAGGTGTACCTCTTCTGGTGGGCCCTGGAGCGGTTCCTCCAGGATCGGCTGGACGAGCCGGACTTCCAGCCGCCGCGAGAGGACGTGACGGATCGCTTCGAGACACGCGGCATGCCCACGCTGCGCGCCCTGCGCGAGCACCTGCGTGAATCGGGGCTGTGTACAGTACAGGGCTGCACGGGCTC
The DNA here is from genome assembly GCF_000737315.1 of Hyalangium minutum. Taxonomy (GTDB): domain Bacteria; phylum Myxococcota; class Myxococcia; order Myxococcales; family Myxococcaceae; genus Hyalangium; species Hyalangium minutum. Next base: position 323,060 of record NZ_JMCB01000008.1, read on the forward strand.
ACTCGCGGCGCTCGGGGGCGAGCCGGTAGCAGACAAGCAGGCGATCGATGGCTGGGTAGGCTGGACAGCGATCCTTCAGAGGACCGCTGGCATCGTCGACCGCTTCTACCTCTGAACAGGGCTGTTTGCATTGACGGCCCCCCGTGTCTGTTTACGTTCCTGGAGACCAGAAGGGAGCGGAACGACACACCATGAGCTACTCCAGCAGTACTTTTGACACGGCCCCTCGCGGGGGAGCGCCACTGCGAGGAAGCGGTTGGCACCGTCTGGGCAATGCGCTCAAGACGACCGTGCTGCTGGCCGGACTCACGGCGCTCGTGTTGCTGATCGGCCAGAAGCTCGGCGGCCCTCGCGGGCTGGCCATGGCGGGCTTCTTCGTCGTGGTGATGAACTTCGTCTCGTACTGGTTCAGCGACAAGATCGCGCTGGCCATGCACGGGGCGCAGCCGCTGGCGCGGGAGCAGGCGCCCTGGCTCCACGAGATGGTGGAGGAGCTGGCCACGCGCGCGAAGATGCCCAAGCCGAAGATCTACATGCTGCCCACCCGAGCGCCCAACGCGTTCGCCACGGGCCGCAGCCCCAAGCACGCCGCGGTGGCGGTGACGGCAGGCATCATGGAGATCCTCGATCGCCGGGAGCTGCGGGGCGTGCTGGCGCACGAGCTGGCCCACGTGGCCAACCGGGACACGCTGATCGGCACGGTGGCCGCCACGCTCGCGGGCGTCATCAGCTACGCGGCGCAGATGCTGTTCTGGTTCGGCGGCTCCATGCTGAGCCGGAGCGATGACGACGAGGGCGGTGGCCTGGCCGGTGCGATGTCCAGCCTGGGCCTGCTGCTGGTGGCGCCGATTGCCGCCACGCTGCTGCAGTTGGCGGTGAGCCGCTCGCGCGAGTACGGCGCGGACGCCACGGGCGCGGAGCTGTCCGGAGACCCGGAGGCGCTGGCCAGCGCGTTGATGAAGCTGGAGCGGGGCGCGGAGCTGATGCCGTACGATCGGGCGCCGGCCACCTCGCACCTCTTCATCGTCAACCCGCTGTCCGGCCGCGCGGTGATGGCGCTGTTCTCCACGCACCCGCCCATCCCCGAGCGCGTGCGGCGCCTGCGTGAGATGGGCGGCCGCTCCTGGCAGCGCGGCTGGTAGCGGTGAGCGTTACCCCGCGGCCTGGATGGGCTCGCTCTGAGCCTCCGAGGCCGCGGGCAGTGCGTCGAACCTCTCGAACGGGTTCTCCAGCATCTCGCGCAGCGTGTTGGCGAGGACGCCCGCGTGGAACCCGTCGATGAAGCGGTGGTCGAAGGACGCGTTGATGTTCATCACCTTCCCCGGCACCACCTTCCCATCCTCCACCACGGGCGCATCCTTCACCGCGCCGGGCGCCACGAAGATGGGCACGCGCGTATAGGGCACCAGCGGCACGTATGCCGTGTCGAGCCCCAGCGAGCCCACGTTCGTGATGATGATCGAGCCGAACGCGTCCTTCGGCATGCCGATCCCGCTCAGGTCCAGGTTCAGCGTGTACATCAGGAAGCCGATCAGCCACGTGAAGAGGTTGAGGAACATGTAGGGGATCTTCTGGATGGTCCCCTTGCCCTTCTCCAGCGCCACGTCCCGGCGCTCGCGCACCCGGCGCACCGCTTCGTCCATCTCCTGGGCAATCTCGCGCAGGCTCTTCTTGTCCGCGTCGTCGATCTTCGCCGAGGTGAGATCCACCTTCCCGGCGTCCGTCTGCACCACCAGCGCGGAGATCGTCACCTGCTTGCGCAGGTAGATCTTGTTGAAGCGCAGGATGGCGTTGGCCTCGGGGCAGCGGCGCAGCGCCTCGCCCATGGCCTTGGTCATCAGGTGCGTCACCGTGAGGCGCTGTCCCGTGCGCTGACGGAAGGCCTCGATGTACGCCAGGGCCTTGTCCATGCGCACCGTCAGGGTGCCGTAGACCGTGGGATCATAGGTCGTCTTCCAGCTGCCAATGGCCAGCTTGCGGAAGCTCGAGATGTCGGTCTTCGGAGTCAGCTCCAGATGCGGCATGTCGCGGTGCCCTCGTGGCGCGGTACGGAGTCCCCCAGCATCGCCAGTTTCAGGGGGCACAGGAAGCCCCGGGCTCTCGGAGCACCGCGTCACGCCACGCCCCTGTCCGCTCGGGCACGGCGGCGCCCGGCCCCCTGCTCCCCGCTTTCAAGACGTGCGCACAGGTATTGACGCGCCGGGCCCTTAAGTTAGGGTGCGGCGCTTTTTTTGCAGACCCTCGTGGAGGTCGTACCCGTGCTGGTTGCCCTAATCCTCGTATCCATCGGCTTTGCCGTGACGCTCGGCATGCTGCTCTTCGGCTCGAACCGGGCCGCCATCCCTGCTCCCACTTCCAACAACAACGTGAGGGGAGAGCTGGAGGACCCGTCCAAGGCTCGCGCCCGCTTCGAGTCCGAGCTGGCCCGCAAGCAGAAGGAGCTCGACGAGCAGCGCAACCAGCTCCAGGAAGTGAAGGAGCAGCTGAAGCAGACCAAGCGCAAGCTGTTCGATCAGAAGGAAGGCGAGAAGGGCGAGCGCGATCTGATCAAGGCCCGCGTGGACACGGAGCGCCAGGCCTCCGTGCAGCTGGAGACGGTGCGCGTGGATCTGGCCCAGGCGCTCGCGGAGATCGAGCGGCTGCGCAGCGAGCAGGGGGGTGGCGCTCGGGGCCGTCGGGCTCCGGCGGCGGCGGCTCCGGCTCAGCCCGCGGCTCCGGCGGCAGTGGCTCCGGCGGCGGCCGAAGCTTCGGTTCCGGCGGGGCAGATCTCCGCTCCGGCGCAGGAGGGTGAGCGCGTGGTGACGGCGGCGGTGCAGGTGACGCCGGTTGCCGAGCCCGCCCCGGAGAAGGCCCCGCGCCGCTACCGCGAGCTGAACGACGCGGACCGCGAGAAAATGGAGCGGCTGGAGCACAGCGCGAACAAGGAGCGCAGCCGTGCCACGGAGATGGAGCGCGAGCTCCGCAAGGTGAAGGGCGCCCGTGAGACCCAGCAGCGCATCTACAACGCCGTGAAGTCCGAGCTGGACCTGGTGAAGGACAAGTACAAGGCGCTCGAGAAGCGCATGAACCGGACGCTCCTGGAGCGCGACCTGGTCCGCCGCGCCATCAAGGACCTGGAGAAGAAGACGGGCATGCTGGCCGACCGGACCGAGCTGACGCCGGACGAGGTGGCCGCGAGCGACCAGCGCATCGAGGACGCAGCGAAGGAGCGTGCCGCGGTCGAGGCGCAGCGTGCCGCCGCGCAGGCCCAGGCCGAGGCAGAGGCCACGAAGGCCGCCGAGGCCGCCGCTCCTGCCGCTGAGTCCCCTGCCCCCACGTCCGAGTCCGACAAGTCCGCCACGCCGAGCGCCTGAGCTCGAACCAGCGGGTAGTCCCAGGCCCCTCCTCCCGTTCGGGACGAGGGGCCTTCCTTTTTCAGTCCCTGGGCACGGGCATGAAGAGGTAGGTGCCCGAGGCCGGCCGCGTGCCCCGTCCGTCATTGTCCACGCCACCGGAGACGAGCACCGAGCCATCCGGCAATGGAGTGCAGGTGTGCAGGTAGCGAGCGGGCTGAACGGGCAGCATCCCGAGCACGCCTCCTGTCAGCCCATCGGTAGGGGTGATCAGCTCCACGGACCCGCTGCTCGCGAGCAGCCCGTCCCCATTCTGCCGCCGCCCTCCCACCGTGAGCACCCGGCCGCCCGGCAGGGCCACCGCGCAGAGCTCACCCCGGCCCACGATGGTCGGGCCTTGAGAGATCGTCGGCGCATCGCTCTGGAGATCGAGCAGCTCCGAGGCGCCCACGGGCCGGGCGCTGTCGTCCGGAGTCCCCGCGCTGGAGTAGCCCCCCACCACGAGCAGCCGCTTCCCATCGCCGTAGGGCGTGGTGACCGCATCCCGCCGGCCCTGCCGCAACATCACCGTGATGTTGCCGGGAACGAAGGTGACGCCATTGAAGGAGAACGTCAGCACGTCCCGGGAGACCTCGGACCCATCCGAGCCGCCGACGACGGCGATGCGCTGGGACTCCTGGAACGGAATCAGGCTCGCGCCCATTCGAGGCACGGCGATGGGCACGGGAAAGGTCCGTCCCGCCGCGGGCTCGACGCCCTCGGGATCCGCGAGGAGCAAGCTGTCGGCGCCGATTCCGCCCACCGTGAGAATGCGGCCCGCGATGTCGATGGCCGCCGCATGGCGCGAGCGCGCCCTCCCGAGGTTGAACTGCTGGACCCGCTCCGTGGCCGGATCGAACACCACCCCCGTCCCCAGGATCGTGAGGTGCCCGTCCAGCGGATCCACCGTCTCCCCACCCACCAGCGCCACCCGCCCATCCAGCATCAACGAGGCGGTGTGGAGCGCCCGCCGCACCGAGCCCAGGCCGCCGGGATCCGGCAGGTAGGTGATCTTGCGCTCCCTCGGGTCGAGGATCTCGATCGACTGGAGCGTCTCCGGCTGCCCGGTGTCCGTCACCCGGAAGCCACCGGCCAGCACCACCCGGCCATCCGGCAGGAGCGTGGCGGTGTGCCCAGCCCTCGGCTCGGTGAGCTCCAGGCAGGTGCCCGGCGAGTCCGCGCGCTCCAGCGGAACGAAGGTGTTCACCCGGTAGAGGGTGACGCGGACCGGCTCGGTGGGGGCGCCCACCGCCGGCATGGTGAACGGGTACGAGCGGCCCACGGAGATCACCGAGCCGGCGCTGCTGGGCTCCCCCGAGTAGGCACGCACCTCGAGCACCCGCTGGGCCCCGGGAGGAATCTCGGGAACGTCCTCGGGCCGGAGGTCCACGGGGGTGATGCGCTCGATGGGGGTGGCCAGTCCCTCTCCGGTGACGCGGAGGCGCAGGTGGGTCACCCCATCGAGGGGCTGGAGGCCTTCACAGGCGGTGGTGAGGAGCTGGACCTGGGGCGCGAAGCCGGACTCGCCGCAAGCGGGAGCGATGGCCAGGAGGGCGGCCAGGGGGGCATGTCGGAGGAGGCGAGGCCACATTCGGCGCAACGGTATCAGCTTGCGCTCGGGGCGGCGCGAGCGTAGCGATGGGGCTGGGGCCCTTGGGCCCGCACTCCCGGTCATGAAGCTCTCGCTCGCCACGCGCATCTTCCTGGGTTACGCCGTGGTGCTCGTCACCTTCGGAGCGGTGTCGCTCTTCAGCGTGGCGGAGCTGCACCGCAACCAGCAGGAGATCCGGCTCGTCAGCCAGGGCTACCTGCGGCTCTCGCAGGACGCGGCGGCGCTGGAGACCGCCTATACCAACCAGGTCAAGGACACCGAGCGGCTCCTGGACGAGCAGAACCCGGAGACGCGGCGCACCCTCATCCGGCTGTCGCGCCTCTACATCCCGGCGATGTCCCAGCGCCTGGCCAACACACGGGTCACGGCGCAGGAGATCCTCACCTACGCCCCTGCCAGTGAGCTGTCCGTCATCCAGGACATGGAGGCCGACATCGGCAAGCTGGAGGTGCAGTACGACACCTATGGGCGCACGGTGGATGCCGTCTTCACGGTACTGACGTCGAACACGCTGAACCGGGAGCAGGTGAGCGCGTCCACGGCCGAGCTGCGTCAGGTGGAGGCCACCATTGGCCGGGAGCTGCGCGCACTGAGGGCCCGGCTGGACAATCGCATCCGCGAGCGGGTGGACCGGGCCGAGGAGCGCGAGCGGCGCACGGGGCTGGCCATCATCACGCTCTCGCTGCTGGCGGTGGGCGTGGGGCTCGGCGCCACCCTGCTGTCGGCGCGCACGCTGCGGCCGGTGCGCACGCTGATTGAAGGCGTGTCTCGCATCGGCAAGGGCGACTACACCGCACAACTGGGCGTACAGGGCGAGGACGAGGTGGCGGTGCTGGCCAGGGAGTTCGACGCGATGGCCCGCTCGCTCCAGGCGCGCGAGTCCCAGCTCAAGGCCCAGGCCGAGGCGCTCGCCCGCGCCGAGCAGCTGGCAGCGGTGGGCCGCATCTCCGCGCAGATCGCCCACGAGGTGCGCAACCCGCTGTCCTCCATCGGCCTCAACGTGGAGATGCTGGGAGACGCGCTGGACCGCGCCACCTTCCCGGAACAGGACGGGCGCGAGGCCAAGGAGCTGCTGACTGCGGTGACGCGCGAGGTGGATCGGCTCACGGACGTGACCGAGCAGTACCTTCGCATGGCGCGCCCGCCCAAGCCCACGCTGGTGGCCGAGGACGTGATGGAGGTGCTCGGCGGTGTGCTGGACTTCTCGCGCGGCGAGCTCGAGCGCGCGGGGGTGGACGTGGTGCGCGACTTCGCCCCGGACACACCGCCCGTGCTCGCGGACGAGGGCCAGCTGCGCCAGGTGCTCTTGAACCTGGTGCGCAACAGCCGCGAGGCCATGCCGGACGGCGGGCGGCTCACGGTGTCCACGCGGGGGATGGAGAAGGAAGTGGAGATCACCGTCCAGGACACCGGCCGGGGGATGACGGAGGCGGTGCGTGAGCGCCTCTTCGAGCCCTTCTTCTCCACCAAGGAGGGCGGCACGGGCCTGGGGCTGTCCGTCAGCCAGCAGATACTCCAGGCCCACGGGGGCACGCTGGCCTGCCAGAGTTCCTCCGGCCAGGGGACGACCTTCGTGTTAAGGCTCCCTCGCGCATGAGCTTCACACCGTATCGGGACGTGCTGCCCTCGGGGCTGCGCGTCGTCACCATCGAGACCCCCCACCTGCATACGGCCCTGCTGGCCGTGTACGTGCGGACCGGCAGCCGCCATGAGACGCCCGAGAACAACGGCGTCAGCCACTTCCTGGAGCACCTCTTCTTCCGCGGCAGCGCCAACTGGCCAGACACCGTGAAGATGAACGCCGCCGTGGAGGAAGTCGGCGGCAACCTCAACGGCGTCACCGGGAGGGATCTCGGCTACTACTACACTCCCCTACACCCCTCATATGTGGGGGTGGGGATGGAAATCATCGGGGACATGCTGACGCGGCCGCGCCTCACGGACATGGAGGTGGAGCGGCAGATCATCCTCGAGGAGATGCTGGACGAGGTGGACGAGAAGGGCCGGGACATCGACCTGGACAACCTCTCGAAGCGGCTGCTGTTCGGCGACCACCCGCTGGCGCTGAAGATTGCCGGGACGCGCGAGTCGGTGTCGGCGCTGAAGCACGAGCAGGTGCTGGAGCACTTCGCGCAGAACTACGTGGCGGGCAACCTGGTGGTGACGGCGTCGGGCCGGGTGAAGCGCGAGCAGGTGCTGGAGCTGGCCGAGCGCGCCTTCGCCCACCTGCCGAAGGGCCCTCCCACCACCGAGAAGCCACCCGCGCCCACGCCGCCGGGCCCTCGGTTCCACTTCGTGGCGCACGAGGAGGCGCAGACAGAGTTCCGCCTCAACTTCTGCGTCGTTCCGGAGCAGCACGAGGACTACCCGGCGCTGCAGATCCTCCGCCGGGTGCTGGATGACGGGCTGTCCTCGCGGCTGCCGTTCGAGGTCGTCGAGCGGCGGGGCCTGGCCTACTCCATCAGCGCGGGGATGGACGCGTTCCACGACTCGGGGATCCTCGAGATCGACGCGGCGAGCGCGCCGGAGAAGGCCTCGCGGGTGGTGGAGGAAGTGCTGAGGGTGCTGGCCACGCTCTGCGAGCAGGAGATCCCCGAGGAGGAGCTGAAGCGGACCCAGCGCCGGCACCGGATGCTGCTGGAGTTCTCGGAGGACTCGCCGGGGGAGCTGGCCGGCTGGTTCGGCGGCACGGAGCTGTTCCGGAAGCCGGAGTCCTTCAGCCAACGGGCGGACCTCGTGGACGCGGAGACGGCGGCGCACGTGCGCGAGGTGGCGCGGCGCTACTTCACGCGGGAGAACCTGACGGTGGTGGCGGTGGGCCAGCGCAAGGGCATCAAGGCGCTGGAGCGCGTGGTGGAGGCCGCGGAGGGCCTCCCTTCCGCGGGGACGCGCAAGGCCGTCAGCGGTGGCGGCCGCCGCGGATGATGATGGGGCCGTTGAACTTCTTCTTCTCGGGCGTCGGAGTGAGCGCGGCCTTGAGGGCCACATACTTGGGGTTGCCGGGCTCGCGCTGAAGCAGCTCGTCGACGATCTTCTTGCCGCGCTCCAGGTTCGTCTTGGAGTCCGCGTACATCTGCGCGAGCGCCACCTTCTCCTCGAGCGAGGCCTCGCCGAGCTTGTAGAGCCGCTGCAGGGTCGCCTGGGCCTCGTTCTTCTGACCGGCCGCCTGCTGCATGCGCCAGACCTGCGAGAGCGCGGGGGCGAAGAGGGGATCGGCGGTGAGGGCGTACTCGTAGTTCTCTGCGGCGAGGCGCTTGTCGCCCTGGGCCTCCAGGACGCGGCCGCGGACGTAGAGGGCGCGGGCGTAGCGGGCGCGGATGCGCAGCACCTTCTCCACGAGATCGCCCGCCTCGATGTTCTTGCCCAGGTTCAGCTTGGCCTCGGCGAGCTGGGCCAGCGCATCGACGTGGTCCGGGTGCTCCTCGACGAGCTGGGTGAGGGCCTCGGCGGCCTCCTCGTGCTTGGCGAGCCGCGTGAGGATGCGCGCGCGCATGAGGACCACGTCGGGGCGCTTGGCGTTCTCGCCGTCGATGCCGTTGACGTCCTGCTCGGCCACCTCGGGGTAGCCGCTGTTGAGGAAGTAGCGCACGCGCAGGAGGCGGGCCTCCATGAGGTTGGGGTTCTCCTCGACGAGCCGGTCCATCAGCTTGGCGGCGAGCAACTCCTCGCCCTTGATGAGGAGGATCTCCGCTTCGACGACCTTGGCGTTGGGGTCATCCGGGCGGAGGTTCTGGATGGGCTCCAGGGACTTGAAGGCGCCGTCGGCGTCTCCGTTGCGCGCCTGGAGCCGGGCCAGGGAGAGGATCTCCGGGTCGGAGAGCTCCTTCTCGTTGCGCAGGGCGACGAGGGTGGAGATGGCCTCGGCGACGTGCCCTTGGCGGAGGTAGAGGTCGGCGATCTGCTTCTGGATGGCGGGATCGTTCCCGGGGGCGATGGCCTCGGCCTCCTTGAGGGCGAGGATGGCGGAGCCCTCGTTGCCGGCGGCGCGGTGCGCCTCGGCCAGGAGCATGAGGGGCTCGGAGTTATCGCGGGACATGTTCGCCGCGGAGCGGAAGGCCTTGGCGGCGCGCTCGGGCTGATTGGCAGCCATGAACGTGCGGCCCTCGGCGAGCTTGGACTCATAGGACTCGGCGCGGGCCTGAACGGCGGCCGTCTCCGGATCCTTGCAGGCAAGCGGGAGGAGGAAAGAAAGGGCGGCGGTCAACCGAAGAATTCGCAAATGCATCGCTGAGCGGCAGGGTACCGGATGTTATCCTCCCTCGTCGATGGACCCCTTTGTTCGGCGCCTCGTGGAGAGGCTCCATGACCCAGCACAGCCGCTCTCGCGGAACCGGCACTTCCACACGTTCGACACGCCCGAGGGGCGGTCAGCGCTGAAGGTGTCCCGCCGCCTGAAGAGCTTGCAGCGGGACATCATGGCCTGCCGCAAGGAGGGCAGCCGAGCGCGCTTCTTCCGGCAAATGGGGCCGGATGGAGAGACGCGCATCGAGCTGCTGATGGAGCGCATCCAAGGCCGCCGGGTGTCCATGCTGCAGGACGCCGAGTTCGAGCTGCTCTCCCAGCTCCCCGGTGTGCAGGAAGCGCTGGAGGAAGCGCTGGAGCCTGCGGCCTGAGGAGCGGTCCCCCCTGAGCGCCGTCCGCCGTGCGTGACACCGGGCTCCGAACTGGTGCCATCCGCCGCGCTAAATCAGCGAAAGACTCTGCTGGAATTGGAGCCACTTGCCCCAGCGAGACACGAATTGCTTCCAGCAGCCCTCTGTGTCCCAACTCTCGCACTCCTTGTAGGTGATGAAGGCGATCGAGCACCCCTCTTGCTCGGCCCTGCGGAGAACATGAAGGACTACGGCATTCCTATGAACTTCACCCGCTGGAGAGGGCGATGACGGACGAACGTGCCTGGCAGGGCCAGTGGAAGGTGCGTCTCTATGAGCGGCTGCGCGAGCGTGGCTACCCCACCCTGACCGCCTTCGCCGAAGCACGCCCAGCCATCCCCCTGCATGTACTAGCCGAGGAGCTGGGAGAGGACGATGTCGCGGGGGGGTAGGTGTTGAGCAGACTGCTCGCCGAGGCGGAGCAGTGCAAGCAAGTCACTCGCTTTGTGTGGGATGTGCTCGTACGCCTCTTGGCCCAGAGTCTTCCGAACGGCTGGCCCGCCGTCATGGACGGCGCCCACCGTTTCGCGGTCGCCAAGAAGCTCGGACGCTGGTCTGCCTAGCGCTTTTGCCCGACACGCAAGCCTGACGGTCAACAGCGGCGCGCGTCTCGTCCAGCTATAGCTATGGGTTCGATTCCCGCCGCTTCCAAGCAGAACAACTCGCCGCTTTGAGCCGAGTCCGCTTCTAATGAATTGACGCGTCATCTGCGCGCTTGCGCGTCAATTGACGCGTCGACACGTCCCTTCGCCGCAGCACGGGCGCTAGGCCCGACCCTTGCAATGGGCTGGAGAAGCTTTCACAAACGCAAGGAGCCCCTCGTATGTGTTCCTCTACCAATCCCCGGGTGAAGGTCGTTCCGTGGTTCGCTCTGGCTTTGGCACTGGCGTGGATTGCCTGCGGCGGGGCATCGCAAGACGGGGACGAAGCGGTGCAACCCAAGGGGCTCAAGGTCCAGATGCTTCCAGATGCGTCCGGTGAGCAGTCGAGCCCCACGGGTTCGTTGTCCACCCCCCGTTTCGAGCACACGGCGACACTGTTGCCCTCGGGCAAGGTACTGGTTGCCGGAGGCGTTGGCCCGCCGGGCGACCTCTCCAGCGCGGAGGTGTACGACCCGGTTACTGGGGTCTGGAGTCACACGGGTAGCATGGCCACGGCCCGCATTTGTCATACAGCGACGCTGTTGGCCTCGGGCAAGGTGCTCGTCACCGGAGGAGAAGGCCAGAACGGACTGCTCGACAGCGCGGAAGTGTACGACCCGGTTACCGGGGCGTGGAGCCTCACAGACAGCATGACCACAGGCCGCAGTTGCCACACGGCAACGTTGTTGCCCTCGGGCAAGGTGCTGGTCGCCGGAGGTGGTTCGGGCGGACTGCTCGGCAGCGCAGAGGTGTACGACCCAGTCACAGGAGTATGGACCCCCACGGGCGGCATGGTCACGGCTCGGTCTTGGCACACGGCAACGTTGTTGCCCTCAGGCAAGGTACTGATTGCCGGAGGTAGTGATCCGAATGAACCGTTCGAGTACCTCAATAGCGCAGAGGTGTACGACCCAGTTACAGGGATGTGGACTCCCACGAACTCCATGGCCACGGCTCGGCAGTTCCACACAGCGACGGTGTTTGCTTCGGGCAAGGTGCTAGTCGTCGGAGGTTTGGGTTTGAACGACGCCAACGCGGAGGTGTATGACTCGGATACCGGACGGTGGGAGCCCACAGGCACCCCAACCATGTCCCACAACAGGCACACGGCGACGCTGTTGCCCTCAGGCAAGGTGCTGGTCGCCGGAGGTGGTGGATCGGCCATGTTCCGCGACGGCGCGGAGGTGTACGACCCGGATACTGGGACCTGGAGCCGTATGGCGGATCTTGTCACGGTTCGTATGTTGCACACAGCGACTCTATTACCCTCGGGCAAAGTGCTGCTCACCGGAGGCCTTAGTCGGATCCCGCTCGACACTGCTGAGGTGTACGCCCCAGATACGGGGACTTGGAACTCTACTGGTGCGTTGGCCATGGCCCGCGCCTTCCACACAGCGACGGTGTTGCCCTCAGGTAAAGTGCTGCTCGCCGGAGGCGTTGGCTCCGATGCTCGCCTTGACGGCGCGGAGGTATATGCCCCAGACACTGGGGCAAAGAGTTCTACTGCCCCACTTGGCACTGCTCGCGCCTCACACACGGCGACGCCGATGATCTCGGGCAAGGTGCTGGTAGTCGGAGGCAATGGCCCGAGTGGCCTGCTCGATAGCGCGGAGGTGTACGACCCGGCTACAGGGGAGTGGAGCACGACGGGGGCGTTGGCCGCAGCCCGTGCCTCTCACACGACAACAGTGTTGCCCTCGGGCAAGGTGCTGGTAGTCGGAGGCAATGGCCCGAGCGGCCTGCTCAACAGCGCGGAAGTGTACGACCCAGCCACCGGAGTCTGGAGTTCTACAGGGGCTCTGGCCACGGCTCGAGCCTTCCACACAGCGACGCTGCTACACTCGGGCAAGGTGCTGATTACCGGGGGAACTGGCTCCAGCGGCCCTCTGGATAGCGCGGAGGTGTATGACCCTGTCACGGACGTCTGGAGCCCCACAGGCGCTCTGGCAACGGGGCGTGCACGACATACGGCGACAGTGTTGCCCTCAGGCAAGGTGCTGGTCGCAGGCGGTTGGGGCCCCAGCTACCCTGTCTCCAGCGCGGAGGTGTACGAGCCGGCTACAGGGACCTGGAGTTCCACGGGCACCCTAGCCACGGCTCGGTATTGGCACACGGCAACGCTGCTGCCCTCAGGCAAATTGCTGGTCACAGGAGGAGCGGGCTCCAATGGTCCTCTGAATAGCTCGGAGGTGTACGACCCAGGCGCAGGCTCATGGAGTTTCACGGGCACCTTGCTCACAGTTCATTATGGACACACAGCGACGTTGTTGCCCTCGGGCAAGGTGTTGGTCGCCGGAGGAGTTGGCTCTAGCGGCCCTCTGGATGGCATGGAACTGTACGACCCAGGCGCAGGAGGGTGGAGTTTTACGAGCGCTGTGATTAGACCTCTCAACAACGGTCACACGGCGACGTTGTTGCCCTCTGGTAAGGTGCTGGTCGCCGGGGGAGATGACCTAAACGATTCCATCTCCAACGCGCAGGTGTACGACCCAGCGACTGGTGACTGGCGCCTCACGGGCGCACTGGCCACGACCCGTGCCTGGCACACGGCGACGTTGCTGCCCTCGGGCAAAGTACTGATTGCCGGAGGCAATGGACCGAACGGCCTGTTTGGCAGCGCGGAGGTGTACGACCCGGGTACAGGGGTGTGGAGCATCACAGGCAGCATGGCCACGGCTCGTGCTTGGCACACGGCGACGTTGTTGCCCTCGGGCAAAGTACTGATTGCCGGAGGGTATGGGCCGAACGGCCCACTCGATAGTGCGGAGGTGTACGATCCAACTACAGGAGGCTGGAGCATGGCGGACAGCATGGCTACAGCTCGTCAGTTTCACACGGCGACGCTGTTGCCGGATGGCAAGGTGCTGGTTGCCGGAGGTCAAGGACCGAGCAGTACCCTTTTCAGTGCGGAGGTGTATGACCCAGCCACAAGCGCCTGGAGCCCCACGAGCGCCATGTCCACGGCACGCGTGAACCATACAGCGACGTTGCTGCCTTCGGGCAAGGTGCTGGCCGCCGGGGGTTTTGAGAACTCCAGCGTGGAGGTGTACGACCCTGTCACCAGAGCCTGGAGTTCCGCCAACTCCATGGCCGAAGCCCGAAGAATGCATACAGCGACATTGTTGCTGTCGGGCAAGGTCTTAGTCATTGGGGGCGTTGGCACGAACGGTTTAGTTCACAGCGTGGAGATGTACGATCCGGCCACGGGAACGTGGAGCCCCAGGACGCCTTCACCGCTCACTTGGCCCAGGGCAACGTTGTTGCCCTCCGGGAAGGTGCTGATCACTGCAGGTGCGGCCACTACCGAGCATGACAAAGCTGAGGTGTACGAAGACACGGGAACTCGCCCGGAGTGGCGTCCTGTCATTAACGCACCGGCCATGCAACACCCCGGAGAGACATTCCACATGACCGGTAGCCTCTTGTGTGGCCTCTCGGAGGCAAGCAGCGGTAATACTCAGAGTTCAGCCACGAATTTTCCCCTGGTGAGCTTGGTGGCGCTCGAGGGCGGAGCGCTAACACGTGTCGCGTCCCTGGACTCGTACTCTGGTACACACGTGACTGGACGCACGCCGCAGGTGACGAGTGGCTATTACATCGTGTCCGTGATGGCTAATGGCATCCACGGGGGGCAACTGGTACTCGTGGAGGGGGCTGGCCCTGCAGCGCCTGAGCTGACCCTGCCTGAGCCTTTGGTCAACACCTCGAAGCCCGTCATGGGCGGTACGGCGCAGCCCGGTAGCAGGGTGGTGGTGTGGTTGGATGGGAAAGTAGCCGGAGCCGCGACGGCAGGTCCCCAGGGCTCCTGGCGCTTCACTCCCGTCACCGCGCTGGCTGAAGGATTCCACCGAGCCGTAACCACTGCTTCGGATGAGGTGGGCAACATAAGCCCTGACTCCGAGGCTGTCGGCTTCACGGTAGACACCGTGCCCCCAGAGTCGCCGGTGGTAGTTGAACCTGGGGACTTCGTTGCTACCTCCACTCCTGTGATTCGTGGCACGGCGGAGCCGGGAAGCATGGTCGAGGTGCGGCTGGATGGAGAAGTGGTGAGAACAGTCAAGGCAGCTACGGATAGGACTTGGAGTTTCGCCTTAGTCACAGCGCTCGATGACGGCTCTCACTGGGCCGATGCCACTGCTCGTGATAGTGCAGGCAACATCAGCCTTGTCTCTGGGGGACTCCAGTTCACAGTAGATACTGTCCCTCCACAAGCGCCGGTGGTGACGGAGCCCAATGGCCTCGTCCCTTCTTCGACACCTGAGATTCGTGGCACGGCAGAGCCTGGGAGCACGGTGAAGGTACGGCTGAATGGAGAAGTAGCGGGAAGCGCCCTAGCGGGTGCGAACGGTGCTTGGCATCTCACTTCACTCATAGCGCTTCTAGACGGATCATACCAAGCCGAGGCCACTGCCCAAGACAAAGCAGGTCTTGTGAGCGCTAAGTCTGAGTTCCTCTCCTTCATCGTGGACACTGTGCCCCCTGAAGCGCCGGTGGTGACAGATCCTGGAGGCTTCATTACCACTCCCACCCCTGTGATTCGCGGCAAGACGGCGCCTGGGGGCTGGGTGAAGGTGTGGCTGGACGACGATGAGTTGAACGCTGAACGGAGAAAGGCAGACATGGTGGGGGATTGGCACTACACTCCAATTACAGCGCTGAGGTTCGGATCTCATTCCGTCTTCGCCATTGCCTTGGATGACGCAGGCAATCCCAGTGCTCGAACACAACACCGGTTCGCCTTCCAAACGAGCCATTATGGTTGGGGGTGTACCAGCGCCCCGGCCCTTCCCGCCACATGGGTCTTCTTGGCCATGGTTTGGTCCCTCTGCAGGCGCTACCGCGCGCGGTGATGGAGGGTGTCTTGGAGCATAGGGGATGCGTAAGAATGCCTGACACAAATCAGGATTGAGGCCTCGGAAGAGTATCAGGCAGCTGATTGAGCCACGCGTTGGTACGCTCCACCACCCAGCAGTGCTGTCCTCGCCGCTGTTTCGACTCGATGCCGGGCCGCAGGATTTGGGAAGTGAGACCGCGTCAGCGCAAACCCCTGCGGTTCTTGCGTGAAGCGTACGGCTTGTCCGCATGTAGTTTGCCGGGCCGATGTCGGGGTGATCAGGGCGCTGCTTGACGTCGGGCACCGCCTACTGCAGGAGGGACCAGTTCGTGGGTGTCGTGGACTGACGGAGCCCAAGCGCACCCGAAGCCAGGTGCGGGGCCTGCGATGACCACGGGTTCCGCGATGTCGCACATGTGTCGCAGGAACCCGCGGAATGTGCTGGGACGAAACGGGACGCGGCGGGATACCGACTCCAATCATTCCGGGCGGTTACGATCTTCCAATAACGAAGGATTTCGATCCTGTCGATCGCGACGAAGCGCGGGAACGAATCCCGCGCTCCAAAGATCGCCGTAACTTCCGCCTATGGTTATGACGAGTGCGGCTTGCCGCCCGCAGCAGAGAATGAGGTACTCTCTTGTTCAGGAGCCCAGCGGCAGAGCGGAAGTTGGTGCCACGTACACCCATCGGGGTCTTGAGGTCGAGCAAGGGACCAGGAAGAGCCATCGACAGCGATGCTGATCCGACCCGCGCTCGCCTGATCGCCTCTGTGCACCAAGGATCGCGCCCCCCGCGATCGAAACGCCGCGCTTCCGGAAGCTCGTCTCCACACGCACAGCACTACCTCGCCTTGCTCTGCGAGGAAGTGTCGTCCGGAGAGAAGAAATGCTGGAGCTAGCAGCCGGAGAGTCCCTACTCTTGGGGTAAAACACCTGCACAGACGTCTTCCCCAAAGAGGACGGCAGAAGGATTGGGCCTGTGAGCACCTGCCAATTGGGGCCCCCCGAGGACGAACATGCCCCTGGAACGAGTTGCCGCCTCCCTATTGTGCGCTCTGTTCATCTCTTGCAGCACCACCCGCCAACTCGCACCCGCCAACCCTGAAGAGCTGACCCGCTACGTTCTTCTCATCCGGGAGCTGCCCGACGGCACTGTCACCCATTCCTGGAAACCCGCAGAGGAGATGGATCTGTCGCAGTACCGATTTCTTGCCAGCACGCGTGGCTCAGCTCGGCCCATCGTGCCAGTCATGGCCGGGCGACAGCGCGACTGCGATAAAGAGAATGACGAGTGCATCGACAAATGTATGAGCCACCCTCTCGCGCCAGGGTACGGGCACATCACTTCCAACAGAAAGAAAGGTGGTAAGGCGGCTTACTGTCGCGAGCAATGCTGGCAGGCCTATCGCGACTGCCTGGAAGTCGAAAAGCTGCGCCCGCAGGAGTTTACGGCCATCGATTTCGCAACCGATTGGCTGAAGCGCCACCACAAAACAATTCTGGTGGGGAGCGTGATCACCATCGCGGGAGTTGCCTTTGTCGTGGTCTCTGCCGGAGCTGGACTGGTCATCCTTGCCCCCGTCGTGATCCTGGCCAACCCTTCGGAGATGCATGAGCCCTTCATGGCCGGAGTGTCGCCATGACGATTGCAAGACAGATGCTGGAGACCATGGAACTCCTGGGCAGGCACCATGAAGAGACCGCTTCCGCCGAAGAGAAAGAGCGATTCTCCATGGCGCTCGACGCACTGGGCTTCATCTTGGCCTTCGGTCAGACCTACGGCTTTGAGGAATATCGCCAAGACGTCGCGGCCCAGGGTCCGCCCGTCGTTATCGCAGCCTTCGACACGCGTGAGAAAGCGGAGAGCTGGCTGAACCACCACCCCGACCCTCCACACCACGCCAACATCTTGATTGCAGGAGAATATTTTCTCACTGCCTATGCCCCAGACCTCAACCACCGCGCGATTCTCCACGACCCTGCGTTCGCCCATTACCTCAAAGAAATGATTCAGGACGGGATTCCGGCCCCGGTCGCCACCTTCAACACCCTTGAAGAGGCCAACACATGGCTCCAGGACCAGCCTGAGCCTCCGCGTCAGGTCTTCGTCTCCGTCGCAGGCGAGTATTACCTCGCGGTGTATCACTACAAGGTCAAACTCCGTGCGCTTTACCCCGTCTCCATGGCAGCGAAGTCGGCGCAGGGAGACGAGGCAGCGCCTCGCAGCGGGTGACGAGAACCTACCCATGAGGTAGGATGCTGGGCGCCTATGTCGAGCTCCTCTCTGTCCTCGCTCCACCCCGCTGCGCTCCCTCCCGGCACCCCCGTGGGCCCCTTTCGCATCCTGGAATGGGCCGGACGGGGCGTCCACGGCGCCGTGTACTGCGCCGAGCGCATCGGCCGGGAGCGCCTGCCTCCCGTGGCCCTCAAGCTCGCCGTGCTCCCTGAGGACCCGCGCTACCTCCGAGAGCAGGAGCTGCTGTCCCGCTCGCACCACCCCCACATTCCCCGGCTCGTGGGCGCAGGCCTCTGGGTGAGCCCAGAGGGCGCTCGGCACCCTTTCTTGGCCATGCAGTGGATAGACGGCATGCCTCTGTACGACTGGGGCCGCATGTTCCACCCCTCGGCGCAACAGCAACTGCGGCTGCTGGCCCAGGCCGCCCTCACCCTCCAGTACCTCCATGCGCAGGGCGCGCTCCACCGGGACTTCAAGGGCGACAATCTCCTGGTGCGCCGCTGGGACAGCCGCCTGTTCCTCATGGACTTCGGCTCCAGCATCTACCCCGGTGCCGACACGCTCACCCCACAGCAACTGCCTCCGGGCACTCCCGCGTACCGCTCTCCCGAGGCCTGGCTCTTCACCCTGCAGCCGCGCCATGCCTCGGAGCGCTACCGGGCCGGGCCCGCGGATGATGTGTTCGCCCTGGGCGTCACCGCCTGCGTGCTGGCCACCGGCAGGTACCCGGAGATGGGCGTGCCTCGGAAGGATGAGCAGGACCGCGCGTTTCTGGATGCGCTGAAGCTGCCGCGCGCCTTGTTCTCCGCCCAGGTGGCGCCGCCGCTGCGCGAGCTGATTCTGCGCATGCTCGCCATTGCCCCCAAGGAGCGCCCCACCGCGGCCGAGCTGGCTCCCGCTTTGGAGCAGGCCGCGGAGGCGCTCGGCCCCTCGACCCCGAGCCTGCGTGCCCCCCAGCCCGAAGCAGGCCGAGCGGACGAGTTGGAGGCGCAGCGCGCTCCTCCGGGGCTCGTGTGGCGGCCCTGGCTCGTGGGGGCCGCGGGTGCCCTGGGCCTGTGGGCCGGAGCCCTCGTGCAGCCAGAGCCGCCGCCGGTTCGCGAAGAGCCTCCTCGGGCGGCTCCCGCCGTGCCCCTGAGCGCCACGCCGGACGCGGCCGAGACGGACACCGCGGGGCTCGGCGAGCAGGCCTCCCCTGCGCCGCAGCAGACTCCTGCGCCCGCCGCCGCGCGGGCCGTGGCGGAGAGTCTCCCCGAGCCCTCCGAGGGCCAGGCCCAGCCCGACAAGAAAGGCCGCTGCCCTCACCCCCAGCAGGTGGTGCTCAACGGGGCCTGCTGGGCCCGCCTGCGGGGAAGCCGCGAGGAGTGCGATGCCGCGGACGGCCAGATGTACCAGCAGGCGTGCTACGTGCCCGTCTATCCCGGCAAGCAGGGCCGTCCGTCCACCTCGGGCGCAGGCCGTCCCCATCCGCAGTGAGAACTCGCGGCTCGAAGCCAACCGCATGTGCCCCCCAGTGTGCCCCTCCAGGGTTTTGCTTCCGCCTTGTTGCGGGTTCGATTCCCGCCGCCTCGGGGATGCGCCCTACCGCAGATGGGCGGCTTTTCGCACTCGCGCGGCGTCCTCCCCAGGAGGCACGCCGAACTGTCGGCGGAAGGGTGGACAACTGCCTTCTCGTCATTCAGGCGGGACTCCCAGTGCCATCCGCTGGGAGAGCAAACAGGCGATGAAGAAGGACGGCGGAGACGCGGTGCGAAACTCTCAGCAGGTCGCGCGGCTCGGGGCGTGGGTGTCAGTCGCCGAAACCATCCGCCCACCAAGCGAGCAGGGCCGCCGCGGAGCCTACGGCCATGCCCGGGTAGGAGCCGAGGCGCAGCCCGATGAAGGCGTTCACCTCCCGGCCTTCGGGGTTGACGTTCGACCTCTGCGTGAGCGGGAGGACCTCCAACTGCGCGCTCAAGGCGGCGAAGTCGCCGAAGTTGAGCGCCACGTGGCCACTGAAGGCGGGATAGCTCGGGACGAAGCCGCTGCCATGCTTCAGCCCGAAGAGCAGCAGGCCCGGGGCCACGTCGACGCTCAGCCAGGGGTTGAGCCAGCGTCGCAGCCGGGGCTTGATCCCGAGCATGCGCCGCGGCTCCTCGTCGTTGACGAGGAACAGGGTGCCGCCCACGGCCAGATCATGCACCTCCAGGTTGCTCATGTAGCCGGCCTCCCAGATGAAGTTCAGGGGAGGCCGCCGGTATCCCGTGGTGGGCGCGATGTAGGCGGCGAACTCCGTCAAGGTGAAGCCCTTGCACTTGTGCACGGGACCTCCTCGCAGGCACAGCGGATCGGGAGGCGGTGTGGCGGCCTCTGGCGGGCTGGCCAGTGCGGCACCTGGGAGGACACAGAGGGACAGCAACGAGAAGAGGCGGAGGGCGTGCAGCGTTCTCATAGCGGCGTCTGCCTGGAGTCCGAGCGTTCCGGCCAGGCGCTCGCGAAAGACCGTTTGTCCACTTATAGCCCGATAACGCCCAGGCCCCGCGCATGAGACTGCCCCGGCTCCGCCCCTGCTTGAGGGAGCAACGTCCCCGGCCTCGGACGTGCAGTCAGAGCATCGGGAGCTCGGGCCTGGGCTCGGAGGCAAAGGCCTCGTCGATGAGCGAAATCTCCTCCCGCGTGAGTCGCAGGTCCGCGGCCCCCGCATTCTCCTCCACGTGCGCCACGCGCGAGGCTTTGGGGATGGCGAAGAGCGAGGGGCGCCGGGTGACGAAGGCGAGCGCCACCTGGCGGAGGGTGGCCCCGTGGTTGCGCGCGACCTGAACCAGCGCGCGCCCCCTGGGTGACGAGGGAGACGGGAACTGGCCGTGGCCGAGGGGGCTGTAGGCGACCATCGACACCCGGTGGTCCTCGCACCAGGGGAGGACGCGGTACTCGGTGGTGCGCTCCTCCAGGTTGTAGAGCACCTGGTTGCAGGTGATGCGCCCCTCGCCCGTGAACCCGAGCGCCTCCTCGAGGTCGTCCACGTCGAAGTTGCTCACGCCCCAGCTGCGAATCTTCCCCTGGTCCACCAGCCGGTCGAAGGCGCCGAACGTCTCCTCCAGGGGATACTTCCCCCGCCAGTGCAGCAGGTAGCAGTCCAGCCAGTCCGTGCCCAGGCGCTCCAGCGAGCGCTCACAGGCGCCCAGGGTGCCGCGGAAGCTCGCGTTGGAGGGCAGCACCTTGGAGACGAGGAAGACCTCGTCGCGCCGGCCGGAGATGGCCTCCCCCACCATCTCCTCCACCGCGCCGGAGCCGTACATCTCCGCGGTGTCCACGTGGGTCATCCCCAGATCCAGCCCTCGGCGGAGCGCCCGGATGGCCTCCTCCCGGTGGGCCTGGTCCAGGTACCAGGTGCCCTGGCCCAGCACCGGCACCTGCCAGCCGGTGGGGCCCCACGCGTGCGTCCTCATGCGGTACCTCCTCGTTGCCCGCAAAGGTTGGGCACGCCGCTCCCTCCGTGCAGGCGGAGGCCGTCACGACCCAGCGAGGGCTCACCGGTCCCGAGGCAGAGCCGCTCTGGCCGCCGGGCCGGGCCGGACGGACCTTCAGGCGGAAGGGACGGACGCTGGCGCCGGCGTGGCCGCCGGTGAGGAGGGCAGGATGCGCAACCCCCGGGTCGAGCAGTACAGCACCACGGACACCCGCCGTGCAGAGGGCTTCGCGGACGCGGTCTTCGCCATCACCATCACCCTGCTGGTGCTCGAGCTGCGTCCACCCGAGGTCCCGCCCGGCCAGCTGCTCGCCGGGCTGCTGCATCAGTGGCCGTCGTATCTCGCCTACGTGACGTCCTACCTCTACATCGCGGTCATCTGGCTCAACCACAAGCACGCCTTCCTGCGCATCCGCTCGATGAACCGGGGGCTGCACTGGGCCAACCTCGGAATCCTCTTCACGACCGCGCTGCTGCCGTTCGCGACCGGGGTCCTGTCGAAAGCGGTGCGGGAAGGCGATCCGGCCGACGAGCGGACGGCCGTGGCGCTCTACTCGCTGGTCGGCGCGTTCCTGTGTGGCACCTGGGTGGTGTTCTTCCGCTACCTCGGCCACCACCCGACCCTGCTCGACGAGGGAGTCCCCGCGGAGTTCTTCATCCAGGAGACCACCCGCGCGTGGCTGGGGGTCATCCTCTACGCCGCCGCCGGGGCGTTCGGCTACCTCGTCGCCCCGGTCATCGCGCTGGTGCTCTTCCTCGCTGTGCCGACCTTCTACGCCATCACCAGCCACGGGCTCTACGAGCTGGGCATCGTGTTGCGTCGGCGTCGCTGACGCTCTCTCTGCCGAAGGCCCTATTGCGGCGGACATCCGCCGCGCTGATTTCGGTTGTGCTCACCGTTCCCGCAGCTCCTGGGGAGAAGCCCATCATCAATCTACATCCCGGTTTCCAAAGCCAAACGAGAGTCCCTATATGTTTCTGGGGCTTTCGTGGGCGCACAAAAGCATCGCGGCAATTCAGGCTTCAAGACATCAGTTGGCTACTTACAGCCATGTAGGCATATGGCTTTCCGACAAGGAGAGCCACGAGCGGTCAATCAAGCAAGATCTTGAAGAGCCTTTGATGCAGCTTGCAAAGAAGCTCAACAAGAAGACCGCGCAAACTAAACGCGGTCCCGAATGGGGTAGGCTTCTGTTTGTGCAAACATGGATTGCGTCCGAGTTTGACCGCATAAGGCGTGATCAGCTTGAACGATTCAACAATGAGCTTTTCGCCTCCAGTGGCTTGGGCGCAGCGCTGCTGGTGAGTCGAAAATGGGATGCCTTGAGGCTAAGGCATAATTGGATTGTGCATCCAATCTTGCCGCATAGTCGGCAATCGGACTTGTGGGAACTCCTCTCCCGTGTAAGCCAATCGGGTAGCGAAGTTTTGGTGCCACAAGTTACAGTGTAAATCGATGGGGCACTCATTACGAAACGGCTCGTGTCGTGAGCCACTCGCCGACGGGTTACGCCGTCGGTCGGCCCCGCGGCTACTTCAGCGCGTCGGCGAGAGTCGGGATCTTGCTCGCCTTGCGTGCCTGCTCGACCTCCGCGAGCTGCTTGTCGGTCAGCTCGACGTGCGTCCAGCGTTAGCCGCTGATCACCTTCCCGGACTGACCGTCCTTCGGGGGAGCTGCTTCGGGTAGACCTCGCAGCGGATCAGCAGGTGGGTTCCCGCCTGCCGCTCGTCGAAGAACTTCTTCAGCGCGGCCGGGTTGGCGAACTCGAGTTCGTCAGCGCCGACGAGGGTCATCAGGAACGACTTGAAGCGCCCGCCGCCGCCCTTCTTCTGATCGCTCAGGTTCTCGACATAGTCGACGGTCTCGCTGACTCGGCTCGGGGCCTCGCCGCCCGGAAGGGGCTCGGACTCGCGAACCTTCAGCTCGCCGATCGCGCTGTCGCCCTTGAAGCCCTCCTTCGTGCGGATGACCTCCACGGCGAGCAGGTAACGACCGAAGCGGGGATAGCGGCCCCCCGCGGCAGCGGGCGCGGTCGCGATCTTCGTCAATGCACTGTTCACGTTGCTTGCTTCCTCTCTTTGGGTGAGTGCCAGCGACGCGGGCTTGCGACCGCTGGCACACGCCTAAATTGGTGCGCTTGCGGCGCGTGGCTCAGACTTCCGCGAGTGGCTCAGATGATGGAATCTTCCTAGATAGGGAAGTGTCCCTTCAGCCGATTACCTCACCGCTATTGGTTTCGGATACCATGTGGCATCAAAAAGCAACTAACGCCAACGAGAGGTCGCAATGGAGAATCCCGCAAGGACGATATTCAACTCGATCAACACTGATCAGGATGTGGGACGCCTGATCAGGACGCAGGTGGAAGATCTTTATGTTGACTTCAAGACCAAGCAAGATCACGCCATTTCGGACGTAGATCAACATCTCCAAGCAGTGCTTTCCAAGGCAATTGCGGGATTCGCCAATGCCGATGGAGGAGTGATTGTCTTAGGTGTCAATGCCCCCCAAGGGCAGCCGCCTTCCTTGAAATTGATCGCGCCACTTAATGACTTCGAGCAGGAAGTTAACTCGTATATTCCTCGCTCCACTTCCTTTCCTGTCGCAGGGGCGGAAACGAAAAAGGTCCCTTTCCAAGGACAAGCAGGCGGCGTGGTGTTGGTGTACGTCCCCAAAAGCGACCTTGCGCCGCACTGTAGCATGAAGGATCGCCGTTACTATCAACGGATCGGCGACTCGTTCTTGCCGATGGAGCACTACCAAATTGCAGACATGTTCGGACGGCGCCACCAACCGCGGCTCGTTCCCTATGTTGAGGCTAGCCGCGATATCAACTCCCGTGGAGGGATGGAGTTGATCGTTGGCGTCAAGAACGTTGGAGTGGCGATCGCTAGATACGTCTATTTGTCCGTGGAGGAGCGTGCACAATTTTCGTTTTCAGATTACGGCATTAGCGGCAACGGCCATTGGGGCTTGCCGCCCTTTGTTGGCGGGAGCCGGCTAAGTGAATATCGAGGTGGTGTTGATCATGTTATTCATCCCGGAGTTGCCCTGCCTGTCACAAAGATGAGAGGTGCCGTCAGGGTTGATACCCCGGCCACTTTGTTGGAGGAGTACTCACAGATTACAATTGCTGGTCGTGTCGTTGCAGAGGGGGCCGTGTTGAAAAACTGGCGTGTGTTTCTTTCTAGAGCACAGATACAGCAAATTCTTAGCGGGCCCAACCAATCGGTGGTCCTTGATAGTATACTGACTTGATTCTTAATGGACTTGAACCTGGAGTGATCGTCGGCCCGCGCTAGAGCGCGGGCCAGTCGTAACTCGCGAAGCAAAGCTTTTGCGGCGTGCCTTCGGTCTGCTCAATGAAGCGCGCGAAGTCTCGAGCCTTGCGGAAGGCTTCGATCAGCTCGTCGGTGTGCTGATACAGCTCGACCTCGACCTCGACCTCGACCTCGTCGGCGAGTTGCCCTTGACGGTGACACCGCCCGATCGCCTGTTCCCACGCGGCGCCGTCGGCGGGCGGGTTCACGAAGAGCATCCGCGAGAACGCGGTTAGGTTCTTCCCCGTGCCATGCGCCCGAAGGGACGCTACGATCGACCGCTTGCCGTTCTCGCGGATGCTGGTGCTCAGCCGCTCAAGCGAGGAAACCTGCGGCTAATGCACGGGCATCAGATCGCGAAGGTGCTTCCTAAGCATCACGCCGCGAAGGTCGCCGACGAGTGGGGAGTTCCCGGGCTCACGGTCGCCGTCGGGCACTCTCACCGGCCGGGGATGCACGTTCGGCCTGGCCGCGAGGGCAACTGCCGGGCGATCGCGGTCGGCGCGGGCCGCACGCTGGATCCCGACTGGGTGAAGGGGCGCCCGAGAGGATGGAGAACGAGCTGCTCGTCGCGTATCTCCTGCCGACTGGGCACGTCGCGGCTTACAGCGTGCGGCTCGTTAGGGGCGCGTTTCTCTGGGGGGTAAGGTCTACCGCTGAGCCGCGGTCGAGAAAGCGTCTCGCAGTCAAGTCGTGACCGAAGCTAACAGCCCGGGTGGGGCTTCCTGATCTGGTCTGCGGTGCCCCTGCGCGCTCGCAGAACCTGCTACCGTTCGCCCAATTCAGGAGGTCACCTTCATTTGAGCCAACCTGCTAGATTGGCCCTTGTGCTCGCGGTCGTGTGGGGAGCTGCGGCACGAGGAGAGACGCCTTTGAGCAGTCGTGCGAAGCGAGAGCGGCCTGTCGCAGTCGTCGGCAAAGCCGACGAGCCTCTGCCCGAGATCCACGTCGCGCCGGACGCGATCACGCTGCTTTGGTTTCCTGCCGACATCCAGCGGAAGACGCTGACGGTTGACGAGTCGCGGATCCGGGTGCTGGACACAGGCACGCGCTCGATCATCGTCCAAGCTGTGCCCGACTACCGGCTCGAGGAGCGGCACGAACTCGGGGTCTTCTTCGCCGACGGGCAGGCGCCCGCTCGGGCCGCGTTTGCGCTCGTCATGGACCCCGCAGAAGTCGACACGCGGATCGACGTGCAACGCCCCGAGCTGCCGACCGGCCCCTGTCCGGCCGAAATGCAGCGCGCCGCCCCCCGACCCGAAGACTTCGTGCTGAAGGGCTTCGTAAACGCGCGCGGCATCCCGACAGTCGTCGTCCCGAAGGTTGCGGACAGCGAGCGGGGCTTTTCGTCGGAACCCGGTGTCTCCTATCGCGGCAATGGGTGGGCGATAGTGGAGGTGTGGATCCGCAACCTGTCCGGTCGGTCACCGTGGACGCCGCGCGACGTGGTGCTCAAGGACAAGGCGGGAGAGAATCTGCACGCGCGCCTTGTGACGGACGCCAAAGGCCCGGTTGCTCCGGGGGATCGCGTGCGCGTGCTCGCCGTTCTCGACCGAGCGGCCCCGAGCGTTGGGCCTGTCGTCGTCCTGGAAGTGCTCGGGGATGACAATCGCAGCTTCGTGATTCCCCGTGTGACACTTCCGATGGAGGGAAAGCCATGATCGCGCGCCTTATCCGGCTGCCGTGGGGCGCCGTTATCGACGGCTGGCACGTCCTGAAGGAACTCGGCGACGGCGGTTTTGCTGTCGTCTACCTCGCCGAGAAGAATGGGCAGCGTCGGGCGATCAAGGTGGCGCGGCACCGTGACGCCAGCGGGGACGACAAACAGACACACGCTCGATTGAAGCGCGAATTGACGGTTCTTTCGATGCTGGACCATCCGAACATCGTCGAGCTTTGTGGCCATGGGTACGCGGAAGCGGGCAATTTCTACCTTGCCCTTGAGTATGTGGACGGCTGGACGCTCGGCGAGTGGAAAGAGCGCAAGCACCCCACCTTTCACGAAATCTTGAGCGTCTTTGTGAAGATCGCCGAGGCCCTGCTCTACATGCACAGCCGGGGCATCCTTCACCGAGACTTGAAGCTCGCTAACGTGGTGATCCGGAAGAGCGACGGCAAGCCGATCATCATCGACTTTAGCTGCGCGACCTACACGCAAGCGGCGGACCTGACCGAGAGCGGATTGCCTCCCGGAACGGATCGGTTCCGCGCGCCCGAGCAGTTCAAGTTCCTGCGCGAGCACAGAGACGAGCACCGGGCACGGTACGCCTTCCAGGTGGCCGACGAGATCTTCGCAGTCGGCGCGATGCTCTACGAGCTGCTGACGGATCCGCGACCGACAGAAGCGCGCGCGCGGGAGACTCTGAACAACCCCTTCGACCCGCCTGCACCCGCGAGAGATCTGAATGCTCGCGTTCCCGAAGCGCTCAGCGACCTAGTCGAGAGCATCCTTTCGCGCGATCCCAACCTGCGACCCGTCGATACCGAGGCACTTCGGCGCGAGCTGGCCGAGCTTGAGGCAGATCCGGGAGCTGACTACCAAGCGCCCGCGCATCCCCCGTCAGAGCAGCGGCAGCCCCAGCCGGTCGGTCAGAAACCGGGCCGATGGAGCAAGCTGCGTGCGTTGGGCGGCAGGGTGGTTGCCGACGTTCGCCGCTTGGGGAAGGTGCTCGCGGCAGGCGCGGTTGCTGCTGTCGTGCTCGCTGCTGTCGTGGCTCTCTGGATGCTCCCCAGTGCGCAGACGCTCCCAAGCGCCGCGCCTGCCGCCCGTCACACCTGCCCCTGATATGTCACCTGCCCCCGCGCCTGTGGTGGTCACAGGTCCGGCCCTCGCCCCAGAACAAAAGGAAGGTGCAACAGTGAAGACACAGCCACCCGAAGCCCCGAAGCAAGCACGCAGCTCGCGCGAGCGCGGGCAAAAGGCTCCCCCAAGCGCGGACGTATGCAAGGGGCTGTCGCTAGCCGCTGCCTTCGCTCTCGGGTGCACCGGGGTTCCCGTCAAGCCCGATCCGTTTACCTGCCCCGAAGGCGCTCAGCGTGCGATGCGCGAGCTTCACTGGAACGACGGCGATCGCTTGAGTCTTCTGATCGACGACCGGCACGGGGTGGAGGAGAACCTTTGGTTGCGCCCGGGTGACACGGTCGTCGGGGTTGTTCCGGAGTACGCGCGCGGGCAGAAGGCAGCCCCTCCAGGAACACGCTTTCTCGGGGGGAAGGTGTACGTCGTGCCCGAGAAGACGGCGAGCGGTCACCCGGGTCGAATCATCGTGAAGTACGAGCGCGTGAAGCTGCCGCGTCAAGACGAACTGCCCGTCTGCTTTGTCGTCGACACGACCGCCGACGAGTTGAAAGACGGTGCCGGTAGAACCGCGAATGGCGACGCTGGACTCGCGGTCGACTGGTGGCCTTGAGAGTACCCCCGCAGGTTGACCTAGCGGGTAGGCGGTCAAAATCGGCCGGTTTTGAGCGGGACGCTATCCGACCTAGCAGGGCGTTCAAACCGGCCCCATCTAGTGGGTAAGTAAGCTTGTCTCGCGCTGGCATGGTGCCCGCGCGATCGAGAGGAGGATCGAGCATGTCAGCAATCGAGTTCAGGCTTCCCAAGGGGGCGATTCTGTTCTCCAAGGGCGGGTTTTCTTACGAGTTCCGCGCGGACTTGGGCGAGGCGCATCACGGCCTGAGCCTCTTTCTCGCGCGGCGTCGCACGCCGGAAGGGCACCCTCGCGGGAAGGTGCTGCTCAAGGCGGTCGGGAGTCCGCGCGGCGGGGCTCAGGAAGGGCGGCGCTTCGACAAGGCACGGGCGAAGCTCGAAGAGCAAGTGCGTCTCGCGACGTACCTTCAGCACCCGGGCATCCTCCGTGTTCACGATCTGCACAAGACCGAATCGGCTTGGTACGTGATCACCGACCATCCGGCCGGGCAGGATCTTGACGACCTGATGGGACTCGCGACCGAACTAGACCGATGGTTCTCGCCCTTCTTCACGCTGTACGTTGGCGCGGCAGTCGCGAGTGCCCTTGAGCATGCGCACAATACAACGGACGACAAGGGGAACCCGCTCGGTATCGTCCACCGGGCGATCGACTTGGGGCACATCTTCGTCGACTGGGAGGGTCGCGTTCAGGTCTCCGACTTCGGGCTCGCACTCTCCACACTGCCGGGCCGCGTCGCCTCCACCGTCCGCCGCCCGCAGGGAGATAGCTACTTCGCGTCGCCGGAAATGCTGCTAGGCGGCAAGGTGGATGCACGCTCGGATCTCTTCGCGCTCGGGCTCGTCATGCTCGAAATGTCCACAGGGAGGAGCCTGCTCGATACCGATATGGGTGTCTCCGACGCGGCAAAGGCGGCACTCTCGAAGAAGCAGCTCGCCCGCGTGAAGCGCGCGATCAAGCGCGCCAAACTGGCCGGGTGTGAGCCGACGATCGAGCAGACGATTTGGCGCGCGGCGACCTATACGCAGGGCGACATTGACGCGGTTACAGCGAAGCTCCCCGAGAACCTGCGCGTGCCGCTGAGCAGGCTCCTTCAGCACGACGCGGCAGCGCGCTATCAGTCGGCGGGAGAGCTGGCGACCGAGCTGCGCGGCTGGCTCTCACAGGTGGACTTTGGCAAGTCTCAAGCTGCCGCCGAGCTGAAGAAGCTGAAGGCGGACGCGGGCGCGGTCATGGTCGACTTGGAGTTGCAGCGCACGGACGACAGCGCGTCGGCCTGAGCGCCCCCCGGTGCCGGTCCCCGCTGCCCTGGGGCCGGTTGGGTCGTAGCAGCGCCCCGCCATGTTGCGTCTATGTCGCGTGAGAGCGCGGAATGGGCTGGAACGGGGCGGGACTACAGGGGATGCGGCGGGATCTCGATTCCAAGTCGTTCCGGGCGGTTGCGAGGTAAGGGCGCGATTCCGCTGGGAGTTTCGCACCGTCCGGAGCGGGTTCGATTCCCGCCGCCTCCATCCCGCGAATTCCCATCAGCACCGTCACCAGCACGTTTGCCGACGCCACCCGCTCCACCTGTTCCACCAGCTGCCGCACCGCCGGATCCGGGCCCACCCTCCCGTGGAAGCACGCCGACTCCGCCGCCCGCCACCGCGGATCGAAGCGCACCTCCGTCTCCCCACCTGCAGCACCCTGTTCAGCGGCACCTCCGCCTCGTACAGCCGCCCCCTTCAGGTACGTGGCGTTGGTGGAGCTCAAGTCCCTCAAGCCTCCGTTATCGGCGAGCTAGGCGCGGGAGCGGGAGGCCCGGGCTCATCGGTGAGCCCTGATGACTGGAGGCGGCCCAGGGAAAACCCCAGGTGGCCAGGACTCACCGGTCAGCTCTCTCGAACAGCCCCACATTGCTGGAATCGCGCATGCGGCCAAGTCTCACCAGTGAGACTTTTGGAACAGTCCCCACCACCGGGAACCGGCATGCGGCCAAGTCTCACCAGTGAGACTTTTGGAACAGCGGCGCATCAGCGGGGAGCGCGACGGGCCCAGTCCACGATCGTGGACTGTCCCAGTCGTGTGCGGCGAAGACTCACGCCTGTCGATTCAAGGGGTTGGCCGCTTGTGGCTGCCTCGCGCCTCATGCCCCTTGCCCGTAACCCCTCGGCCTTCCAGCGCTTTTCTACGACAGTCTCCCAACGTAGACGAATCGTCCACGATCGTGGACTGTCTTCGGGGGTGGCTCATCACAAGCGCCTGTTTTTACTCGGACTCAGGCCGTGGCACTCCGCGTGCTCTAGGGCCCTGCAACCGCAACGTCAAGCGGCCGGGGACGCAGGGTGCGTCTCCCAGGAGAACCCCTCTCATGTTCACTCTGTTCAAGAGCAAGGAAGCCACCCGCGCCGTTCCCGAGGCCCCCTTCGTCCACCGCGCCATCCCGGACGACATCACCCTGGAGCAGCTGGGCTCCGAGCTGCGCCAACTGTTCGCCCAGGAGAACTCCAACCACCACCGCATGGGGGAGATCTACAACCACATCGTCGAGAAGAAGCTGGCGGAGGCGGCCGGCTACAAGGACTCGACGGAGTACTTCCGCAAGGAGTTGGCGGACCTGTCCGTGGCGTCGCTGAAGATGTACGGGGCGGTGGCGGAGAGCTTCAGCGAGCCGGTGGCGCGGCGCTTCGGCGTCACGTGCCTGTCGGTGCTGCTCACCTACGCGGAGGCCACCGGGCTGGAGCTCAACCACGAGGAGCCGGGCCCCACCCCCATCGAGGTGCCGGACGAGCACGGGAACGTGGCGGTGCAGCCGTTCGGCGCGTGCAGCGTGGACCAGATGCGCCGGGCCCTGCAGCGCAAGCGCCGGCCCACCTCCACCAAGCCCCTGCCGCCGGAGAAGGTGGCGCTGGCCGAGCAGTACTCCGCGGCGGTGGCACAGCGCTTCCCCAAGGGCAAGGGCACCCAGTTGAAGGTCAAGCTGCGCAACCAGAAGGGCAAGGCAGTGCTCGACATCCAGGGCATCCCCCTGGAGCAGATCCTCCAGCTCGTTGAAGCGCTCTCCGCCGAGCTGCCTCCGGTGAGCACCGGAGAGAAGGCGCCGGTGCAGCCGTCCTGATGTTCCGTCCGTGAGTCATGGCCCCGCGTTCCAGAAGCTCGGGACGCGGGGCCTCCTTCTCCCCGGGCTACCTGAGGCTGCCCTCATGTCCGACGCGTTCCTGCCCGCGCTGTTTCCCGGCTACGCCCGCAGCGTGCAGTGCCAGCACATCTTCCTCGACATAAAAGTGTCGTCCGGAGAGAGGAAATGCTGGAGCCAGCAGCCTGAGCGTCCCTACTCTTGGGATAAAACGCCTACATGGCTCAGCATCTCATCAGTGCAGGGACGGATATCGCCTGTGTGGGCATCTGGGATGCGGGACTTGCCCCATCGGCACGTCCGATTGGGGACAAGGATCTGGCTGCGAGCGCGGAGCGCGGCGAGGTTCTTCCAATACAAACACACGCGGACGGAACATACCTGTTGAGAATCCACGTGGATGAGCCGTACGTGCCACCTCCTGCACAGCGATTCGAGACGATGGGTCGAGAGTTCGGGCTGAACCTCGGCTCGGGCACTGCGCTCGTCGGCGGGTGTGAGGATTTCCGAAACCCACGCCCGCAGATCACTTTTGCTGCGGACCGATTCCATGTGGAGCCTTCCTGGTATCGGGTGCAGGTTCATCTGAACCGGACAGACCCAGAACTGCTCGAGCGGCTCGCTCACAGGGAAGCAGAGACGGCCTTGAGCGAAGAGGAGAACGTGCGCTATCGCCAACTCGGAAAGGACCAACACCGGGCGCTCTTCTTGGGGCTGGGAGCTCTGGGAACTGCCATCTTGTCCGGTGTGATTCGAGGCACTGCCGGTGTCATGGGCGGAGGCGTTGCCGTGCTGCTGGCAGGGGCGGCTTTCGCGTTTGCTCGCCGCGCCAAGAAGGCCGGCTACGACTCGCTGCATGCTCGCTATCAGACCGCGCTCGCCGCCGCGCATGAGCCAGATGTTGTGCTCGTACTACACCGCACGGGTGAACCCATTCCAGGCGGATCCGTCGACTTGGAGGCCACGGCTTCGTGACGCGAGGCCCTCTGGTACACAGTTCATCGAGGTCCTGACCCGCTCCTCTATGGAAGCGGCGGTAATCGAAACTGCGGCTTCCAGTTCTGGGAACTCCTCTCGCCGTGAATCTGCGAGCTTCTCACCACGGCTTGGGCCCGCCCCTTCGGGCCTCAGAAAAATGGGTCGGCGTGGCGTGTGTCGCGCGGGCTAGGGCAAGCGGACGCCGCGCTCGGCCTCGAAATGGCGCCGCCAGCGCGCCCGCAGGTTGCTTTGAGGCACTCCGTGAGGCTCGTCGAGGAACTCGGCGGCGAGGATGCGGTCGGTTCGAAAGTGCCGGAAGGTCGATCGAAGCTCGCACCAGGCGGCGAGCAGCCGCACCGTCTCGGCATAGCCGATGACGACGGGCCAGATCGTCCGCTCGCTCTCCCGGCCATGGTCGTCCCGATAGCGGATGTGGATCTTCCGCCCGCTGCGGATCCACGCGCGGGTGCGGGCCATGTCCAGCCCATCCACGGCGGCGCTCATGGGCGGCGGGGCGCCGATGGTCGGCTCGGCGATGAACGGGCGCAGCCGTTCCGGCACGACCGCGGCGATCTTGGCCACGAGGTCTCGCGCCGCGCTCGCGAGCTCGGCGTCGCTTCGCTCGGCGACCCACTGCGCGCCGAGCACCGCGGCCTCGAGCTCAGCGGGCGTGAGCATCAACGGCGGCATGTCGAAGTCGCGCTCAAGTACGTAGCCCAACCCCGCCTCGCCGCGGATCGGCACCCGCTGTCCGATGAGGTCCGCGACGTCGCGATAGACGGAGCGCTTCGACACCTCCAGCTCCGCGGCCAGAGCGCCAGCCGTCACCGGGCTGCCGGAGCGCCGGAGAATCTGGATGATCTGGAACAGACGATCGGCGCGGCGCATGGGGCGGTTTCCTGCTGACAGCATGCTGGCAACAGCCCTTCGCTACAAGCGGGCCACGGTCACAGCAGTGGCCGCCCCCCGAAGGAGGACACGCATGAACTTCGTCTCAATCCGCCTGATCACCGCCGACATCGACCGCCTGGTCCGCTTCTACGAGCGAATCACTGGCCTGCCGACGACCCGGTATACCGAGGATTTCGCGGAGCTGATCACCTCGGCCTGCACCCTCGCGATCGGCAGCACGCGCACGCTCCATCTGTTCGGCGGCAACGTCGCCCGGCCTGCCGACAACCACACCGCCATCATCGAGTTCCGCGTCGACGACGTCGACGAATCGTTCCGAATACTGGCGGACGTCATCGGCGGTTCCCTGGTGCAAAAGCCCACCACCATGCCGTGGGGCAACAGATCGCTGCTGTTCCGCGATCCCGATGGCACCCTGGTGAACTTCTTCACGCCGGTTACGAAGGAAGCGATCGCGAAATTCGCTCGATAGGCGCGGTCTGTCCACCACCCGGGAGCATCACTCGGGCGGCCCCATGAGCGGCCCTCCTCGGCCCCTCTGCACCCTGGTTCCCCCTCAGAGAGAAAGGACATCCTGAGTGGAGGCGGCGGGAATCGAACCCGCCGCCTCCAGCGCGGGTCTGCTGTAGCCTGCTCTCATAGGCCCCGATCCCACAAGCAGGCAGGGGCTCCACGGGGGCCCCGTGGGAGGCGAACGGTAGCGTGTGCCCTGGCGAGGTGTGGCTGGGGAGGGGTAGGTGGGAACGCACGTGTGGGCGTACCGGCGAAGGCAGCCGGAGGGGACGGTGCTGTACGAGGCGGTGCGGGAGAACCTGGCCAGATTGCTGGCGGAAGCCAGCGAGGTAGGGCGAGGCCTGCCCCGGTACGTGGAGCGAGACTTCGCCAGGTACCTGGAATGCGGAGTGCTGGCGCACGGCTTCGCGCGGGTGCGCTGCGAGAGTTGCAAGGACGAGCTGCTTCGTCGCCTTCTCGTGCAAGGGCCGAGGGGTGTGCCCGTCCTGCAACGCGAAGCGGGCGCATGTGACGGCGGTGCACCTGGTGGAGCAGGTGCTGCCGCACGTGCCCTACCGGCAGTGGACGCTGTCCTTTCCGCACCGGGTCCGGTGGGTGCTGCTCAAGAACGTGGGACTGCTTTCGGACGTCCTCACCGTCTTCCTGCGCGCGGTGTTCGCCCTGCAGCGCCGGAGGGCACGGCGACAGGGTCTGCGCGCTGGGCAGGTCGGAGCCGTCTCTTTCATCCAGTTCTTCGGCTCCGCCTTGCAGGTAACGCCGCACTTCCACTCGCTGGTGCCGGATGGCGTCTTCGTGCCGCGGGAGGGCAGCGTGCGCTTCGAGCCGTTGCCGCCGCCCACGCAAGGTGAGGTGGAGAGGCTGCTGAGGGTGGTGCGCCTGCTGGAGAAAAGAGGGGCCCTGCCCGCGCAAGGACCCGAGGATGCGCTGCAGGCGTACCAGGCGCACTCCCTGCAGCAACGGCTGCGCTGGACGGAGGTGGACCGCCGGCTCCCTCCCAGCAAGCAGCCCCGGTGCGCCTTGCTGGAAGGCTTCTCCCTGCATGCCAATACTCACCTCCATGCCAACGACAGGCAGGGGCTGGAGCGGCTGTGCCGCTATGGAGCGCGTGGCGCGCTGGCGCTGGAGCGCCTGTCGCGAATGGAGGATGGCCGCATCGCCTACCGCATGAAGCGCCCGCTGCCGGACGGCACCACGCACCTGCTCTTCACCGGGCTGGGACTGTTACGGCGTGTAGCGTCCCTGGTACCTCCGCCACGGGCAAACCTCACGAGGTTCCACGGCGTCTTGGCTCCAGGCGCGCAACTGCGGCCATTTCTGGTCCCCCGAGCGGGAGGGGAGGAGAGGAGCGAGGCGCCCCAGGCAGCGGCCAGCACGGAGCCGATGAAGGAGAAGACGCCGCGAGGAGACTTCGCGGATCGGCAGGGCCCTTTTCCCGAGGGAATTGCGTATCCCATGCCCGAGAAGCCATTCAAGGAGCAGAGCAAGCCGCCGTGCGTCGAGGGCCGGGAAGAGGAAGTCCGGGGCGGATGCTGGATTCCCCACGCGAAGACCGCGCCCTGTTCCCGAGGCACGGCCGAGTTGCAGGGCAAGTGCTACGTGCCCGTGAAGAAGCCGGACCCGGCACCGACTTCCGTTCAGCCCTGAAGCTGTAACGAAGCGGCTTGAATGAAGAGGCGGTCGTCTTCCTGACCGAGCCCCTCGCCGCACACTGGCGCGGCTTGCAGGGGCCTTTGCTCCTTCCTGGCTTCTCACAAGGTGCGAAACGCGAACCGAGGTGGGTCCACTGACATGTCATTGGGTCAGGCCCACCCTTCATTTGTTCTTACAAATCGAGACAACGTCTTGGACCGGTACTGGCCCTGAGACACCTCTGGCGTGCTCTGGGCTCTAGGCTTCGTAGTGAGAGGGATGCGTGTAACCCAAAAAAATCGGGCCGCGTAACCCATTCATCGTCGCCACCACTCCACCAAGACATCCGAGAATAAATCAATGACATCCATCAAATCGAAGCAGCCCTCCGCAATGCCTGTTCCCCCTCGTGCCTCCGCCGTGGAACAGAAGCCCATCACTCCCACCAGGACCACACCCAAGGCACAGACCGCCGCCGCCGCCCTGAAGGATGTTTTCGAGTCGCGTGCTCGCACGTCACCGGCCGCCCTTCGTGCCTTCGCCGTGGAACAGAAGCCCATCACTCCCACCAGGACCACACCCAAGGCACAGACCGCAGCCGCCGCCCTGAAGGATGTTTTCGAGTCGCGTGCTCGCACGTCACCGGCCGCTCCCGCGAGCGCGTCGCCCGAGTTCTACGGTGCGGACCCGAGCACGATGGACGTCCCCGATCTCGGCGTGACCGCACGGGGACGGGACACCAGTACCGAGAGGATGATGCGGCTCCATGCCGCCGGCGTAGACGAGTTGATCATCAATCCCCGAAACGATTTCGAGAACGCCTCCAAGGCCGCCGAGAAAGCGGACAAGGAACTGGCCAAGCTCGTCGCGGGCTTTGGTCCCGCCCTGTCCAAGGAGGAACAAGACAAGGCCATCAAGGCGTTCAAGGAAACCCCACACAACGCCGAGATCTACAAGAGAGCCGAAGAGACCGCGGACAAGCTCATCACCGCGATCAACGAGTCCCCAAAGAACCGGGACGCGGTGCCCGAAGCCTACAGAGACGATTTTGACTCGGAGGTGGCGACCGCCAAGGAACTCCTGCCTCGGCTCGCCAACACGGAGAAGGGTCAGGACGCCATCGCCGACGCCGTGGAAGCCCTGGGGACGAACGAGGAGAGTGCCGAGAAGAGCGAGAAGTTGGCCTTGCTGGCCACCGCACGCCAAGCCGTTCAAGGAGCGGATACCGCCATCGTCAAGTCCGTCAGCCAGCGTCTGCTGTCGTTGTCCAAGGACAATGCGGGCGAGGCCCAGAAGCTCTTCGACGGTTTGAAGAAGGCGGGTCCTTATCTGGGCCTCTCCGATGCGGACGCCACGAAGCTTGGCGACAACCTCAAGGACATCCACCAGAACAAGCCCGGGGCATTGGATGCGTACAAGGAGACCATCACCCAGGCGAAGATCGATGTGCCGGGAGGCAATACCGAAGTCACACGGGACCTCTTCAAGGGCTTGGGTCTGGCCGCCACCATCGCCAGCTTCAGCTCGGGCCTGCGAGATGGAGATGTGGATGCGGTCATCAAGACCACGTCCGAGGGACTGCAGATCGGCGCGGACGGCGCCTCACTGGTCACGGGGGTGTTGTCCGCCTCCTCCTCCAATCCCGCGAAGTATGCGTCAGTCGCCAAGGCCTTCGACAAGGTGGGAGGGGTCGCCGGAATCGTGGGCGGAGTGGCGGACTTCATCACCGCCGGCAATAGCTTCGCGGAGGGGGACTATGGCAAGGGCATCACTTCGCTGATCGCCGGGGCGGGCGGAGTCCTCTCGGGCGCGTCCGCCATCGTGTCCATTCCCGTGGTGGGACAGATCGCCGCGGGACTGCTAACGGTGGGCGGGTTCATCGGAGGCGCCATCGTCGAGGCGATCAAGGAGGCCAAGGAAGAGAAGCTCGCCGAGGACAACTCCACGTCCTTTCTGGAGGGAGGCGGCGTCCGCCCCGAGGCGGCCCGGGAACTGGCGGACCTCAGCGGCCCGGAGCACAAGAACGTGGGTCCCGCGATCGTCCAACTGGCGGAGCGCCTCAAGTTCGAACCGAGGGACTTTCTGCGCTTCATCGCCGAACAGCCTCCCGAGAAGATCGCGGGCTTTGTGGATAATGCCCTCGCCATCCCCCAGGATCCCCACAACCCGGATCGACTCGTTGAAAGCTCTTCGACCGACTACCGCTACATCGATCGCCAGGACAATCCGGTTTCCTTCGAGAAGGGACGGAAGAACCTCAGGGGTGGGAAGGACGTGAAGACTGGCAGCATCAGGCAACTGGAAGGCTACCTGAAGGACCAGAACCTCCTGCCCCCGCCCCCCCCGCCTCCCCCGCCCTCCGTGCCCAAGACGGCTCCGATCAACTTCGAGGACCTCATGGAGGTGCTCAAGGAGAAGGAGGAAGTCAAAAGCATCTGAGGGACGTCGAGCCTCTACCCGTGTCGGCTCAGCAGCAGCGGTGATGCGAGCCGCTGCTCCGGGTGCATGCGCAGGAGCAGGTGGATGACGCCCGTGAGTCCCGGCATCAGCCCGGGCGAGAACGCCTCCCGCGCCAGTCCGCCCACCGGGCCGCGCTCCTCCAGGCTCGAAATCAACTCCGCGTCCATCCACGCCCGGTCCGGCCCCCGGTAGCCCTCCGGGTCGATGCGCCGCGCCGTGTCCAACAGCGCCCACGTGCCCAGGTCGCCATGGCACAGCGTGTGGCTCCAGCCGAAGCCCTCGCGC
The DNA here is from genome assembly GCF_000737315.1 of Hyalangium minutum. GTDB lineage: Bacteria > Myxococcota > Myxococcia > Myxococcales > Myxococcaceae > Hyalangium > Hyalangium minutum. The sequence continues at coordinate 360,497 of NZ_JMCB01000008.1, forward strand.
GTGCTCGCCGCGGTGGCCCGCCGCAGCACGTCCAAATACCCCTCGCCCTTCGTGCGCACGTGGAGATCGCCCGCTACCAGTCCAATCCCCGTGCTGCCGTGACACCAGGCCGCGACGGAGTCCACCGAGCTGCCCACGCGCACGTCCTTCCAGTCGCCCAGTTCCGGCCGGTACAACGACTCCTCGAAGGCGAACGCCGCGTCCGCCAGCTCCCGCCACCGCTGCCGGTCCTCCGCCGTCCCCGCCGCGCTCAGGCTCAGGCGCGCCAGGCACCAGCCAATCCCCGTCGCGCCGTGGGCCATTCCCCCAATCGCCTCGGGGAACATCGACTCCCCCAAGCGGGAGGGGAGGAGAGAAGCGAGGCGCCCCAGGCAACGGCCAGCACGGAGCCGATGAAGGAGAAGACGCCGCGAGGAGACTGGGCCGAGTTGCTGAAGAGGACGGGTTCGCCTGCGTGAGGTGTGGAGGCAGACGGCGAGTGCTGGCGTACGTGAACAAGGCAGGAGGAGTGCGAGCGATTCTGGAGCACCGGGGCCTGCCCACGGCAGGTGTGAGGCGGGCCCCGGCGCGCGAGCCCCCTCAAGCCGCGGGGTGTTGAGGCTCAAGCCGCCAGGGCCAAGAGAGCCAAGCCCCTGCCGCCCACCTCATGGGAGGGCGGCCAGGGCCGGCGTGTACTCCAAGGGGCTGCGCGGCTTCTCCACCCGCTTGGCCCACTGCTCGGGCGGCCCCCGTCAGCGGCACTCCTCTGCACCTCCTCTCCAGCCCTCACCCTCCACATGGCCTCTATCCCGCCTATACGCGTCTTGCTCATTTCGTTTCCGTCTCCAGTTTGGTCCTTTTTTGGTCCCCAAAAACCGGATTTGGTCCCGAAAATGCAGTCGCAGCTCCCTTCTCAGAGGGCGGCGCCTTGAAAGCGGCGGGTTGCTCAACTTGGGAGCGGCGGCAATCGAACCCGCCGCTTGGAACTTCTGGCGAGAGCGATTCAACTCGGTCGGTAGTGCGTTTCGGCCGCGTCAGCGTCGACGTACTCCTCAATTATCGAATAATGACCGGGCCTCTGCGTGACGAACCACTGGTAGCGCAACGTTCCCGGCTCGGTCGCAGCGGCGGATGCCAATGCTCGCGCCACCCGCACTCAGTTGCCGGTGCCGTAGACCGCGTCGCGCACGGAGACGGTGAAAGCTCCCGACATGCCTTCGAACGCCGTGTTGGTGAGCGCCACGACCGTCAGGCGGCGCTGGGGATCCACGAACCAGTTGTGGCCGTAGGCTCCGCCCCACTGCCAGGTCCCCGCCGACTGCGGGCTCCGCGTCTGCGCCGGGTCGACGAGCACCGCCCCGATGAAGCCGAAGCCCCAGCCAGGCCCCTGCGTCTGAGCCTCCGGGCCCACCTGGGCGGAGCCCAGCTGCTCGACGGTGGCCGCAGGCAGGACCGGCGCCCCGCCCGTCCGCAGCGTCTCCAGGAACTTCAGGAAGTCACCCGCCGTTCCCACCATGCCCGCCCCTCCGGACGGGAAGGCGCGCGGGTTCAAGGCCCGCCCGGGGGCGAAATGGACGCCAGCGCCGTAGTAGGGCACCACCTGATCCTTGCCCATGCGAACCGGCTCCGGCTTCCCGTCCGCGTAGGGCGTCGCGAGCCTGCTCGCGTCCTTCACGCTGAAGCCCGTGTCCTTCATGCCCAGCGGTCCGGTGACGAGCCGCTCGACCACCCGAGGCAGGGGCGCGCCTCCGGCTCGGGCGATGACCGCGCCCAGGACATCCGTCGCCATGGAGTAGCCCCACTGCTTCCCAGGCTCGGAGGACAGCGGCACCGAGGCGATCCGGCGAAGGTTCTCCTCCAGGGACACCTCGGACCCATCCAGGCCCGTCGAGACCCCGGCCCGGTGATACGGCCCCTGCTCCGGCTCCCGGAAGCTGTACGTCAGGCCCGCGGTATGGGTCAGCAGGTGGCGCACGGTGATGACGGGCTCGCGGCCATCCGCCAGCTTCGGCCGGAAGGTGGGAAGCCACTTCTTGATGGGCTCGTCCAGCGCCAGCTTGTGCTGCTCCGCCAGCGCCAGCGCCGTCACGGCCACGATGGGCTTGCTCATGGACGCCAGGCGGAACACCTCATTCTCCCGCATGGGCCGCCCCGCCTCGCGATCGGCCAGGCCCGCGGCGCGCCGGTAGACGATCTTACCGTCCTTCGCGACGAGGACGACGGCGCCGACAATGCGCTTCTCGGCGATCGCCTGGTCGATGCTCAAGTCCAGCCGCGCCGCGAGGGCACGTTCCTCGGAGAAGCCCGGGGGAGCGGGGGGAGTGGAGGGGGCTGGGGCTTGAGCGACGCTGACGGCCATCAGGGCGATGGCGATGGCAGAATACATAGGGTGATACTCCTGTTTATTGAGTGACCGCTACACAAATAAGGAACCCACCACCTCATTTCAATAGCGAACGCTATGAAAACCACTTCCTCCACAGAACGGCGTCCGCGCGGGCGCCCCCGCAGCTTCGACAGCTCAAGGGCGCTCGACCAAGCCCTGGAGGTGTTCTGGCGGCTAGGGTACGAGGGCGCGTCGATCGCCGATCTCACCGAGGCGATGGGCATCACCGCGCCCAGCCTCTATGCCGCGTTCGGGTCCAAGGCCGAGCTCTACCGCCGGGTCTTGGAGCACTACCGAGCCCGGCAAGGCGGCTCGCAACCTCGCGCGCTCACCGAGGCGCCTACCGCCCGCGCCGGGGTGGAGCGGCTCCTGCAGGAGGCCGCCAGGGAGTTCTCCAGCCCTAAGCACCCTCCGGGATGCATGATCTCGACTGCGGTCCTGACGTGCGCGGAGGAGAACCAGCCCGTCGCCGAGCATGTCGCCTCCCTGAGAGCCGGTACACTGGCGGCGCTCCGGGCCCGCATCGAGCAGGGCATCGCCCGGGGAGAGCTGCCGGCCGGGACGGACGCGGCGGCGCTCGCCCGGTATTTCGGTGCCCTCCTCCAGGGCATGTCGGTGCAGGCGCTGGATGGCGCGAGCCAGGCCGAGCTCCTCGCGCTCGGGGAGATCGCGATGCGGGCCTGGGACAGCGTGGCCCAGCAGGCCACGTCGCCACGAAGACGTTGAAGAGGGCTGCACGCTGAGTGCCCCGTCATGGGGCTCAGCGGGAGTGTGCGGCGCGTGCACCTTGTCCTTCCTCTATCGATCCGGAGCGAGCAGGCGTACCAGGCGCACTCTCTGCGGCAACGGCTGCGCTGGACGGAGGTGGACGTGCTGCCTCTTCCCGAAAGCAGCCCCGATGCGAACCCAGTCAGGATGTGATGCTCGACTTCATGATGGGGCATTACCTGATCGCCTCGCTCGACGCGAACACGCAGTTCTCCGGGCACATCCTCCAGTGCCAGGAGGACAAGTTCAGGGACTCGCTCATCACACAGAGGCAAACCGGGACCGAGATCATCCGGGGGCAACGCGAGTTCTCCAATACGTTCAACATCGCCAACTGGGAGAGGCTCGGGCACTTCGCGCTCACCAAAGAGGCACTCGTGTACCTCATGAACAGCGTCATCAAGACGAAGCTCGCGCTGGCCATGGACACGAACCAGACGTTCCTCCGCACTTGGGTGCGCGTGCAGGCGGCGCTCGGCAACGCGAACACCCCCTACATCCTGGCCGGCATCCGAAAGACCAGTGCCTGGACGAAAGGGACCGCAGTCGATGTGGCACACGTGCCGAAGAACACGGATCCCGCCTTTGAGCATTGGGTCGTGATCCGCTCGCTCAAGGCCGCGTCCGACGACAGCGATTATTACGATGTTGAGTTCTGGACGTGGCAGCGGGACTACACGGTGAAGTTCAAGAAGTCCGTGATCAGCAGTTATCTCGCCTGCTTGGTCTACGGATTCCTCGAGGACTGACGGCGCCCAGGGCCTCACGCCGCAAGCTCGCTGCGGAGCCCCCTATACGCGAAACCGGACAGCCGTTTCGAACCGCCCCCACCGCCGGGAACCGGCAGGCGGCCAAGTCTCACCAGTGAGACTTTTGGAACGGCGGCGCAGAAGCGGGGAGCGCGACGGGCCCAGTCCACGATCGTGGACTGTCCCAGTCGTGTCCGGCGAAGACTCACGCCTGTCGCTTCAAGGGGTTGGCTGCTTGGGGCAGCCGTCCTGATGTTCCGTCCGTGAGTCACGGCCTCGCGTTCCGGAAGCCCGGGACGCGGGGCCTCTTTCCCCCGGGTTACCGGAGGCTGCCCTCATGTCCGACGCTCCCCTGCCCGCGCTGTTTCCTGGCTACGCCCGCGACGTGCAGTGCCAGCACATCTTCCTCCTCGGCAGTGTCCGATAACTCGACAGCGGGCCCCGGCAGTCCCAGTCTCAGCCACCTCGATGGATAGATGAGGAGGGCCCATGCTCCCGAGGATGCTCGCGGCCATCTGGCTCGTGGTCCTGTCCCTGCTGGGGAACTGCGCTGAAGCCTCACGAGAGGTCCGACAGGAGAGCGCCATCCCGGTGGATGACGGTGGTGGAGGTGGGGACTCCGTTAGCCCCCGCATCCTGGTCCTCATCGCGCGCGGGCAGTTCGCCGAGGCTCAGGTGCTCATCCAAGAGTCGCTCAGGGGCGGGCTGATGTCGCAAGCCTCAGCCACGGCGCTCCTGGTGCGCATTCAACTGCTCAACACGAAACTGGGAGAGATCCCTGCACGTCTCCAACGGGTGGCCAACTTTCCCTCGGTGCTCAAGGACTTCACGTTGTACGAGATCCGGACCTTCCTGGAGCAGCGAGACTATAGCATCGCCACGGAGGCCCAGCTCAAAATGGCTAAAAAGCTCATTGAGGAGAGCCCACGGCTGATGGAGAAGATCCCGTGAGCCCGCCCGTGAAACCCGAGGAGTTGCTGGCGCGGCTGCGCTCTGCACGCGAGGCAGCAGGAGGCAAGCCAGGTGCGCTTGAGCGCCTACGGCTTCACCGCGAACTCGCTGCCGAAGCACCCGCGTTCGTCCCCAATCTGCTGGAACTGGGACGGTGTCTGCAGTTGGCCGAGCCGGCCGCAGGTGAGGACACCTTTACCGAGGCGGAGACCGTGCTGAAACAAGCGGTAGAGCTCTCAGAACGGAGCGCCCCCGCTCTGTTGGAGTTGGGCTATTTCCTGAACCTCATCCGGGACAGGCCGCAGGAAATGGAGCCACTGCTGGAGGAAGCCGCGGGGAAGTCCCTGCGTCTGCTGGAAGATGCCTGGAGCGGTCTCATCGACGCGCTGGTCGAGCAGGGCAAGTTGCAACGGGCACTCGCCTTGAGCGGTGAGGCCCTGCGTGTATTTCCAGAATCGGCTCGGATCACTCTGTCTTCGCAGTCCGCTCGGGCTCGGGCCATTCAGGAGGGCCTCTTACCGCCGGAACCATGCTGAATGACTCTGAGAGCCGGTTGTACTCAGGACAGGCCCAGAGCCTCTCTCCTGCCCTGATGGGCAGCCAACAGTCAAACCAGGATTAACAGTAAAAACCCTACAACTCCTGGTATGAGCTGTCATGACGCAGGCTCCGCACTTGAGCGGCAACCGCGTCACAGGAGGACTCCGTGAAGGGACAAGAGAGAAACAGGGCATTTCGGACGGTGGTGCTGGCGGCGATGAGCTGGGGGCTGCTCGCGGGCTGTGGGCCCACGGACCTGGAGGAAGCTCTTGGGTCGAGCGAGGAGCTGGCCTCCCAGGAGGCGTCCTTGTACGCCAACCCGCGGTGCTCGACCGTGTGCAGTCCCACCGTGTCCTGTGACTTGATGTGCGATCTGGTCCCCGGAGAGCCGTCCACCTGCGGAGATCTGGGCCGGTGTATCGACGGCGATGTGGATGCGGACGGCGTCCCCTTCCCACAGGACAACTGCCCCAGGGATGCCAACCCCGACCAGTCCGACTGTGACGGGGATGGCCGGGGCGACGCCTGCGAGACCGATCCCGGCTACTTCGTCTACAAGGCCCCCACCATGATGCTGTGCCACTTCGACCCGGACATGAGCATCAGCGGCGTCGATGTGGAGATCTACACGGCGGACGTGTACCAGGACATCAGCTGCCTCCACCTCCCGGATCGTTACGCGCGGCGCGAGGTGTCCAGCGTCCACTGCGGCTTCCACAGCGAGAGCACCTGCCAGAACCGTGTGGCGGAGCGTGTTCAGGAGCTGATGGCTCAGGGGTACTACCCCATCACCACCAGCTCAGACCAGGACATGTGCCCCTACCCGCGCTTGTAGGGGCGCGCGTTCGCTCCTGCTCAAGCAGAGAGCTCCTGGGGAGTGTCACTGACAGGAGGCGTCGCTGCGCTCCACGCTGACGCTCTCCTGGCTCTGGCCGACGCCGTCCACCCGGATGCGCCAGGCGTGGCCGGCGGCGCAGGCCTGCACCTCGTACACGCTCCCGCTGCCGGAAGAGGAGACACGCGCGTGCTGGGTGGCGTACTCGCCAGCGGCAAAGAGGGTGGCGTAGTCCGTCTCGCCCCCCTGCCGCTGATAGAGCAGCACCGTCGCCTCCCTCTGCTTGCCGTAGTTGGTGCTGTACCAGCCATCCACCGGCTCCTTGCCGCCCCGCACCGTGGAGACGGACAGCCCCCGCGGGTTGGCTTGGACGATGCGCAGCAACCGCTGTCCCTCCTCGTTTTCCACCCGCGCCGTGGTGCCCTCCAGCGTGGGCATGAGGTCGGGCGGCAGGTGCCAGCGCTGCTCGTACTGGTGAGGCGTATCGGCCGTGAGGCGGTCGAGCACCAGCACCACGTCCTTCTCCAGCAGGAAGAGGCTGCGCCAGTGCATCACGCCCTCGTAGAGCGTGTGGTGGCCCGACTGGTAGAGCCACCCGTCCCCGGTGATGCTGGTGCCCAGCACGGCGTCCCCGAGGGCCTGGTCCTTGCCGTCCACCACCACCGTGTTGTGGGCGCGCGTGCCCTGGTAGTAGTCCTTCTCCGGCCCTGGATCTTCCGTGAACATCCCCGAGTCCGTCAGCAGCGTGCGGCCGGCTGCGAAGAGGACGAGGTTCAGCGCGTCCAGTTGACTGTGGTCGGTGCGGAAGGGGCCCGCGTCGAAGGTGACGTGTGTCTGCGCCAGGTACTCCTTCTGGCCTCCGAAGTCCGAGCGCAGGATGGCGAGGCCGCCGCTCCAGTACGTGGACAGCCGGTCGGTGGGTGCGGTGCCACACATGCCGGCGCTCAGCGTGTGGCGGAACTCGGGGTACTTCTCCGCCAGCCCGTAGAAGAGCGGGGGCAGGAAGCGGCGCACCTGGCGCGCTTGGCTGGCACCGAGCATGGGGATGTTCCCATCGGGCTGGATGATGCGCGCGCCCACGTACACCATGCGATCGACGGCGGCCCAGAGGTTCCCCGGCAGCTTCACGTCGTACTTCTTGGCCCAGCCCGCGAGCATCCACACCTGGGCCATGACGTAGAAGTGGTAGTAGACCGAGTTCTCGACGATGAAGCCGTCAGGCGCGATGACCAGGTCGAGCAAGTCGGCGTAGCGCGAGAGGACCAGCTCGCGCCAGCCGGGTGACTCGGGCCAGCCTGGGAAGTTCTCCGCCACCAAGAGCAGCCCGGCCGCCTGGGCGAAACCGTGGTTGTAGCTGTCCTCGAAGTTCCTCGGTTTGGCGAGGAAGACCGCGTCCGAGCGAATCATGTCCTCGAGCAGGCGCGCCTCCTGGTGAGAGAGCGCGTTGGCGTGCTTGAGCTTCCAGTAGGTGTTGACGAGCACCATGGCGCGGAAGGCCGTGCCGTGCTTGTCCCAGCCGTAGGGCGAGGAGGGACCGTGCTGCGAATAACTCTCGAGCACCTGCATGAGCTTGTCGCGGTACTTGCGCAGCCCCGTCTCGCGGTAGGCCCACAAGAGGTGGGCGGTGGGCCGCAGCCCGTAGAAGACGAACTGCCAGTACTTCTCCCCGTAGGGGTCCTCCCGCCAGGTGAGGGAGTGGGGCAGCTTCACCGGCTCGTAGCGGGGCACGGGCCACGTGTCTTCCATGATGAGGTCGGCGCTCTCGAGGTCACCCTCATCCAGCTCGATATAGGCAATCTCCTTGCCCCATCGGTGGCCTTCCACGACGCACTCCCCCCCGTCGCACTCACCCCGCTCCGAGTGCTCGGGCTCCTGCTCTTCGCAGAAGTAGGCCGCGAACCTGTCCTTGCCGGGATTCTCCGTGCACCCGGGCAGGGAAGACAGGAGCACGCTCGCTCCCACCAGAGCGACGACGGACCGCCAGACCATGCCTCTTCTCCGTTTCATCCACCGTGTGTTGCCCTTGTGGCGCGCCCCAACTAGCTGCCTGACGGTGGGGCGCCAATCGCATGGCAGGGCGGGTGGGGGTCCAAGAACGAACGCCCTACCCGTCCGGGTGGCTGGCGCGGAAACTGCTAGAGGCTCGTGACGTGCGGCGGCTCCGCCACACCCGAAGTGCTTTGCGGGCCCGGGGAGAGAAGGAGGCCGCGTCCTCGGCGTGGCTGACCTCGGATGGCCGCCAGCTCCTGCTCGAAGTTCGCGGACGACCTCTGGGTGGACATGGGCTGGAATGCCCGGGACGGCTCGGGCGTCACGGTCCACGCCGTGAAGCCCGAGGAGGAGCCCTGAGCACTACCAGGGGCAGTTGACGACCTGGACGGTGCGCGTCACGGGCGTGGCGCTGTTGCCGCCACCGTCCGTCACGTTGTAGGTCAACGTGTACACGCCGACGGCCCAGGCATTCACTTCGCCCGTGCGCGACACCCACGGCGTGATGTTTCCGGAGCACGCATCGGTCGCCGTCACGCCCGGATCTGTCCACGGGGTGTTGCACGTGTGCACGATGGACGCGGAGCCGAGGAGCGTCAGCGAGGGCGCCGTCGTGTCATCCACGATCACCGTGCGGGTGACGTCCACAGACCCCGCATGGTTCCACGTGGAGTACGAGACCGGGTACGAGCCCTCGTAGCTCAGCAGAGGGCCCGGCCCGGAGGAGTCCGTGCCCGTGTTGTACGCATGCACCACCAGCGGGTTGCCGCACCCATCCACAGCCTGAGCGCCCGGATCGCTGTACGTCCCTCCCTTGACGCACTCCAGTGTCAGCGGCGAGCCGCCGTTGACCGTGAGCACCGGAGGCAGCGACGCACAGGCCTGCGCGCCGAGGATGGGCGGCGTCGTCGTGGTGAAGAAGTTGGCATAGCTGGCGACGAAGTTATTCCCCTGCCAGATCGGGTACGGCCAGGGGATGGTCGCGGGATCCTCCGTGAGCGCGTTGCCGGTGAAGGTGCCACTCACCTCGACGTAAGGGCCCTGGATGGTGAGCGCGTCCAGCAAGACGGCGCCAGGATACCCGGCCGCACCGTTTGGTGGGACGATCGCGGACGACAACCCTGCTCCCCTCAGGGTCCCCAGGGTGTTCGGGTCGAGGTTCCGGACGCTGACGCGCGTAATGTCCCCCATGAACCGGACGAACTCTCCATAGGTATACGCCGCCACGATGCCGTCAGCGCTGGCTTGGATCGCGACCTGCGGCAGGGCCCTCGAGGTCGTCAGTTCGAGGGACTTAGGCTGCACCGTGCAGGTGGGCGCGAGGACGGAACTCTCGACAGTGATTCTGTAGAAGGGCCGGGGGTATGGGATCGGGTCCACGTCTTCGAGGACCTTGATTGAATAACCACAGCCTCCCCGTGCTGTTTGAGCGGCGCCGACGACAGGGAGACTGGCCAGAGCCGAGGTTCCCAGCAGAGAGACCATCCCGAGGACTACTTTTCCAAGCATTTGCATTGTTGTACCTCCCGTGGTGACCGTCGGGCCGCGAAGCTAGCGCCAAGCCGCGTTCCGTGGAAGACGTGAATGAGAGGGAAAGCCGGTAAGTTTTTAGAAGACACAGGCACGTCCCCCCCCTGGCCAGAGGGAGTACACGCTGGCTACGCTCGCGTCCGTCAGGTGTGCCCTGCGCCCACCCCATCGCGCCGCAGGTCCCCAGGGAGGCTGCCTTGAAGGTTTCCGTTGTCCGCCGGTACGAGTCGAAGCTTGGTGACTCGGACTTCCATCCGTATCGCACCGGTGCCTGGACGCCGAACACGGTGGAAGTCGATGCCACCGACCTGGATGTGATTGCGGGGGAGATTCCGCGTGATCTCGCAGGCCTCTACCTGCGCAACACGGAGAACCCTCTCTTTGAGGCCATCACCGGCCGCTATCACCCGTTCGACGGCGACGGGATGGTGCACGCCCTCCGCTTCCAGGAGGGCCGCGCGGAGTACCGCAATCGCTTCGTGAAGACCGCAGGGCTGCTCGCCGAGCTCGAAGCCGGCGGCGCGCTGTGGGCCGGAATCCTCGAGTCCCCCGAGGCCTCGCAGCGCGATGGCTGGGGCGCCCGGACGCGGATGAAGGATGCCTCGTCCACGGACATCCTCGTTCACCGGGGCGAAGCGCTCACCACCTTCTATCAGTGCGGAGATGCGTACCGGCTCGATCCGTACACGCTCGAGACGCGCGGCACGGTGCACTGGAGCGAGCAGACGCAAGGGAACCCGGGCGTGCGCGGGGTGTTCCCGAAGGGCGCGACTGTGTCCGCGCATCCGAAGGTGGACGAGCAAACCGGCGAGCTGCTGTTCTTCAACTACTCGAAGGAAGCGCCGTTCATGCACTTCGGGGTGATCAACGCGGAGGGGAAGCTCGCCCGCTACGTGCCGGTGCCCCTGCCGGGCCCGCGCCTTCCGCACGACATGGCGTTCACCGAAAACTACGCCATCCTCAATGACTTCCCGATGATGTGGGACCCGGAGCGGCTCGCGAAGAACCAGCACCGCCCCGTGTACCGCCCGGAGCTGGGTTCACGCTTCGGGATCGTGCGCCGCGATGGCACCGGCTCCGTGCGCTGGTTCGAGGCGTCGCCCACCTACGTGCTGCACTTCTCCAACGCGTACGAGGAGGGCGACGAGATCATCCTCGAGGGCTACCACCAGGGTGCGCCGATTCCGAAGCGGCTCGAGGGCGAGACGGCGATCGATGCGTTCCGCAAGAGCCTGGACATGCGCGAGCTGCAGACGCGGCTCCACCGCTGGCGGTTCAACCTGTCCACGGGACAGACGAAGGAAGCGTTCCTCGATGATGAGGTGACCGAGTTCCCGACCATCGACAACCGCCTGGGCGGAAGGAAGCACCGCAAGGTGATCGCGATGACGGGCGAGCCGGGGCACTTCCTCTTCAACGGCCTGGTGGCGTACGACGTGGAGCGCGGGACGAAGCAGTCGTACCGCTTCCCGGAGGGCGTCTTCGCCAGCGAGTCCCCCATCGCCCCGCGCACGGGAGCACGCGGCGAGGCCGACGGTTACGTGGTGACCTTCGTGAGCGACCTGGGCAACGACAGCAGCGAGTGCCAGGTCTTCGACGCGGGGGAGATCGCCCGCGGCCCCATCGCGCGCATCCGGCTGCCGCACCGGATCTCCAGCGGTACGCACGCCACGTGGGTGTCCGAGGAGGACCTCGCGAAGCACCGCGCGCGGTAGCGCATCCAGCGGTTACGCCCGGGCGAGCAGCCGCAGGCGCTCGGGCGAGCGGATGAAGAACGAGGACGTCCAGGCCACCTCCGGCTCCACCCGCTGGAGGCCCTTCCAGCGCGACAGCATCACCTCCAGCATGACCTTCGCCTCCAGCCGGGCCAGCGGCGCCCCGAGGCAGAAGTGGATGTCCTTGCCGAAGGCCAGGTGTCCCTGGGTGTCCCGGTGGATGTCGAAGCGGTCCGGATCCGGGAACCGGCTCTCGTCCCGGTTGGCCGATGCCAGCAGCGGCAACACGATGCTCCCCTGGGGAAGGTGCTCGCCGCCCACCTCCAGGTCCGTGGTCGTCTGCCGGAAGATGCACTGGGCCGGGCTTTCGTAGCGCAGCACCTCCTCCACCAACTGCGGAATGAGCGAGGGGTTCGCCCTCACCTCCTCGAAGACCTCGGGATGGTTCGTCAGCGTCACCAGGGTGTTGCCGATGAGGCTCGTCGTGGTCTCGTTGCCGGCAATCAGCAGCGTATTGATGAACCTCAGCACCTCCTCCGACGTCAGCTGGGCGCCCTCCACCTCCGCCTGCATCAGCAGCGAGATGAGATCCTCCTTCGGCTCGCGGCGCCGCAGCTCGATCTCCCCACTGAAGTAGTGGGCGAACTCCTGAGCCGATTTCTTCACCTGGGCCACGTTGCCCGCCTTGATCAACGACAGCGAGCTCACGGAGTCGTCTGACCAGCGCTTGAAGTCCCGGCGGCGCTCGGGCCCCACCCCGAGCAGCTCGGCGATGACGATCATCGGCAGAGGGACGGTGATGTCCTGCACCAGCTCGCACTCACGCTGACCGGCCACGGCCTCCACCAGCTCGTGGGAGATCTGCCGGATGCGCGGCTCCAGCTGGGCGATGGTGCGCGGAGTAAACGCCTTCGTCACCAGGCCGCGCAGCTTGCCGTGCCGGGGCGGATCCATCTGCACGATGGAGGCCGAGGCGCTGCCCGGGCTCCGAAGCTCGGGCGGGATGCTGGCCGTATAGCCCGTGTTCGAGAAGTGCTTGGAGTTCTGGAGCAGACTCAGCACGTCCTGGTAGCGGCCCACGCTCAAGAAGCCCGTGGGCATCAGCTTGCACACGGCGGACGCTCGGCGCATCTCCGAGAACACCGCGTAGGGGTTGCGCAGGACGTGAGGCGCGGCGACGTCAAAGACGGCGATCATGGGCTCTCCAAGCACAGGGGCTGCCACAGCCGCAGCGAACCGGCACATCCTAGCCCGCCCTCTCCTCCTGCGGGCCTCCCCCCCGCTGTCCCACATGCGCAGCAGGACGGACTCACCTAAACTGTCTCCATGCCCCTCCATCCACAGGCAGCAAACTTCCTTTCCATGGTGGCCGGCGCGCCGCCGCTCGACACACAAACCCCCGAGGAGAACCGGGCCGGGGTTCGGGCCGTCCTGCCACTGACCGGAGCACCCACGGCGCTGGCGGACGTCACCGACACCACGCTGCCAGGTCCGGGGGGCGCCATCCCCGTGCGAGTGTACCGCCCGAGCAACGCCTCCCAGTTGCCCGTCGTGGCGTACTTCCACGGCGGTGGATGGCTCCTGGGCGACCTGGACAGCCACGACTCCACGTGCCGGGACATCGCCCGTTACGCGGAGGCCGTGGTGGTGGCGGTCCACTATCGCCTCGCACCCGAGAATCCATTTCCCGCCGCCTACGAGGACTGCCTGGCCGTCACAAAGGCCCTGCTGGACGACAGCGCCGGCCTCGGCACGGACCGCACGAGGGTCGCCATCGCGGGAGACAGCGCAGGTGGCAACCTGGCCGCAGGCATCGCCCAGGCTCTGCGAGGCAGTTCCCCGGGGCTGGTCCACCAGGTGCTCATCTATCCCCTCATGGACGCGCGCCTGCACCCGACGGGCAGCTCCACGCAGTTCAGTGAGGGCCACTTCCTGTCCCGGCGTGACCTCGAGTACTTCGTGAACACCTACGCGGGCGCGGCCGACCGGCAGGACTGGCGCCTCTCCCCGGGGCTTGCCAAAGACTTGAGCGGCCTGCCAGCGGCGACCGTGCTCACCGCCGAGTGCGATCCCTTGCGCGACGATGGCGAGTCCTATGCGGCGGCGCTGCGCTCGGCCTCGGTTCCGGTCGAGTACCGGTGCTTCGAAGGCCAGGTCCACCCGTTCGTCATGCTGGGCGGCATCATCGACGCAGCGAACGAGGCCCGTCGCCTGATTGGCGAGCAGCTTCGGCAGTCCTTCGCTCGGGCCCCCTAGCCTATCCTGCGCCCCGTGCGAATCGCCGTTCTTCTCCTCTGTGCCGCCGAGGTGGCGCCATGAACCGCGTGGGGATCGCGATCGTCCTGGTGCTCGTTGCGGTGGCTGCCGCCATCGTCTTCGGGCTCACCCGGGATCCTTCGTCTTTCCGTTCCAAGCAGTTCCTCATCACGGGCCGCATGCCCAAGGACTGGTCTTTCCGCGAGCACCCAGGTTCGCTGGGGTTCTCGGTCTCTCGAGCGCATCCGACGGGCCGGTCGACGCGGAGCGCGGCCTGGGTGAAAGCCGTGATCGCCGACCCGGAGGCCACGCTCGAGTCGTGGCGGAACCGGCCGCCTTCGACGCATCGGGTGACCGACGTGACGATCGACTCCCAGCCGGCCATGCAGGTGCAGTCGCCGACAGAGCGCACCTACTACGTGAAGAACCACCGTGGGGACTTGCTCTCGATCCGGTTCGTGGAGGCGACGCCCGTCAACGAGATCGACGAGTTCATGGCGAACCTGCGCCTGCTCCCCGGGCGTCCGGTGGATCCTGATGCTCGGTTCGAGCTGAGCGGCACGGTGAGCCTGCTCACCGGCAACTGCATGCCGCCGGCCGAGTGCAAGCCACTCGGGGTGCAACGCGAGGTCGTCGTCCGCGGAGCAGGACCGAACCTCTCCGCGGGAGAAGAGGTCTCGCGCGCGCTGTCCGACCGAGACGGAGACTTCGAGTTCGAGCTCCCGCCCGGCCGCTATCACGTCTTCGCGATCGAGGACGGGAAGGAGTGGTGCACGAGCTCGGGGCCATTCGGCCCGTGCGGCGTGCGGATCGTCGACCGGGACATCGAGACGTCGGTGGTCATCGATCGCGCGTCGCACTGAGCACCGGGCGGAGGCATGCCCCCGTCTCAGGCGGCCCCAACATCGCGCGGAGAATCTCGTCCAGAGGCCGGACTCCAGGTACCGTCCCTTCGTTTCCTCCATGCCTGCTGAGGGTCTCTTCGATGAAAACGGTTTCTGGGAAGCTCCTGCCGTTCCCCCTGGCGCTGCTGCTGGGCGCCTGTGCCACTCCGGGCGCCAGCGGTCATGAGCCGTCGGGCGCCGGCAACCCCGCGTGGCTTGCGGGCGCACGCGTCGTCGAGCTCAGCCATCCGCTCACCCCCGAGATGCCCCTCTTCCCGGGCGGAACGCCCCTCGGCGTGAAGGTGCAGGGCACTGTCGAGCACGATGGCTACTACATCCGCCACTTCACGATCGGAGAGCACTCCGGTACGCACGTGGACGCTCCCGCCCACTTCGCTCCCGGCGCGGCCACGGTGGACCAGATTCCGCCGGAGACCCTGATGGGCCCGGCCGCGGTGGTGGACGTCACGGCACAGGCGGCCCAGAACCCGGACTACGTGGTGTCCCCCGCGGACATCGAGGCCTGGGAGCGCGAGCATGGTCCGCTCCAGCCCCAGCACCTGGTGCTCATCCGCACGGGATGGGCCGCGCGGTGGCCCGACGAGAAGCGCTACCGCAACGCGGATGCCGCCGGGGTCCTGCACTTCCCTGGGCTCTCCGTGGCCACGAGCCAGCTGCTGCGCCAACGGAAGGTGCGCGCCGTGGGCATCGACACCCTCTCCGTGGATCCGGGCACCAACGCCACCTTCGAGGAGCACAGGGACTTCCTCGCCGGAGGCGGCTACCACATGGAGAACCTCGCGGATCTCTCGATGCTGCCTCCGGTGGGGGCGTTCCTCGTCGTCGCACCGCTGTCCGTCAAGGACGGCAGCGGCGCTCCGGCGCGGGTGTTCGCCTTTCTCCCCTCGAAAGAGTAGGAAGCTCGCCGTGCCCTGGAGCCCGGTGCCGACGACGCTCACCGGCGCACCCTTCAGAGGGCGAGGAACATGTTGACGCCGATCTGATCGCCATTGAGGGTGTCGCTTGTGGCAGGCGAGGACTTCCCGCCAGCAGACACCTGCTGCGCTTCATAGGACTGGTGAGCGAAGCGCAGATTGATGGACCAGCACAGGCTGCTGCACGACACATAGCCCCCCTCGGCCACGAGCCCCAGGGTGTCGCCGAACCGGACGGAGGCATCCTGGCCGTCGAGCGACACTTTGGCCTGGGGAGCCATCACGTACTGCAGACCGCCGCCCAGGCGAACAGCGGAACCGAGCTTGACGAAGCCCAGCAGTTCCAGCGGCCAGCGGTCGAACTTGATGCCCCCATTGGAGGCCGTGGCGTCGTCTACGTGGTAGGAGATCGTCGTTCAGGAACTCATTCCGCCGCTTCTGCGAGGAGCCCGCCGGGATGATCTCAAAGCCCCCGTTCGCGGTCAGGGCCTGGGAGAGGGCATTGCCGAGTTCCTCCTCCAGCTTGAGTTGCAGGCTCGCCTGCTGCTGGGTGAACGCCTGGGTCATGTTGGCGGTATCGGATGCTGCGACCAGCCCACCAATGAGGCCGAAGCTGGCCCCGGGGTGGTTCACGATGGTGACGCTGAGCTCCTCCGGACTGCTGAGCGGCATCAGCGCGATCGTCCGCACGTGCGTGTTGACTGCCTTGTCGTAGGGCTTGTGCGGCACACTGGCACAGCCCGTCAACGCCAGCGCCGCGCACAGCGCGACGAGCCTGAGCTCCGGCTTGCTTCTTGAGAACTGCTCCATGGTCTCCCGCTGAGGTGATTCTGGCGGGCCTGATCAGGTGGCCCGCAGAGGGATGAGACCGTGAGCTGGAGAACGATTCAGGGAATCGTCCTCATCCCGATGGAGCGTGGGTCCCGAGAAGAGAAGTCAAAGGCGGAAGAGGAAGGAGGGTTGGGCACGGCACCGGAATTCTGGGGGCTGGCCGCGCGGGTAGAGCCAAACCAGGTCACCAAGCCCCAGACGAGCATCGAAGTCCCCACGGTCACGGGAATGAAGGACGCGACACAGGCCACTTCGGGGATCTGATTTTCGTCGCAGGACCCTAGCTTCCGCACAAGGCCCACAGCTCCATAGGCGCCGACCAGGCCCCCGGCAACGGCGGCGACATTGCCGGGGTGGTCGATGCCGGAGATCTCCAAGCGTGGAATGGGAACCACCCATCCCGACTGGGTCTCGACGACCACCTCGTCCGGGTCGCTGTGTCGAATCTTGGCCTCGAACCGCCTTCCATCGAAGAGGGAAACCGTCGCGGTCGTCGAGCAACCGCAGAGCGCGGCCAGAAGCACCCAGGTGAGTCTCGTAGGCATCGCTGCACCTCCCCCATCCCATTATTTCCGCGGCTGCTCTCGGGGGCCCGCCTCCAGCGCGCGCAGAGGGGTATTCTGGCCCACGACGATGAAGGGTGCCCAGTAATGGGGATGCCCATGGGTCTGCCGCAGCGCAAGCATCGCCTCACGCAGGGCCGTGGCGCGGCGGCCCTTCCCCTCGAGCAGGTTGCGGTAATAGTCCTCCATGAGCACACGGGTGGTCTCGTCGTTCACCTTCCACAAGCTCATCACCACCGTCTCGGCCCCCGCCGCGACGAAGGCCCGGCGCAGCCCGTAGACGCCCTGCCCGAGTTTGACGTCCCCTCGCCCCGTGTCACAGGCGGACAGGACCACCAGCTGGGTGCCCCACAGGTTGAGGCCGGCCAGCTCCAGGGCCGTCACCATGGCGCTGTCGGGGGGAGGCTTGGCGGCGCCGGAGCCTCCGGACGTCGCCGCGCGCGCGCCCGCCAGGACGAGTCCCGAGCGCAGCAACGGATCGGCCGGGCGCGCGGCGAGGGCGTCCTCTCCCAACGCACCAAAGTGGCCCATGGCACGGGTGGACTCCTGCGTGCTGGGCTCCCCCAGGAAGAAGCCGTGGGTGGCCAGATGCAGCACGCCCGGAGCGGACAGGTGCAGGAGGCGGTCCTTGGTGGCTTCGGAGCCCAGGAAGAGCTGAGCGCTCGGAACCATGCGCTGGATGGCCTCGGCCTCCCCGCGGGTTCCAGGCAGCGGCGTCCAGAGACTCGCGCCCAGGTCGGTGCGCAGCGTGGAGAAGAAGCGCTCGACGAAGAAGGAGCGCTGCGTCGGCCCCGGTGTCTTGCCAGGGGCAGGCGGGACGGGAGCGTGGAAGTCCGGGTCGGCCAGGACGACCACCGACGGTGAAGGAGCCACCGTCCAGGTGCGCGGCAGCAAGTCCTTGCCGGAGGTGAGATAGGTGAAGTCGTAGGAGTCCACGAGGAACTCGGCGCCATCGTGAAGCGCGGCGAAGGGAACGAGGCCCAGCTGCCCGTCCGGCGAGATGAAGACGTTGCGGGTGCGGCCCAGGGCCTTCCTCAGGGGAGCGAAGACGAGCCGGTAGAGCGCCTGGGCAGGAACCAGGAAGTTCGCGTCGCGGTTGGCCAGGGCATCTCGCAGCCGAGCGGCGGCGCTATCGATGGGCTCGGCGGCTCCAAGCTCAAAGGCTTCGATGCTCCCGTCCGGGAAGAGAACCATCGCCAGGTAGCGGAGCTCCTGCGGGGCCTGCGAGCCCCCGGCTCCGGGCCCGCGGAGGATCCCGCGATCCATGTAGGCGATGAACTCGACCAGCGCGTGAGTGGGCGGCAGGGCCTCCGCGACGAGGCTGACCACGTCTTCAGGAGGAGGCAGCGTGGTCAGCGCGCGCAGAGGCGCGGAGCGCCTGGCCAGGTCCGCTTCGAGGGCATCGCCCTGGCTGGCGAGTTCCTGAAGGCGCTGCTGGTAGTCGGCGGGCGCCAGCGATCCGGGCCCCTGAAGCGACAGGGTGGCCAGCTGGCTGCGCAAGCCGCGCAGCCGCTCGAAGGCGTCACGGTCCTGGGCACTGACACGCTGGTGGATGGTGCGTGAGGTATCCGCGGTCTCCTCGACGGAGCGGCCCTTGCGCAGGAGCGCGGCGGTGAGCGCCAGGTGCCGCACCTCATCCTCGGTGGGCATGGCTCGCTGCAGCTCGTAGAGCAGCTCCTCCTGGGTGCGCAGGTGCGCCATGAAGGCGGTCAGACGGGACTCTGAGAAGTCGAGTGCTTCCCGGCGCAGGCGCAGCTCGGAGATGGCGAACGCGCGCTGCAAGAGCGGCAGGGCATCGTCCAGCCGGTCATCGGCCAAGCGCAACTGGGCCAGGTTGATGAGCAGATCGGCGACGTAGGGATGGTTCCTGCCTTGAGTCGCCTCGATGATCGCGAGCGCGCGCCTGTAGCGCGGCTCTGCCCTCTCGACATCGCCTTGCCTGGCGAAGATGAGGGCGAGGTTGTTGAGCGAAGAGGCAATGTCGGGGTGATTCTTGGGCAGAGCCCTCTGCTGAAGGAAGAGAGCGCGCACGGCGAGTGGCTCCGCGCGCTCGTACGACCCGAGGTTCATGTAGAGGCTTGCGAGGTTGTTGAGCGAGGCGGCGACCTGGGGATGGTCCTTGCCGTAGGCCGCCTGATGAATGGCGAGCGCGCGTTTGTAGAGTGGCTCGGCCCGCTCGTACCGCCCCTGCTCCGAGTAGAGCCGGGCGAGGTTGCTGAGCACCACGGCGACCTGGGGATGGTCCTGACCGTGGGCCTTTTCCTGAATGGCGAGCGCGCGCTCGTACAGCGGCGCGGCGCGGTCATATGAGCCCTGCGCCTTGTAGAGAGAGGCGAGGTGGTCGAGCGAAGAGGCGATGTCGGGATGGCGCTTGTCCAGGGCTGCTTCCCGGAGCTCGAACCCGCGCTGGAGCAGGGGCTCAGCCTCGGCCGAGTTTCCCTGAAGCCGATGAAGCACCCCCAGCAGATCCAGACACCGGGCGGTCTCCAGATGAGTCCCCCCCAGCACCGCCTCCGTCAGCGCGAGCGCCTGCCTCCCGTGGATCAGCGCGTCGGCGTACCGGCCCGTCTCATAGAGCTTTGTCGCCCGGTCATAGGCCTCCTGCGCCTGCTCCAGCTGCGACTCCGTCCGTTCCTCTCCGGCCATGGCTCCCGCCGCGCAACAGAGGACAGCGGCCATCATCCACGCGAGCGCCTGCCGCATCACAACCTCCCGGCAATCCCGATGGTGGCCCCCAGTCCCTGCCTGGCCAGGGTCAGCACAGGAACGAAGCGAGGCGGAGAGGATGGAGCGCTCGAGGCATAACCATGGGACAGCCACGGCTCGGGCGCCGAGAGCTCGTAGCCCAGGGTCGCTCCAACGGTGGGCAGAAACAAGATGCCGGCGACCGCGAACACCCCGGAAGTACAGCTCCAGGTCTCGGAGATCTCGCACCCTTCGAGCCCGACCAGGGCCGAACCGGCGACGAGCGGCACAACGAGGCCGAGGATGCTTCCCAACAGGGTGAAGCCCAATCGGCCCCGGCCGTCCATCGCCCAGCCGGTGACAGCCACCCCCAGGCTGGTGGCCAGCACATCGAGTGATAACGGGACCGCGAGCTGCCCGAACGTTGGGGACTCGGAGAGGGCCAGACTGCCCACCGCCATGCCTACGACGCCTCCCCCGAGCCCCGCCAAGGACTCGATGAGGATGCGGCCAGCCGAGCCCCCCTCGCCGCTCCCGTCATGGATGGTCGAATCCATGTCCGTATCCAGCAGGTAGGATTTCCCACGCTGGGAGCCAGGCAGTGCCAGGGAAGAAACTCCATCGAGGCGAGGGAGGATGGAGGCCTCCCCGCCCGGGGACAGGGAGGCAAGGGCGACGGTCAGGACGCAGAGCGTGTACATGGCGTTCTCCCGAGGGAGCCCCGAAAGGCAGCAGGCGGATGGCATGGGCCGGAATGGCCCCTCCCCCCGGTAGAGCCAGTGACCTGGAGAATCATGCAGCCCCAGGCTCCAGAGCCCTCAGACCTCTCAGCGACGCTTGCTGGCCTTCTGCGTGGACCAGGCGAAGCTGTACTCGCGCTCTTCAACCTCCTCGCGCTCCTGGCCCTCCACCTGCAGCTTCGTCACCTGCGAGGTTCGGGCGCTGTAGGGGCGCAGCGTGGCGGCGTCCGTTACCACCTCCAAGGTGGAGACGCGGCGCGCCGACTTGAGCATCGCATTGAAGTCCGGCGTCTTGTCCGCGGGGCCTGCGGCCTTCATCATCTGCGCCATCACGCCCGCCATCCCCTTGCGGAAGGGCTCGCCCTCGAGGACCGTCTCCATCTCCAGGCGCACCGCACCCTTGCGGCCCGCCTCCGGTCCGCGGTGGCGCACCGTCACCTGGCTGTCCACCGGCCCGGAGGGCAGCTGCATCGGCACCGTGCCCGAGCGCTCCGCTCCAGCCGCCAGATCCGTGCCCACCCAGGCCCCCACCCACACGTTCCAGAAATCTCCCGCCTTCTGCTTCATCATCTGCGCCATCGACGGCTGCGAGAGTGCCGCGCGCATCTGCTCGCGCATGCCCTTCTCCTCGGGAATCATCGCGAGGGCCCGCGCCACGGTCTCCTCCATCCCCACCACATCCACCACCTGGCCCTCGGGCGAGAGCACCAACGTGGGGATGGCGCCGGCCACCGCCGCGGCGGCCTTGATGTCCAGGGGCAGCGGGCCCTTGGTGACATCGCGCCCGTCCAGCTCCACGAACTGGAACTTGTCCAGCTTCAGCTCGTACCCGCCCCCCTGACGCGCCGACAGCGCCGCGTCGTAACGCACGACCGAGCGCCTGCCCTTCTTGAGGATGCGCTCGGTCACCGTCACCCGCGACGGCGCGCCCCAGGCGAAGCGCAGCTCGGGACCGGCCGCGAGGGCTTCCGCCTTCGGAGCGGCGGCAGTGGGGTCGGCGGCGAGAGCAGAACTGGCTGTGAACAGCATCGCCGCCAGGAGAACGACGAAGCGCATCGGGTGTACCTCATCAGGTATCGAGTGGGTCCGCGCGTATAACACGGGTCCTGCCTCCCCTGCCTGCGCTGGGCTTGAGACTCCTGCGAGTTCGCCGGATTTGTCAGGGGCTTCTGTCAGCTCTCCCGCACTCTGGATGTAGCGGCTTTCGACAACGCAGTTTCAGGAGTCACTCAATGCAAAGAAGCTCTTGGGGCTGGATGAAACGGCTGTTGGGACTCTGGCTGGGAGTGGGTGTGGGCAGCCGCCGGAGGCGCCGGAAGAGCAGGCTTCGCTGGGCGCTGCTCTCGGGAGCGCTTTCTCACGAGTGAACTCGGGGCTGAGTGGCATTGAGCTTTGGAGGGGCGTTTCGCTTCGGGGAGGCGCATGCGGGACGCGACATCTCCCCCCTTGCTACTTCCAGCTGTATGCCACGACCTGGGGATTGCCACAAGCCCCCCTCTGTGAGGCACAGACGCCGGCCGCACGCGAAAAACAGCGGGCGCGGAGGAACAAATGCACACCGAATCCGGACGCAGTGTGGCCACGAACAACCATGCAGTGCTGATCGCCGGAGGCGGCCCGACGGGCCTGATGTTGGCAGCCGAGTTGGCGTTGGCGGGGATCGACGTCGCCGTCGTCGAGCGTCGCGTGAACCAAGAACTCCCCGGGTCACGCGCTGGCGGCCTGCACGCCCGCACGATCGAGGTGTTCGATCAGCGGGGCGTCGCCGAGCGCTTCCTCTCGCAGGGGCAGATCATGCAGGTGGCTGGCTTCTCGTTCATCCCGCTCGACATCAGCGACTTCCCGACGCGCCACAACTATGGGCTCGCGCTCAGGCAGGCTCGCATCGAGCGCATCATGGCCGAGTGGGTCGCCGAGCTGCCGGTGACGTTCTATCGAGGGCGTGAGGTGACGGGGTTCGCGCAGGACGACACCGGCGTCGACGTCGAGCTGTCGGACGGCGCCTCGCTCCGGGCGACGTACCTCGTCGGGTGCGACGGAGGCCGGAGCCTGATTCGCAAGAATGCCGGGATCGAGTTCCCCGGCTGGGACGCGTCGACCAGCTTCCTCATCGCCGAGGTCGAGATGACCGAGGAGCCCGCGTGGGGCGTGCGCCGTGGAGACAAGGGCGTCAACGCCATCGGCAAGCTCGACGACGGCAAGCGCGCCGGCGTCGTGCTGGTCGAGCCGCAGGTCGGCAACAGAATCGAGCCGACCCTGGATGAGCTGCGCGCGGCGCTGATTGCTGTCTACGGGACCGACTTCGGTGTTCGCAATCCGACCTGGCTCTCCCGATTCTCCGACATGGCTCGGCAGGCGGCGTCCTACCGGGAGCGACGGGTGCTCCTCGCCGGCGACGCGGCGCACGTGCATGCCCCCACAGGCGGACAGGGACTCAACATCGGCGTGCAGGACGCCGTGAATCTCGGCTGGAAGCTCGCGCAGGTGGTGAGGGGCCTCTCGCCGGAGACCCTGCTCGACACCTACCACGCCGAGCGGCACCCCATCGGTGCCCGCGTGCTCCGCCTGACGATGGCCCAGATAGCGCTCGGCCGCGGCGACGATCGCACCGAGGCCCTGCGCGAGAACATGACCGAGCTGCTGAAGATGGAGCAGCCTCGCAAGCAGTACGCCGCGATGATGTCGGGCCTCGACGTCCACTATGACTTCGGTGCGGGGCACCCGCTGCTCGGGCGTCGCATGCCCGACCTCGAGCTGAGCACGGAGAACGGTCCGAAGCGCGTGTTCTCGCTGCTGCACGAGGCCCGACCGGTCTTCCTCAACCTCGGCGAGCCGGGCGCCTTCGACATCACGCCGTGGACGGAGCGGGTTCGGCGGGTGGATGCCCGCTACACGGGCGCGTGGGAGCTCCCGGTGTTCGGTGCGGTCGCTGCGCCCTCGGCCGTTCTGGTTCGGCCCGATGGCCATGTCGCGTGGGTGGGAGACGGCACGGATTCGGGGCTGCGTGACGCGCTCACCCAGTGGTTCGGACCGCCCACGCCGGCGTAGCACTGCTCGTACCAACGACAAAGCCCCTCTCCGAGTGGAGAGGGGCCGTCGGAAAGCCGGAGTTGGACTCAGCCGCCGAGCATCAGAAAAATGGGAGGCCAGTTGAAGGTCCTGGGCCTGTGGGTTGTCTTGAGCGCCTCAACACCCCGCTGCCTGATGTGGCCCTCGCGCCGCGGCCAGCCTCGCACCTGCCGTGGTCAGGCCCAGGGGCTTCACAATCGCGCGCCCCCCTCGTGCTGCCTTCACGTACGCCAACACCCTGAAGCCTGCCTCCACACCTCACGCAGGCGAACACGTCGAAGTCGAGTGAGCTTGAAATCCGGGTGGGGACGAATGCATCCCTCGGAGGCTTGGAAAAACTTGGAAATCGTCTCTTCCATGAACTGTGAATCTTGCACGGCTCCGTAGCGCACCGTCCGAGGGGAGGTGCGCTGGGCGCAGCCCTGGAGAATTTTCCCTGCCGGGGCAAGCTCAAGCAGGGGGTTCCCCTTAATCCATTCTTCTATTGTGCAATCAATAACACCTGTAGAGTCCGCCGCCCGAATTGAGCCTCGCTCTCCGAAGCGCCGTAGGGGCTGGAGTCACCATGACGACGAAGTACCCGCTGTTGCTTGTGCTGGCACTGGCCGCTGCTTGCGGAGACAACCACAAGCCCAATCTTCCCCCCACTGTCGCGGATGTCAGCGTCTCCACCGCCGAGGACACCCCGGTGGCCATCACCGTCTCGCCGGAGGATGCGAACGGCGACGCGCTTGAGGTCACATTCGCCACCCCCAGCCATGGCACGCTCGCGGGCACGGGGACGTCGGT
Source organism: Hyalangium minutum (assembly GCF_000737315.1). Lineage (GTDB taxonomy): Bacteria > Myxococcota > Myxococcia > Myxococcales > Myxococcaceae > Hyalangium > Hyalangium minutum. Next base: position 384,691 of record NZ_JMCB01000008.1, read on the forward strand.
GACGTACACGCCCCATGCGAACTTCGCCGGAAAAGAGACGTTCACGGTCACGGTCTCCGATGGCAAGGCCTCGGCGACAGCCACCATCTCCGTCACCGTGAACCCGGTCGATGACGCCCCGGTGGCGGGCAACGACACCGCGACGACGGACGAGAACGTACCGCTGACGCTGGCGGCCGCCACCCTGCTGGCCAATGACACCGAAGTGGACGGGCAGACTCTCACCATCACTGGCGTGAGCAGCGCGGTCTCCGGTACCGTGGTCTTGGCAGGCACCACCGTCACCTTCACTCCCACAGCCGATTTCTCGGGCACGGCCCGTTTCCAGTACACCGTGTCGGACGGCACCCTCACCGCCACCGCCACCGTCACCGTGACGGTGAACATGGTGAATGACGCTCCGGTGGCGACCGATGACACCGCGACGACAGACGAGGACGTGCCGCTGACACTGGCCACCAGCACCCTGCTGGCCAACGACACGGACCCGGAAGGACAGACACTGACGATCACCGGCGTGAGCGGCGCGGTCTCTGGCACAGTGGCGCTGGCGGGCACCACCGTCACCTTCACCCCCACGGCCGACTTCTCGGGCACGGCCCGTTTCCAGTACACCGTGTCGGACGGCTCCCTCACCGCCACTGCCACCGTCACCGTCACCGTGAGCCCGGTCGATGATGCCCCGGTGGCGACCGATGACACCGCGACGACGGACGAAGACGTGCCGCTGGCGCTGGCCACCAGCACCCTGCTGGCCAACGACACGGACCCGGAAGGGCAGACACTGACGATCACCGGCGTGAGCGGCGCGGTCTCTGGCACCGTGGCTCTGGCAGGCACCACCGTCACCTTCACCCCCACGGCCGACTTCTCGGGCACGGCCCGTTTCCAGTACACCGTGTCGGACGGCTCCCTCACCGCCACCGCCACCGTCACCGTGACGGTGAACCCGGTGAATGACCCCCCGGTGACGACCGACGACACCGCGACGACGGACGAAGACGTGACGCTGACGCTGGCGGCCACCACCCTGCTGGCCAACGACACCGACGTGGACGGGCAGACGCTGACGATCAGCGCCGTGCAGAACCCGAGCAATGGCGTGGCCACGCTCTCCGGGACGACCCTCACCTTCACTCCCAACGCAAACTTCAATGGCACGGCCGCCTTCGAGTACGTAGCGACCGACGGGCTGGCCACCCGCATCGGTCTGGTCACGGTGACGGTGAACCCGATCAACGACGCGCCCGTGGCCACCGACGCCACGGTGAGGGTGGCCCAGAACACCTCCACCACCGTCACCCTGAGGGCCACGGACGTGGACGGTGACGCACTGTCCTTCACCATCGCCACCCCTCCCGCTCAAGGAACGCTGGCAGGGACAGGCGCCAACCAGACCTACGCTCCGGCAGCGGACTTCGCGGGGCAGGACAGCTTCACCTTCACGGTCAGTGATGGCACGCTGACCTCCAACACCGCCACGGTCAGCATCACCGTCTACCCTCCCTTCGTTTGCGGCGACGGCAACCTTGAGCCCGGCGAGGTGTGTGACGACGGAAACCGCGTCGCTGGGGACGGCTGTCGCGCGGACTGCCGCGGCCTGGAGGTGTGCGGCGACGGCCTGGTGGACAGCGTCGCGGGCGAGCAGTGCGATGATGGCGGAACGGCTTCTGGAGACGGCTGCGACGCCTCGTGCCAGCTCGATGCCTTCTCCAGCGTCCCGCCAACGCTCATCAGCGGGGCCTTGAGCTGCCGCACGAACAACTCGAACACGGGGCGTAAGGTGGCGGTGGATGCGCTGGGCCGCTTCTTCGTGGTGATGAACTGTGGCGGCACCGGGTATGTCAGCGTGAGCCGGGATCGCGGCCAGACCTGGGTGGGCCCCACCTCCCTGGGCATCACCGGCGTCGCGGAGATCGCGATTGAAGGCGGCCCCACGGGAACCGCCTATGTGTCGGCCCTCGCCAGTCCGGGCAAGCTGATTTTCACCCGGACCACCGACGCGGGCGAGACCTGGGAGACCCCTCGAGAGATCTCAGCTGTGGTCGAGGCCGAGGTGAGCATGGACTCCCTGGGCGACGCCCTCTACATGTCCTTCTCGATGAACTCGACGAACCTGCGCATCCTCCGGAACTCCGCCCGGGGCGAAGGTTCTTTCATCGTCACGGATGTGGCCCAGGCCAATAGCTTCCACGAGCTCATCGTGGACAAGATCAGTGGAGACGTGTTCTCGGTGAGTGACAACCCGGCGTTCCACATCCGCCGCAGCAGCGACGCGGGCGCCACCTTCGGCGCCGAGAGCGCACCGCCCGGGCAGGCCTTCTTCTCGGATTGGACAGGCTCCAACAGCTTCCTCTACACGACAGGAACCAACGGAGACGACAACATTGACGTCATCCCCGTGTCGGCCCCCGGGACGAGCACCCAGGTGCATGGCCTGCCCACGGACGTTGGCCCTGGCCCCCTCCGCAGCATTGACGCGGATGCGCTCGGTAACGCCTATGTCGTCACGCAACGGAACACGGGCAACATCCAATTGGACAGAATGCTCTTCGGGGCCTCTTCGGTGGCGCAGGCGGACGCCCGGACCCTTGGCGCCGGCAGCGCCCCGGCGGTCGCGGCTCTCCCCTCGAACACCGGCGCCCTCGTGGCCTACACGAACGGCACCAGCGTCTACGGCGCGGTGGTCGTGTACTAAATTCACGCTTTGCCTTCATCCCCTTTTCGAGACCGTGTTCATGCGGAAGTTCGTTGCGAAGTCATGGGTGTACACTGTGAGCCTGCTGGCGATCTCTGGCCTGCTGGCAGCCCCTCAGGCGCGAGCGGAGGGTGAGGAGCCCCAGGGCCACCTGGAGGCGGGGCTCTTCGGAGGCGGGCACTTCTTCTCCAAGAATGGAGAGCTGGGGGTGGCGGACTACCCAGACCTGGTGCCCTCGCTCAAGAACTCCGGGTTGCTGGGAGCCCGGCTGGGCTATGCGCTGCTCCCGAGCCTGTGGGTGGAAGGCGAGCTGGCCGCCATCCCCACCTCGGACTCCCTCTCGGACGCGTCCGTCTTCGTGATGGGCTGGCGGGCCCATGCCCTGTTCCACTTCTGGAGCTCGGGCCGCTGGCGTCCTTTCCTGGCTGCGGGCGTGGGGGCCCACAGCTCCTTCACGGGGCGCACGGGGGTGGATCAGGTGGAGAATGACACGGACTTCGCCCTCCACTGGGGTGCCGGACTCAAGTACGACCTGACGCCCCGGCTGTCGCTGCGCGGAGATCTGCGCCACCTGCTGCCGCCCTCCCGGCAGAGCCGTGGCGTCACCCATGACTTCGAGCTGCAGGCGGGCCTCTCCTACCGCTTCGGTGGCGAATCCCGCCCGGCCCCCCCTCCGCCTGAGCCCCTGGACACGGATGAGGATGGGGTGCGGGATGAGGCGGACGCCTGTCCGCGTGAGGCGGAGGACAAGGACGGCTTCCAGGACGAGGACGGCTGCCCGGACAACGACAATGATCAGGACGGGGTGGCCGACGCCGCCGACAAGTGTGTGGACCAGGCTGAGACCGTCAACCAAGTGGATGACGAGGACGGGTGCCCCGAGACAGACGAGGATGGGGACGGTCTCCTGGGCTCCAAGGATGCGTGTCCCGCGCAGGCGGAGGACAAGGACGGCTTCCAGGACGAGGACGGCTGCCCGGACAACGACAATGATCAGGACGGGGTGGCCGACGCCGCCGACAAGTGCCCCGCCGAGTTGGAGACGCGCAATGGTTTCCAGGACGACGATGGGTGCGCCGATGAGCTGCCGAAGGCGGTGCAACGCTTCACGGGCGTCATCACCGGGCTCCAGTTCGCGGCGGGCTCGGACCGCATCCAGGCCACGTCCTATGCGCTTCTGGATCAGGCGGTCAAGGTGCTGAAGCAGTACCCGGACGTGCGGTTGGAGATCTCGGGGCACACCTCATCGGACGGGAACGCGCAGGCCAACCAGGAGCTGCCACAGCGACGAGCCGAGGCGGTGCGGAAGTACCTGCTGTCCAAGGGGATTGAGGCGAGCCGGGTGACGGCGCAGGGGTTTGGCTCCTCCCGCCCCCTGATGCCGAATGAGGCGAGGTCGGGGCGTGAGAAGAACCGGCGCATCGAGTTCCGGGTCATCAACGACGCGCCAGCGAGCGGAGCGGAGGCGCACCCCAAGTAAGGGCCCGAGACCCGCGCGCTGAAAACCGTTTCCGGTCCTCGCGGGCGCCCACGATTCTGCGGCCCCGAGCAGCCCGGCCCCGATTCTGGAGCATCAGAAAAATGGGAGGCCGGTTGAAGGTGAGGGCTGGAGAGGAAGGGCCGAAGAGGGCTGCGGACGGGGTCCGCCCGAGCAGTAGCAACTCGGCCCAGTCCTCTCGCGGACTCCGCTGCTTCATCCGCTCCGTTCGGGCCGCTGCCTCCTTCCCCGAGCTCGACTCCTACTCACCGGCTTATCTTTCCATGCGCACATGGCAGGTACACCCTTTCATGGTCGATGTCAGAACCCTCCCGAGCGGATTGAGGCCATCCCTCTACCGTCGTCAGCATCTGGCGCATTAGGAGGAAGCACTGATCAGGCCGTTGGTGACCCGCTGGGAGTGAGCAGCGATGGCACTCTTGCGACCGAGGATTTGTTGCGTGTGACCGCCAACCCTTGAGGTTTGGGAGAGCCGAGGCGTGAGGCTCCAACCCGGCTCCTGCCTTCACACCTCACGCAGGCGAACACGTCCAAGTCCAACGTCCTCCTCAGCAACTCGGCACTGTCCTCTCGCGGCGTCGCGAGCGGGGGCTCCGTTCGGGCGCGGTGGCGAACGGATCTGGCGCACATGGGCTGCCTGGACGGCCAGGTGGTGACTCCAGTCAGCAGGAAAAACAGCAGTCACCAGTCTTCCACCCCTCTTTCGGGGCCGTTCTCGAGGAAAAACGGCCCTTCTCGGGCCTTTAGGGGGCCGAAAAGCCGTTGGCATGTTCCCTGCTCTAGGTCAGGGCGTCTCCACTGCCTCGAATGGAACCCCGACCATGACCTCGCCCATTGCCTCTCGTGACTTCGCCGTTCGCCTCCCCGTGCAGGACGTCCCCGCTCCCCGCGTGGGCAGCGCGCAGACCGCCAGTCAGCCCGTGGCCCCTGCGGAGAGTGGCTCCAAGCGCGCTGTCGCTTTGGACCTGCAGAAGGACGGCTTCAGCGCAGGCCCTCCGACCGGTGCCAAGTGGACCCAGTTCCTGCAGGGGCTGCAGGGCCTCGACGCAGGCAAGCAGCAGGAGCAGATCATCCAGGCCCACCAGCAGATGGTGCAGGCCCAGGTGCAAGAGCAGCTTCAGCAGTTGCAGCAGATGATTCAACAGCAGCAGCAGATGAGCCAGGGCGCCGCCGGGGCTCCCCCGTCCGCCGGTGGCGTTCAGCCGGCCGGTGGCAGCAGCGCCGCCCCGGCAGCTCCGGCCGTTCCGCAGGCTCCCGCGGGCAACGGTGGCATCGTCCCCTCCACCGGACAGGCCCCCGGCAAGCCCAGCGCCTCGGCCCCCACGGGCTCCGGCCCCGTCAGCGCCTCGGGTGACGCCAAGCTGGGCTCCGGCTTCCCCTCGGCCCTGGGCCAGTTCAAGGGCGCCATCGAGTCGGCCGCGGCCAAGGCGGGCGTGCCGGCCTCCATGCTGGCCGGGCAGATCTGGCAGGAGTCCCGCGGCAACATCGCCGCCGTCACCACCAACGGTGGCAACGGCCTGACGGACACGGGCCTCATGCAGGTCAACCCCAACACCTTCGGCGAGCTGCAGGCCAAGCACCCGGAGCTGCAGGGCAAGAACCTGGCGGATCCGGAGACCAACATCCTGGCCGGCGCCTTCTACATGAAGGACATGAAGGAGCAGTTCGGTAGCTGGGATCTGGCCCTGCGCGCCTATAACTCTGGCCCGAACGGCGTGGACAAGAGCAACCCGAACGCCATCCCCGCCGGCACGGGTGACGCCACCTACGTGAACAAGGTGAAGCAGTTCTGGGACACCATCCAGACGGGCAAAGGCTCCCTGCCCGCGTAAACCGTGAGCCCGCTCAGCTCCCCATGAACGACTTCCAGAGCGTCTCCGCGAACTGCTCATCCGACATCGCCTCGCGCATCTGCAAGAGCTGCGAGGTCTGGCCTCCCTGGGGGAGGATGTAGCGGAGCCGGTCCGTGCCGTCGGTGACGGCCTCGAAGATGTCCGCCGCGACCGACTCGGCGGGGGTGTGCACGGAGCTGTTATGGCGGTAGGCCACCAGGCACTTGTCCCGGGCCTCCTGGTACTCCTCGAGGCCCTCTCCGGCGAGCAGCGCCAGGGAGCTGCCGTTGAAGTCGGTACGCACCCCTCCCGCCTGGATCAGCTTCACGGAGATGCCGAGCGGCTTCAGCTCGTATTGCAGGGACTCCGAGAAGCCCTCGAGCGCGAACTTCGTGCCGTGGTACAGGCTGTAGAACGGGAAAGTCACCATGCCGCCCACGGACCCGATGTTGACCACCACGCCCCGGCGCCGAGCTCGGAATTGGGGCAGGACGGCGCGGATGACCCGCATCGTTCCGAACAGGTTCGTCGAGAACTGATGCTGGATCTCTTCCTCGGAGGCCGCCTCGAAGGGGCCAAAGGTGCCATAACCGGCGTTGTTGATGACCATGTCGATGCCGTCGCAATTCCGCTGCGCTTCACTGACGGTCTTGCGAACGGACGCATCGTCGAGCACATCCATGCCGTACACCCGGACATGCGGCAGCAGGTGCAGCTCCTGCTCCGCATCAGGCCTGCGCATGGTCGCGGCCACCTGCCAGCCCTTCTGCTGGAAATGCTTCACCAAGGCTCGGCCGAGCCCCCTGGAGCATCCCGTAATGAGAACCGTCTTCATGGTGTGTGCCCCTCCCTTTTCCCTGTTTTGACTTCGCAACACTCCCCTGGATCTGCGCATCGGGAGAGAGAGGCCTGTTGAGGGTGGGAGGAAGCGGTCTCCAGGAAACGCGGACCCACGATCCGCGTGACCGCGGCGCGCCTGACGAGACACCGCCTCGAGATGAGAAGGACTCGAGGCGTCACAGCGGCCCGGGCGATCTCGCTCGCCGCGAGCGCAGTCCCGCGCCTTTCGCGGATCGTCTCCATTCGGGGGCACGCGCGCAGGCAACTTCTACGCCCCACAGCTTGCCCACAACTTTTCAGTCTCCCCCGGTCCCCCTTCAACTGCCCCCGAGTCACCAGCGCTGGGACTCACCTCGCAGCCACTGTCGATCCGGGGGACCACGACGGTGGAGATCTGGAATTCCGGTCGAGTGATGATCGGAATCACGCGCTCCCTGCTGACCATCCACATCCGGTGGACAATCCTCAAGGGTCCTATGGCTGGTAGGATGAATGCACCATGCCTTCTTCAACGAGCGGACTCATCCTCACCGTCGCCGTTGTCGTAACCGGGTGCGCCACTTCTCAGGAGGCGCCCGAGGCCTACTCATGGGCGCCTGTGCGCCCACCCGCTGTGCCCGGCACGGGCCTGCCTGTGCGAGGGCAGCCAGGCCAGGTGCGCCCCCCATCACTGCCCCGGAGTCAGCACCAGCGCGAGTTGCCGCCCACCCGGGAGCCCAGCATCTGGGCTGGAGACGCTCCTCGTGCTTCGCAGGAGCGAAAGCCGGAGGCGGAGGCGAACCCCACATCGGAGAGGTCCATCAGGAGGGACCCACCTGCCCCGGTGACCGTGGAGCGTCGCCGCTCTGGGTGCGAGGCCATCCCCGTGCCGCACGCGGGCGGAGATGATCCGCATAACGAGTGTGCCGATAAGTTTCCGCCGAACCGCTATCCCGGCAAGGACGTGCTCGTGAACGGCAAGCGCTTCGATGCGCTGCAAGTCGGCGTGCGCGTGCTGTGGGAGATCAAGACTGATCAGTTTGACACGTACTCGCTCTTTCTCCGGAATCAGGTGGCCATCGATCAAGCGGAAGAGATGCGAGAAGAGCGCGACATCGCCGCGGCCTGTGGATACGGCTTCGTCGTTGGGGTGAGCAGCGCCGCTCACAGGGAAGCGCTGCTGCGGCAGGATCCGACTCTGGACATTGTTGTCACAGGGTGCAAACGATGACCGCTCAAAATCGCGTCGAGCTCACCGTCTACGCGCCAGCGCTCACGGGTGACGATGGCCGCACGCTCGCTGCCGTCCACGGAATGGAGAAAGCGCTCCCAGGCATGCGCCTGGAGTGGAAAGTCTCCAAAGAAGGGCAACTCATTGCGCTCCCGCAGCGTGACGCATGGCTTGCTGAGGCAGCGACTCGCGGGCAGTTCCCGCTTCTCTGCAACGGCGATGAGAACTACCCCATGACGATTTCCGGGTTGAAAACGCCCGCGAGCCAGGCACCTGGCGGACAGCCGCTGCTCGATATCCATGCGGACCTACCGCTCGATGCGGTCGTCATCGCGGCAGCGGTGAACATCCTAGAGCACGTAGCCGAAGGCGCACGCGCGCGATGGGGCCACATGACGCCGGCCCGTGTGATGCAGGACATTGCGGACCAGATAGGCCCGAAGCGGCATGGTCCTGAAAAGCCGCCGCGCGGGCTACCTGCTATCACGTTCCCAGAGAGAATCCCCGCACCCGAGATTCCCTATTACCTCGGGTGGCTCAACTACTGGTCGGCAGCCGCCGCACGAGCCATCGGGTTCCCGGACCCTGCCCGCGATGCGGACCTGCTCTCTGGGGCGCAGCGCACGGCGACGGGCGGGTGGGTGGTGCGACTCACGGAGGCGCCGCTCGATCTCGACAACCCTACGCATCTGGATGCGCTCCTGCGAGCGTATGAGCGCTTCCCGGTGATCGGCGGGCGCGTCGCTCCGCGCTGACTGAGTGTGTACAGCAGCCGAGTGCTTTCGGCCCCATGTAGCCGCGGGCGTGTTCGAGGCCGACGACCTCAAAGCCCGAAGTTCGCCAACCGACCGATTGGGCTGGATTCTGATCCAAACCAGAGGGCGCGATCCTGCGGTTGCCCGCAGTTGCCGCAATCGGAATCCCGTGTTCCTCACCGATCGTTTCCACCAGCCCCAACAAGCCCAGGTGCCCATGGCGTCTGCCACGCACCTCACGCGGGTCCTTCCCTCCTTCAACCCGTATGGAGAGGGCAAGTTCTGGGTAATGTTCAACCGAGCAACATTGCCGTACTCGCCAGCGTAGCCCTCGATGATGATCAACAAGGTCGTGCCTCTGACGAGGCCCGAGAGGGTGACCCTCGAGTGCAGACTGCTTCCCGCATCGTCAACTCAGACGGCGCTGCAACCGCCTCATCCTCGTCTGGCATCCCCCGCAGGGCATGGCCTTCTGGGGCACCCTGCTGCTTGAGGCTCGACACCGCGTGCTGGGGTAGCCCCTGTGCTGAGGCCAGTTGAACAGGCCTCCCTCGACGTCCAAAGAGAACGTCCGGCGCAGCAGCGACCCATGAATAGATCCCCTGGGGGATTAGGGCTCCTGGAATGCCGAAGATCTATTCATTAAAAGAAATTTTCTCGATCGACCTCAGATCGCTGGCCTGGTTTCGCGTGCTGATGGGCGCGCTTGCCGTGGCCGACGGGTTCAACCGGCTTTCCGTCGCGGAGGCTCATTACTCGGACAGCGGCGTTCTACCCAGAGCCGCTTACCTGACCGATATTGCGACCCGGTTCGAATTCAGCCTCACCCTGCTCTCCGGAGACTGGCGGTTTCAGGCTGCACTCATTTTGCTCCAGGTCGTGTGTGCCTTCTGCTTTATGGTGGGTTATCGCGGCCGCCTCAGTGCATTTCTCACCTGGATTCTGCTGCTTTCGTTTCACACGCGGCTTCCGATCAATGCACATGGCGGCGACGACGTTTTGCGGCTGATGTTCTTCTGGTCGATATTCTTGCCAGTCAGCGCCAAGCACTCCATGGATGCCATCTTGAATTCCGAGCGAGAGCCCGTGCCAGACTCTGTGTCCGGCTTTGCGCCGGCTGCGATTCTCTTGCAGCTGGCCTTTGTTTACTCCTTCTCGTTCATCCACAAATGGAATCCCGTGTGGAACTCCGAGTTTTCGGCGCTTTACTATGCCTTGAACATCGATCATCTGGTGACTGCGCAAGGACGGTGGCTCTTGCAGTTTCCCGCCTTCTTGAGGTTCGCCACGCTGGGTACGATGATCCTGGAATGTACGGGGCCGCTGCTGGTGTTCTCGCCTGTCTTTCTGCCTCAACTGAGGATGATTGTTCCAGCGGTTTTCATCTTGTTCCACTTCTGCCTGTTCTTAGGCATGTACCTGGGGATCTTCCCGTGGATCTGCGCGATCAGCTGGTTGCTGTTTTTGCCGGGTGGGTTTTGGGCAAAGGTTGAACCTCGATTGGGTATCGGCTCCGGCCGCTTCCAGGGTTGGGTTCCCAGAATCGAGGCCCTGGTCAGAAAAAGGCCTCTGGCGTCCAGTGTCTCCTGGCTCAGCCAAAGCTTGGCGGCGGTCTTCCTGCTCTGGGTGCTCTGGTGGAATCTCACCACGGTTCATGCCCTCCGTGAGATGCCGAAGCCGCTCGGCGCTATCCTCTTCGGGCTCTACCTGGATGCAACGTGGAACCTGTTCGCACCGTTTCCGTTCAAGGATGATGGATGGTTCGTCATCGATGGACTCACCCAGAATGGGGAGCACATCAACTTGATGACTCCAGGCGCACCGCTCACGGATGCCAAACCCGCCCTCGTCGCGAAGACTTACCCCAACTCCCAATGGAGGAAATATTTCATGAGCCTCTGGTTTGGGGACAATGACGCCTACTTGCCTTACTTCGGGCAGTATTTGTGCAACTCCTACAATCGGGACAAGCAGGGACTTGATCGATTGGTCTCATTCAACATGTATTACATGCTGGAAATGACACCACCGCCCGGGGAGCCCGCTCCGCCCGTTGAGAAGAAATTGATGTGGACACAGTTCTGCAGCGATGAATCCTAGAAGAACATCCCTCCTCCGACGGTGGCGGTGGTGCGCACGTAGTCCGGGAAGCCCCCGTGCCGAGGACGACCTCTACCAAGGCCAGCCTGGGAGCGCTCTCCTCCTCGGGCCGTGGGTCCTCCCGTTTCCTTGGGTGTACCGGAGCGGCCGCCAACCCCCATAGCAAGGCTGCGCAGATGAGCATGAGGTGGCTCGCTTCCCCGCCCGGGACCCGCGGCGCCCGGGGAGCATCAGCGCCCAATTTGCGCCCAGCGAGGCTCGCGTGGTTCGACACCGAGTCGGGAGCGGCTCGAGCCTTGTTCCACCACCACAGAGTGTTCACTCTTGAAGAAGAGCCTACGATTCTAGGTCGAGTTTATTGACTCCCGAGAGGCAGCGGAGCGGGAGGTAGCGAGGAATCGGAGGACCTATCGGACAACAGAAGGGGGAAGGGCCATGTCAGTCGGGTTGAAGAAACCACTGGGTTTCGGAGGGATGCTGGTCGCGGCGGGAATGCTGTTCAACACGGCGAGCACAGCGCTCGCGGCTGACTCGGCTCCCAGCCAAGTTGTCCCGGAAGTGCTCGGGGCCGGCCCTGGTGGCGGCCAGGGCGGCGGCTACGGCGGCCAGCAGGGCGGTGGCCATGGTGGCGGCTACGGCGGCCAGCAGGGCGGTGGTCACGGTGGCGGCTACGGCGGCCAGCAGGGTGGTGGCCACGGTGGCGGCTACGGCGGCCAGCAGGGTGGTGGCCACGGTGGCGGCTACGGCGGCCAGCAGGGCGGTGGCCATGGTGGCGGCTACGGCGGCCAGCAGGGCGGTGGCCACGGTGGCGGCTACGGCGGCCAGCAGGGCGGTGGCCACGGTGGCGGCTACGGCGGCCAGCAGGGCGGCGGTCACGGTGGCGGCTACGGCGGCCAGCAGGGCGGTGGCCACGGTGGCGGCTACGGCGGCCAGCAGGGCGGTGGCCACGGTGGCGGCTACGGCGGCCAGCAGGGCGGCGGTCACGGTGGCGGCTACGGCGGCCAGCAGGGCGGTGGCCACGGTGGCGGCTACGGCGGCCAGCAGGGCGGTGGCCACGGTGGCGGCTACGGCGGCCAGCAGGGCGGTGGCCACCGCGGCGGCCACGGGGAATAATAGGCGCACCGTCGTCTGGGCATGAGGCGAGGCTGGAGACCGCTGGACGCTCAGCGGCCTCTGCTCCCAGCGCCCTGCTTGCTGCTGGGCTGGCACCGTCCTCTCGAAGGGTGCCCCTCTACGGGTGGCGCACGGGAGGAGGCTCACATGTCGGGGTAAGCTCGCGGGCCACGCGCCCCCATGACCCGATTCCTCGACGAACTCACAGCCCTGCTGCGGCACTCCCGCAACCTTCCCGCCGCGGAGCCCCTGCCCAGGGTCTCTCGCGACTGGATCGATCGGGAGGCGCAAGGTGCTGGCGTCCACCTGGAAGCGGGGGCCATCCTCGCCTTGTCGCTCCGGCACTGTGGCCTGACGGCCCTCCCCGAGCCGCTCGGCGAGCTGTCCCAGCTCCAGCAGCTCGACGTGACAGGAAATCCCCTCCCTTCCCTACCCGAGAGCCTGGGGCGCCTGACGCACCTCTCGCGGCTCATGGCCGACAACTGCCGGCTCACGCTGCTCCCGGAGTCGCTCGGGGCCCTGAGCCAGCTCGAGTTGCTCTTCGCGGATGGCAACCAGCTCACGGCCCTGCCCGCCAGCCTGGAGCGGCTGACCCGCCTCCGGCGGCTGGACCTGCGCGGCAACCAGCTCGCCTCTGTTCCCGAGAGCCTCGGCCGCCTGAACTCGCTCGTGGACCTGCGGCTGGGCAAGAACCTCCTGACGTCCGTGCCAGAGTCGCTCTGGAACCTGACGGGCTTGGAGACGCTGGATCTGTCGGAGAACCGCCTTGCGTCCCTTTCGTCCGGCATGGGCGCGCTGTCCCGGCTGAAGATGCTGGACCTGGGCCATAACGCGCTGACCGCTGTCCCCGAGTCTCTCGGCCAGCTCACCGGCCTCTCGGAGTACCTCTACCTCAGCGACAACCAGCTGACCTCCCTGCCGGAGTCGCTCGGGAACCTGAAAGCCCTGAGGTACCTCAACGCCACGGACAACCGGCTGACGACACTCCCCTCCTCCCTGGGCGGGATACGCGCGCTCATCGAACTCCGCCTCTACAACAACCGCCTCACGGGGCTCCCGGAGGCAATGGGTGCGCTGGAGAACCTCCAAGAGCTCCACCTGAAGAACAACGCGCTGGACTCCTTGCCCGAGTCCCTCGGCCAGCTCACGCGGCTCCGGAAGCTCAGCCTGGAGAACAACAGGCTGACGGCGCTCCCCTCCTCCCTGGGAGGCCTCTCGCAGCTCACGGAGCTGGACCTGCGGAACAACCGGCTGGGCTCGCTCCCCGAATCGCTGGGTGCGCTCCGCCACCTGGTCTCCCTGGACCTCCGAGGCAACCAACTGCGCGCGCTGCCCGCATCCATCGCGGAGCTCCCGAGCCTTGGGAAGCTCGACCTGCGGTGGAACAAGCTGTCCTCGCCCCCAAGCTGGCTGCAGCGGCTCGAGCAGCGCGGGTGCATCGTGTACCTGTGAGTCCACGCGGCGAGCCGCGGCCGAAAGCGGCGGACGAGCCGGACGAGCCGGAGCCCTGAGTCAGAAGCGCCCGACGAGCCCGAACGTGCCGCCCTTCGGGGACACCGTGAACGAAGGGGCCCACGTCACGCCCGGGGACGGAGACACCGGAGCCGCTTGTGACGGCGACTGGCTCAGGGACGCGGACAGCTCATACGCCACGATGGAGGAGACCATCGGGAGCACCATGAGCGGGATGACCGACTCGGCGTCCTCCGCCAGTCCCGCGTAGAAGAGGCCTGCCCCCGCGCCTCCCGCGGCCAGCCCCGAGAGCAGCGTCGGGAGGAGCCGTCCCTGCCCTCCCATCAGCTCGCCCGAGGCATAGACAGAGACCGTGGAGCCCACCCCACACCCCACCATGGCCAGGGTCCCCAGGAGGCGGTTGTCACAGACGTCTCCGTTCCGGCAGTTCAAGCGGTCCACACTCGAGGAGTTCGCCACAATCAGCGTCGCCAGGGTCATCAAGAAGCCTCCCCCGGCGCCTCCGAGTACCTCCACGCTCACCCGGGCCGGGGACAACGCGTATGGCTTCACCTCGGGCCGCGACACCGCCACCTCCTCCAATGGAGGTCCCGGAATGAACGCGGGCTCCTCCGGTGCCGTCACGAGGGGAGGCGCCAGCGGGGGTTCCGGCGCGGCAGACTGGGCCAGCACGGCCCCGGGTGCCCAGGCAGCCAGGAAGAGCAGGACACGGATGTCAGGCATGTTCGAATCTCCGAGGGTCATCGCACTCTCAGTGGAGCAGCGCACCCGGGGGTTCTGCAATTCCTCAGCCCGAGCGAGACCTTGAAGTGCAGCATGAACAGAGCTTGGCTGCGGGACGACCCATGCGCCCACACTTCACTCTTTCTTCGCTGTTCGGACGAGCCCTCCCTGCGCTGCTGTGCGCGGCCACCCTGGTGGCGTGCGAGCCGGGAGACGAGCTCTCACGGTTCTCGGGCCGAGAACTGCGGGCAAGCGTGAACTCCTTCGAGGGCGGGCTCTTGGCGATACTCGACCGGTATGAGCCCGAGAGAGGCGGCTGCCTCCAGCTGCACCCCGACGTGGTGGCCACCTTCGATGGGGTTCCCCTCGAAACCTCCCCCGGCGGCCCCGTCGTCGAGCGCTGCGAGTTTCCCAATGATCCACCCTTCTTCACCGGCAAGCTGGACACCGCGCTGTTCTTCGATGCGCCGAGGAACGCGGTGATGGAGATCCGGGCCGGGGATGAGGCCATCATCGCGGAGTTCACGAACTTCTTCGGGCGGCACACCTTCACGCTGATCGAACCCGCTCCCGTGGTGAAGCCCGGCGAGGAGATCTTCCTGGAGTGGGACCCGCCCACGGATGACCTGTCCCAGCTCGAGGGCGTCAGCATGAACGGAACCGTCATCCCGGCAGCGCTGGAGGGGCACGGAGTGCGATTCACCGTCCCGGCGAATTTCCCCACGGGCCGGTTCAACGTGGGCCACGTCGGACAGGTCACCATCCCCGCCGCGCGCTGCGAGGGCGTAGCCCGCTGCCGATCCTTCCCGTGGCCCCTCTACCGGTTCGCGCAGCTGAACATCCAGCCCTGAAGCCTCTCTCTGCCCTGAGCGAAGAGGAGCGCCAGTACCGGCGCGCAAGTCGAACAGCTAAGCGGCACAGAAGGCCAACAGAGCGCCTGCGGCGGTGGCCACCACGTTGACGGTGTCGTTGCCCAGCCAGGACACGCCTCGGAGGGCCCGGGTGGGCTGACCGCAGTGGTGCACGCGGCGCTCGGTCTCCCGGGCACAGGCCTCGCACCAGCGCACATCCTGCACCGTGGCCCCCAGGAAGCTGTCCACCAGCGAGCCCACCACCCCCGCCAGCACGAGCCAGGGCAGGAACTGCCACGGGACGCCCGTGACCAGCGCGAGGCTCCCCACGAAGGCAGCCCCGGCGGTGGAGGCCAGCAGCCCCATGCCCGACACGGCGCCCGAGGTGCCAGGAGCCACCGGCCGCAGGGTGGTGATGCTCCGGGGATTGGAGCGCGAGAGCACTCCCAGCTCCGTGGCCCAGGTGTCCGCGTTGGCGGCAACCAGTGCTCCCAGCATCGCCAGCAGGAAGCGCGAGTCCCCCGTGAGGCCCAGGAGCACGGCGGCCAGTGCGGCCACCCCGCCGTTGGCCAGCGCCTGCCCGAAGTCTCGTGTCCCCGTCTTGGCGTACTCGGCCTCCATGGGAGCCTTCCGGTCCCGGAAGGCCTTGGAGAGCGCGCTCGAGGAGAAGAAGAAGCCGAGCAGGGCCGCCGTCCCCACCGCACCCGCCAGCCCGAACACCGGGGCTCCGACGACAATGGCGCCCAGCACACCGCTGGGACTCAGCGAGCCCCGGAACCAGGCGGCCACACCAATGATCAGCGCCACCCCCGCGCCCAGGCCCAGGCCCGGAGCGAAGGAGGCGGGAGTCCAGCCGAGCACGGCCAGGGCGCTCAGCGGCACCCAGAGGTTGTCCCGTCCCCGGATACCGAGAGCCTCGGCGCAGGTGGCCACCACGGCGCACAGCAGGGCCAGCGGCACTCGGGGCAGCTCAGGCGCCAGGCCCGGCAGCCACGTGAGCGCGGCCAGCACGGACAGGAAGGTGCCCACGAGCATGGCCAGCGAACCCTCCAGGCTCTTGCGCTCCCCTGCCAGCGTCTCATAGCGGTGGCGTCCGAAGCGCCGGCCTACCAGCGACGCCAGCGCATCCCCCACCACCATCGCCAGCACGCTGCCCACTGCCACCGCGGGCCGGTCCCATGCCAGCCAGAGGCACGCCGAGAAGCTGAGCGCGTACCAGACCGTCCCCAGGTTGTCGGGCTCGGTCTCCACCGCCTTCAGCAGGCGCTTGCGGTGGATGACCCAGTTGGCCACCGCCGCCGTCATCGAGGGAACCACCGCCCACTCCCGGTGCTCGAACAACTTCAACGCGGCGAAGATCCACAGGCCCACGCCCACGTGGATGAACTTGCGCGAGAACTCCCGGGAGGCCCCCCGCCGCGCCAACACCTCGCCCACCAGGACGCACGCGCCCACGTAGGCATAGGACAAGAGGAGTGCCTTGAGGTCCTGACTCATGGCCCCCGAGTATAGGGGCCCCCTCTCAGTCTGGCTCCTCTTCCTCCGAGGCGAGCGGGTGCACCGTCACCACGCTTCCGTCCTTGTCCGGGGAAGCGCGCACGGCGTCCAGTTCTTCGGGCTTGGTCGGAGCCCTCTCCGAGAAGTTGTCATTGTGGAGGTGGCGCTGGCGCTGCTCGCTCGTCTCGCCGTACCCCTCTTGCATCTTCGATTTCTTCGCCATGGTCCGCTCCTCGGCTCACAAGCCGCCCGGGGCAACGACTCCTTCGACGATCTCCTCTTCCTCGCGCTCTTCCTCTTCCTCCTCCTCGCGCGCGCGGATCTCGCCGCCGATGTCGCTCTCCTCGGCTTCCTCGCGCCGTGCGCGGCGCCGTGCGAAAGGCTCCTCCGCCTGTTCGCCATGCGGCCTGCCGTGCTCGCCCTGCTCGAACTCGGCCGACTTGTGTCCCATCGTGCTCTCGGGTTGCTCCTGAAGATCCGTCCTCATGGAGGAACGGTGGGGACGGGCCGTTGGCTGGACAAGCTCCCCAAACTGACATTCTTGTCATCTTCGCGTCAGCTTCGCGCCCGCCCTGCTCACCCAGAATTCCGGGCCATGGTAGCGAACGAACAACGGCCCCATGCTCGGTGGGCCAGGAAGCTGGTTCTCCTCCTCGTCTCCCTCTCCGCCGCTGGCGGCGGGCTCGGCTGTTCCTCGGAGTCGCGCGCCGCGACGGGGCCTCCGGCTGTCCCCGTCCTCGTCGAGCAAGTCTCCCGCCGCGACGTTCCTCACTCCCTCCGCGGCATCGGCACCGTCCTGTCGCTTCACAGCGTGGTGGTTCGCCCCCAGGTGGATGGCCTCCTCACCGAGCTCGCCTTCAAAGAGGGCCAGCTCATCAACAAGGGCGAGCTGCTCGCTCGCATCGATGACCGGGCGATCGTCGCCGAAGTCGCCCAGGCCCGTGCCGAGAAGGCCCGCAACGAGGCCCTGCTCCACGCCGCGAGGGCCGACCTCGAGCGCTACGGCAACCTCGTGCGCGACGAGGCGATCTCACGCCAGACGGCCGACCAACAGAAGGCCCAGGTCGAGCAGCTCGAAGCGACCCTCCTCGCCAACGAGGCGATGGTCGCCGCAGCCCAGGTCCGCCTGTCGTACACGCGCATCACCTCGCCAGTCACCGGGAGGGTCGGCCTGCGCCGGGTCGACCCTGGCAACGTCGTCCGCACCTCCGACGCCCAGGGGCTCGTCACCGTCACCCAGATCGATCCCATCGCGGTGCTCTTCTCTCTTCCCCAGGAGGCACTTCCCCGGCTTCAGGCACTGCTGCGCGACACGGCGGGTGCCCCTGTCATCGCCTTCGATCGCGACGGTGGGACAGCGCTGGCCCAGGGACGCCTGCTGATGATCGACAACCAGATCGATCCCACGACCGGCACCATTTCCCTCAAGGCGGAGTTCCCGAACGCCGAGGGCAAGCTCTGGCCGGGCCAGTTCGTCACCGTCGAGCTCAAGACGGGAGAGAGCCAGGGGGCGACCGTCGTCTCGGCCCGCGCTGTCCAGCGAGGACTCCAAGGCCCGTTCGTGTTCCGGGTCGATGATGCCAAAGCCACCGTCGTTCCCGTCACCCTCGGTTACGCGGACGAGCAGCTCGCCGTCGTGACGTCCGGAGTATCCCCGGGTGAGACGGTGGTCAGCGATGGCCACTCCCGCCTCAAGGCCGGGAGCGCGGTGAAGATCGCCCCGCCCAAGGGCGAGACTCCGAAAGGAGCGGCCCCGTGATTCACTCGCAGCGCAGCCTCTCCAGCTGGTTCGTGGCCCGCCCCGTCGCCACCGCCCTGCTCACCCTGGGCGTCATCCTGCTGGGCCTCTTCGCCTACCCGCGCCTGCCCATCGCGCCGCTGCCCGAGGCGGAGTTCCCGACGATCCAAATCAGTGCTGGCCTGCCGGGCGCCAGTGCCGAGACCATGGCTTCCTCCGTGGCCACGCCCCTGGAGGTCCAGCTCAGCGCCATCCCCGGTATCACGGAGATGACGTCCACGAGCGCCCTGGGGACGACCTCGATCACCCTGCAGTTCGACCTCGAGAAGAGCATCGACACCGCGGCGCAGGAGGTGCAATCCGCCATCAATGCCGCCTCCGGCCGCCTCCCGTCGGAGATGCCGAACCTGCCCACCTGGCGCAAGGTCAATCCGAACGACAGCCCCATCTTCGTCCTGCGCGTCCAGTCGGACCTGTTGCCGCTCACGGAGCTGAGCGACATCGCGGAGACGCAGCTCGCGCGGCAGCTCAGCCAGCTCTCCGGCGTCGCCGAGATCGCCATGACCGGCCAGCGGCGCCCCGCCCTGCGCATCCAGGCCTCGCCCGAGCGGCTGGCGTCCCTGGGCCTGACGCTCGCCGATATCCGGGCGGCGGTGCAGGCCGCGAGCGTCAACCAGGCCAAGGGTGCCCTCTTCGGCGACACCCGGGTCTCGACGCTCTCGACCAATGACCAGATCTTCCGCCCCGATGACTATGACAACCTCATCGTGGCCTACCGCGAAGGCGCTCCCGTCCGCCTCGGAGACGTCGCGCGGGTGAGCACGGGCGCGGAGAACGACTACGTCCAGGCCTGGCAGAACGGAAAGCCTGGGCTCAACTTCATCGTCCGCCGTCAGCCGGGCGCGAATCTCGTCGAGACCGCCGACCGGATCATCGAAGCCCTCCCGCGGCTCCGGGAGCAGCTGCCCGCCAGCGTCGAGGTGGACATCCTCAACGACCGCACCCGGACGATCCGGTCCTCGCAGCATGAGGTCCAGGTCACCCTGATGATCACCGTCCTGCTCGTGGTCATCATCATGGGCCTGTTCCTGCGGCAGGTGTCGGCCACGCTCATCGTCGGCGCGGTGCTCCTGGTGGCCCTGGTGTCAACCTTCGCGGCGATGTACGCGCTCGGGTTCAGCCTGAACAACCTCACGCTGGTGGCGCTCGTCATCGCCGTCGGCTTCGTCGTGGACGACGCCATCGTCGTGGTGGAGAACATCCACCGGCACCTGGAGGAGGGAATGAGCTCTCACGAAGCGGCCCTCGCTGGCTCCGCGGAGATCGGCTTCACGGTCATGTCCATCAGCCTGTCGCTGATCGCGGCGTTCATTCCGCTGTTGTTCATGGGCGGCATCGTCGGGCGCCTGTTCAGAGAGTTCGCCCTGACCATGACAGCGGCCATCCTGCTGTCGGTGGTCGCGTCGCTGACGCTCGCTCCGATGCTCGCATCGCGGTTCATGAGGCCCCTGGCTCACCGCCCGAGCAGCGCGAGCCCTGGGTTCTCGCAGCGCCTCGTGAACGGGTATGACCGGACGTTGAGGTGGGCGCTGGAGCATCAGCGGCTCACCCTGCTCGGCTTCGGGTTGGCCCTGGCTGCCGCCGTCGTCTGCTACGTGTTCATTCCCAAGGGGTTCTTCCCCGTGCAGGACACGGCCTTCATCCAGGGGACGACCCAGGCGGCGCAGGACGTCTCGTACCAGGACATGATCGCCAAGCACAAAGCACTGGAGCGCATCGTCGCGGAGGATCCCGCGGTGCAGGAGTACGCGCATGCCGTCGGCGCGACGGGCGGCAGCCAGAGCACCTCCAGCGGCCGCTTCTGGATCGTCCTCAAGGATCGCTCGGACCGAGACGTCTCGATCACCGAGTTCATCGACCGGCTGCGGCCGAAGCTCGCCCAGGTGCCCGGCATCATGCTCTACCTGCGCCCGGCCCAGGACATCAACCTCGGAGGCGGCCCCTCGCGCGCTCAGTACACGTATGCGATGAAGAGCAGCGATGGCGCCCTGCTGTCCGAGTGGGCGGAGAAGCTCACCTCCCGGCTCACGCAGTTGCCGCAACTCCGCGACGTGTCGAACGATCAGCAACTGGGCGCCAGCGTCACGCGCCTCACCATCGATCGGGCGGCTGCGGCTCGCTTTGGCATCTCGGCCCGTGACATCGACCAGACCCTCTATGACGCCTTCGGGCAGCGGCAGGTCAACGAGTACCAGACCGAGGTCAACCAGTACCGGGTGATCCTCGAGATCGACCCCAAGCAACGAGGCACCTCGCAGAGCCTCGCCTATCTGCACCTCCGCTCCCCCCGCACGGGGGAGGTGGTGCCGCTCTCCGCGGTCGCGAAGCTCGAGCCCCTCTCGACGGGGCCGCTGTCCATCAGCCACAACGGCATGTTCCCGGCCGTGAACATCTCCTTCAACCTGGCGCCCGGAGCGGCGCTCGGAGATGCCGTCAAGGCCATCGAACAGGCCGAGGCGGAGCTCGGAATGCCCACCGCCATCTCTCGCAACTTCCAGGGCACCGCGCGCGGCTTCCAAGAGTCCCTCGCCAGCCAGCCGCTGCTCATCCTCGCCGCGCTCCTGGCCGTCTACATCATCCTCGGCGTCCTCTATGAAAGCTTCGTGCACCCGCTGACCATCTTGTCCACCCTGCCCTCCGCGGGGCTCGGGGCCATTTTGTTCCTCTGGCTGATGGGCCACGACTTCTCGGTGATGGCGATGATCGGCATCGTGCTCCTCATCGGCATCGTGAAGAAGAACGGCATCCTCATGGTCGACTTCGCGCTCGACGCGCAGCGAACGCGGGGGATGTCTCCTCGAGAGGCGATCCACGAGTCCTGTCTCGTCCGCTTCCGCCCCATCATGATGACGACACTCGCCGCGCTCCTGGGCGGTATTCCCCTCATGCTGGGCTTCGGGACCGGGTCCGAGCTGCGGCAGCCGCTCGGCATCGCCATCGTGGGCGGCCTGCTCGTCAGCCAGGTCCTGACGCTCTATTCGACGCCTGTCGTGTACCTGGCGCTCGATCGGCTCTTCAGCCGCCTGCGGAAGGCGTCTCCCCCGGATCTTCCCAGTCCCTCGAAGCTGGAGGCGACGTGACGCGCGCGTCCACGAGTCTTCTTGCCGTGCTGCTCGCCCTCACTGGCTGCGCCAGCTCGGCTCCGACGAAGCTGCCTTCCTCCGAGCTCCAGCAAGGCTGGGAGAGCGCTCCGGCCGCGGAGCGAAGCGCGTCGGTCGACGCGGCGTGGTGGCGGTCCTTCAGCGATCCGGTGCTCGATGAGCTGATGGTCCAGGCCGAGCGCCGGAACCTGGACCTTCGCATCGCCGAGGCTCGAATCCGCGAGGCCCGGGCGCTGCGCCAGGGCGCGCGGGCGGAGCTGTTCCCTCAGATCAATGGCACCGCTGGGATTGGCTACGGCCGGACTGCGTTGGCCAACGAAGAGCGGATCTCCGCTTCGATCGGCGCCGAGGCCAGCTGGGAGGCCGACATCTTCGGGCGTCTGCGCAAGACGGCCAACGCCGCGGACGCGGACTGGGCAGCGACCGTGGCCGAGCGCGACGGCGTGCGACTGTCGCTGGCCGCCGAGGTGGCCCAGGCCTATCTGGAATATCGCCTCTACCGCACCCAGACCACCATCGCCGGGGCCAACACGAAGGCCGCGGAGGAGACCCTTCGGATTGCCCAGGCCCGGTTTGCGCAGGGCGTCTCCAGCCGGCTCGACGTCGAGCGCACGCTGAGCTCTCTGTCCGAGACGCGCGCCCGCGCCGCTCAGCTCGCGGAGCTGGCCGAGTCCTCGCGCCACCGGCTCGTGCTGCTGCTCGCCACGACCCCGGCGGAGCTGGCAGCCGTCCTACCGGAGACGGGGGCGCTCCCGAGTGCCAACGCGCTCGGTGTCCTCCTCACCCCCACCGAGGTCATCGGCCTGCGGCCCGACGTGCGTGTGGCCGAGGCCCGGCTGCTCGCGGCCATCTCCCGGCGGGAAGCGGCTGAAGCCCTGCGGTATCCCCGAATCACCCTGGGCAGCATGCTTGGTCTTCAGAGTGGCAACGAGGCGTCGGCCTTGCTGTCCGGAGGCTCCCTGATCTGGTCGATCGGTGCGAATCTGCTCGCGCCGTTGCTCGACTTTGGCCGCATTCGGGCCACAATCGACGCCGCGGACGCGAGACAGGAGCAGGCCTATCTGAGCTACGAGCTGACCGCGCGCACCGGACTCCAGGAGGTCCAGACGGCGCTCATCCTTTATACCCAGGGAGAGATCCGGCGCACCGAGCTCACCGCCGCCACGGACTCGGCTCGCAAGGCCGCGGCGCTCGCTCGCCGTCAGTACGCGGAGGGGGCCCTCTCGCTGTTGGAGGTCCTCGACGCCGAGCGCACCCTCTATGCCCTCGAGCTGCAGGCGGCCCAGGCGACGGCCGAAGTGTCCCTCCGCCTCGTGCGCCTCTACCAGACCATGGGTCTCATGCCCCCGAAGCAGGAGCCGGCATGAAGATCCTCATCGTCGAGGACGAGTCGAAGACGGCCGAGTACCTGCATCGAGGCCTCAACGAGCAGGGCTACACGGTGGACGTGGCTCGGACAGGAACGGATGGGCACGCCCTGGCCTTGGAGCACGACTATGACGTCATCGTCCTCGACGTGATGCTCCCGGAGATGAATGGCTTCGAAGTGCTCCGGGCCATCCGCGCTCGCAAGCAGACGCCGGTCGTCATGCTCACCGCGCGAGACAGGGTCGACGACCGGGTCCACGGGCTGCGGGAGGGCGCAGACGACTACCTCGTGAAGCCGTTCTCCTTTCTCGAGCTCGTCGCGCGCCTGCAGGCGGTGACCCGGCGGGGCCGCGCCCACGAGTCGACGCAGCTCCGGATTGGAGACCTCGAGATCGATCTCCTCAGCCGGAAGGCGTACCGGGCTGGCGGGCGGCTCGAGCTGACAGCGAAGGAGTTTGCCCTACTGGCCTTGCTCGCCCGGCGCGAAGGGCAGATCCTGTCGAAGACCGTGATCGCCGAGCAGGTCTGGGACATGAACTTCGACAGCAACACGAACGTCGTCGAGGTCGCCATCAAGCGCCTGCGAGCAAAGGTCGACGGGCCCCATGAGCGCAAGCTGCTCCACACCATCCGCGGCATGGGGTACGTGCTCGAGGCGCGCGAGGACGGGGCGTCACCATGAGGGCCTCGATCGCCACGCGGCTGGCCGTGATGTTCGCGGTGGCCTCGCTCGGAGTCTTCTCGCTGGTGGGCATCGGGCTGCAGCGCGTGCTCCACCGGGAGCTCGTCCACCACCAGCTCCGCGAGGTGAACACCCGGCTCGAGTACGCGGGCATGGTGGTCGCCCGGAACGAGAGTCTGGAGCGGTGGCAGACAGTGCGCGCGAAGCTGGAGGCCATCACGCCACTCGATGGCAGCGTGCGCTTCTGGGTCGTGGGCCCTGACACCCGCTTCGAGTACGGAGACGCGCCCTCAGCACTCCGCGAGCGGCTGAGCACCCGCGGCGCGACCGGGCCGTTCGAGTTCGAGCTGCAGGGGCACGCGATGCGGGCGGCCTCACGCGCCATCGCCCCCCATGGTGAGCGCCCCACGGTCCACGTCATCACGGCGGTCGATTCGACGCGGTTCAACGACACGCTGAACTCCTTCGCCGGGGCGCTCGTCGCGCTCTGCCTCGCGGGGGCCGCGCTCGTCACACTCCTTGGCCATCGCATCGCCAAGGTGGGGCTCGCGCCGGTGAGCAGCCTGTCTCAGGAGGCCCAGTCCCTCAGTCCGAAGGATCTGTCCCAGCGGCTGCGGCTCTCTCCCCTCCCTCGGGAGCTGGCCGACCTGGTCTCCTCGTTCAACGGGGCGCTCGACCGGCTGGAGCGCGCTTACGCCCAGCTCGAGGGATTCAATGCCGATGTGGCCCACGAGCTGCGCACGCCGCTGACCAATCTCATCGGCCAGACGCAGGTCGCCCTGGCCAAGGAGCGGACCGCCTCGCAGCTCGAGGAGGTGCTGCAATCGAACCTCGAGGAACTCGACCGCCTGCGGGCGATCGTCAACGACATGCTCTTCCTCGCCCGCGCGGATCAGGGAGAGAAGGCGCTCGACCGGGTCCACACGTCGGCCGCGGAGGAGGTCTCGAAGACCGTCGAGTTCTTCGATGCCCTCCTCGACGAGGCGGGCGTCTCGGTGCGAGTGGAGGGAGATGCCCAGGCGTCTTTCGAGCGCTCCCTGTTCCGGCGAGCCGCCAGCAACCTGCTGCTCAACGCCATCGAGCACTCCGACCGCGGCGCCGAGGTCGTCGTGGCCATCACGCGGCAGCAAGCCGAGGTGCGCGTCGCCGTCACCAACCCCGGCACTCCGATTCCGGAGCAGCACCTGGAGCGGTTGTTCGATCGGTTCTACCGGGTCGACGGCGCACGCCGGAACAGCCGCGACAACCACGGCCTGGGCCTGTCGATCGTCAAAGCGGTAGCCAAGATGCACGGGGGCGCCGTCTTCGCGATGAGCACGGGAGGCCGCAACACGGTCGGCTTCACGCTCCAGGACACCGCCGCCAGCCCTGGCGCCACTCCCGCTTGAGAGACCTCAAGGCCGGGAGGCGTGGGGCCTCTCGTCGCTCGTGAAGGTGCGCATCCAGGCGCGCAGGGCTTCCGGCTCCAGGGGCAGGTCGTCCGGCCAGAGCCGGATGGCGCCATCCTGGCCGGTGGATGCCAGGGTCTTTCCGTCCGGGAAGAAGGCCGCGGCGCTCACCGGCCCGGTGTGGCCTCGCAGCGCGCGGCTCTCTCCAGTGGCCACGTCCCACAGCCGCACAGTCTTGTCGAGGCTCGCCGAGGCCAAGCGCGTCCCATCCGGCGAGAAGGCGAGGCCCAGGACATCGCTCTCATGCGCCCGGAGCTCGCTGCGGGGCGCTCCCGTCCGCCCGTCCCAGAGCATCACCCGGCCATCGTTCTGGTTGCGGCTGGCCACCACGTCGCCCCCGGGCGAATAGCGCACCTCCAGGACGTCGCCCTCGCTCGTGTTCTGAGGATGGCGCTGGCCACTGTCCAGCTCCCAGAACACGAGGTGGTCCTCGCCTCCCATGGCGAGGCGATGGCCCTCCGGGGAGAAGGCCACGGTGTACACGGCCCCTCCGCCACCGTGCAGGGATTGGAACCCGCCCGTGGCCACCTCCCACAGCCGCACCGCGCCGTCCCCGCCCGCGGAGGCCAGGTGCCTGCCGTCCGGTGAGAACGCGAGCTGCGACACCCTCGTCCCGTGGGCTCCGAAGCGGCGCCCCTGGCCCGAGGAGAGCTCCCACAGCCACACGCCGCCGCGCTCGTCCGCCGTGGCGAAGCTCCGGCCATCCCCGGAGAAGGAGACGGCCGTGACGGGAGCGTCATGCCCTCCCAACAGGGGCTGCGCGCTTCCCGTGGCGGAGGCGTACAGGAGGATCCGCCCATCGAGTCTGCCCGCAGCCAGCCACTGGCCGTCCGGGGAGAAGCTCAGCGCGCTCGACGCGAAGCCGGGCGCCTCCAGGAGGAGCTTCCCCGAAGAAGCCTCCAGGAGCCGCAGCTGCCCCTGCTCGGACAGCGAAGCCAGCCGCTGTCCCGTGGAGGAGAGCAACAGTGAGGACTGGGGCGCGGCGCGAGAGAGCACGCGGTGGGGCTTCGTCTCCAAGGAGAACACGCGCAGCGTGCCATTGAAGCTGGCCACGGCCAGCTGCCGGTCATCCGGAGAGAACCGGACGAGGTGGGCCTGTTGCCGAGGCCCTCGCAGCACGCGGAACTCTCCGGTCTCCAGCTCCCAGAGGAGCGCGGACCGGTCGGCGCTGGCCGAGGCCAGGTAGCGCCCATCCGAGGTGACGTCCAGGCTGTTGACGAGCCCATCGTGGTGAGCGAGCTCCCGCGTCTGTCCCGTGGCCTGGTTCCACAACCGGATCACCCCTTCTTGCGTTCCGATGACCACCCAGGGAGTGCCCGGCACGAAGGTGAGCGCCGTGCCGATGCCCAGGTTCCGCGCGAGCAGCTGCCCCTGGGCGCTTCCGGGCCTCCAGGCGTGGAGGTTTCCCTCGGTATCCACCGTGAAGAGGCGGCCGTCCGCGGCGATTCCCCCCACGGTGGGCCGAACCTGCTTCAGCACCTGGAAGGAGCCCTTCTCCACGTCTCCCAGGGCCGAGGCGGCGTTGCGGTGGCCCCGCACGAACACCCAGGAGGAGTCCGGCCACACCTGCACCTCCTCGATGCCCTCGACGCCCGTATGGAAGGTCCGGGACTGGCCCGTCTCCAGGTCCCAATACAGGAGCACGTCATCCCGCTGGCTGGCGGCCAGCAAGCACCGGCCCTGGCAGCCCACGGTGAGCGCCGACACGGGGCCTGACAGACCCGCGAAGGGCTTGAGCTCACGGGTGCCGGTGTTCCACTTGCGCAGGACGCCCTGCTTGTCTGCGGAGACGAAGCCCAGGCCCGCCGGGAGGAGTTGGATGCGCCAGACCTCGTCCTCGTGGCCCGGCAGCACGAGGGGCGCCTCGTTCCGCGTGAGCCCCCAGACACGCACCGTGCGATCGTCGCTGGAGGTGATGAGGGACTGGCCGTCCTCCGTGAAGGCGAGGTCCGTGATGTGCAAGGTGTGGCCGCGCAGCACGGTGACGAACCCCCGGGACTGGGCATCCGCCGCGATGGTCCGGGCCGCGGACCACCGCTCGAAGTCGGGCGGGAGCTGCCGCAGCGGATCGAGGGACTCGTTGGGCGCGTCATCCACGGTGGCCCGCGCCTTCGTCAGCAGGAGCTCATCGGCCTGGTCCCGGGCCTCTCGCCGGGCCTTCTGGGCGGCATCCCGCTGGGCGGAGACGCGGCGGAAGCTCTCCACGCCCAGGGTGGCGAGCAGGACCGTGGCCACGGCCGTGACGAGCGCCACGGCCCGGTAGCGCCACAGGAAGCGGCGCACCAACTCCATGCGCGAATACTCGTAGGCCCCAACGAACTGCCCCGTCTGGAAGCGCCGCAGGTCCTCCGCCATCTCGCGCGCGGTGGGGTAGCGCTCGGAGGGCTCGCGCGCCATGGACTTGGTCACGATGGCCAGCAAGTCTCGAGGGATGCGGTCCTGGAGGCTGGCGAGCTGGGACGGCGGGCCGCTCATCACCCGCGCCAGGACCTGATCCGAGCTCTCCCCGTCATAAGGACGCTCGCCCGCGAGCAGGTGGTAGAGAATCGCCCCCAGGGAATAGACGTCGGCGCGCTCGTCCACGGTCAGACCCGCGGCCTGCTCCGGCGGCATGTACGCGGGAGTCCCCATCACCGTGCCGAACCGGGTCAGGGCACCATCCGCGGGGGAGCTCCCGGTATCGGAAGCAGCCGGGTCCAAGGGGCTCTCCGCGCGAGAGAGCTCCTTGGCCAGGCCCCAGTCGATGACCACCGTCTCGCCGAACCCGCCCACCAGCACGTTGGCCGGCTTGAGGTCGCGGTGGATGATGCGCTCGGAGTGCGCGTAGGCCATGGCCTCGGCCACTGCCAGCACGTGGGGCAGCAGGGCCAGCCGCTCCTTCAGCGTCCGCTTCTCGGCGAGCACGTCCGCCAGCGAGCGTCCGGAGACGAGCTTCATCGCGTAGAACAGCTCGCCGTTGGGCCAGCGCCCCGCCTCGTAGACCGGCATGATCGAGGGGTGCTGGAGCCGCGCGGTGATGAACGCCTCGGTCATGAAGCGGAGCTCGGCCTCGGGAGAGGGCGAGAGGATCTGCTTGATGGCCACGGGCCGGCCGAGCCGCAAATCCCTGGCGCGGAGGATGCGGCCGATGCCGCCCTGGGCGAGCTCCCCGTCGATGGCGTAGTGCGCGGGGTCCACCACGGGCACCCCCTCGCCGGGAGGGGGCTGCCGCGGGAGCGGCCGGGAGGAGGGCAGCGTTTCGGCAGCTCCGATGTCGGAGTCCTCCCCTGGGGGGCCCGCCTCGGCGGGTATGGCCTTGCTCATGGATGCGCTCCCGGAGGTTCCGGGTCCTCGATGAAGGAGCGCTTTTTACGACAGGGCACCGCTGAAGCGGAACCCTCCCGGAATGGGAGGAGCCCCCCGCGTCACTTCAGGGGCAGCGACACATAGGACGGGCTGCTCGACGACGAGGAGAGCTTCACCGAGGAGAAGGCCGGCGCCTTGTCCGCATAGAGTGGATCGGCGGTGTCGACGACCAGCGAGAGGCGGTGGCCGATGGGAACGTCATAGGCCGTCGCCGGGAAGTCCACGTCCACAGCATAGGGCTGGCCGGCCACGGCGTTGCGGAGCGTGACGGCGACGTGCGTGATGAGGCTCCCCGTCCCGGCCCAGTCCGTGTCGTAGAGATAGGCGATGACCGTCGTCTGTCCGGAGCTGCCCGGCGTCACGGTCAGGCGCAGGTGCGGGGCGCCGCGCACGCGCTGCGGGCTCGACAGCCAGTCCGACTGCCACACGGCCCCGTTCAGCCGGTCCACCGCCGGAATCCACGCGGAGATCGGCTCCCCCGTGATGGCCTCCGCGCCGTTCGTCAGCAGCGCGACGCCGCCGTTGGCCACGGTGTCTCCCGCGACGAGCGTCTTGTTCCAGGCCGCCTGCGAGCCCGCCGTGAGGTCGCCCTCGTTGCTCCACCAGTGCACCTCGCTCAGGTTGTAGCGCGCAGTGCTCGTCGAGATGGCGCTCCACGAAGGGAACGACTCATAGGTGCTCTGGCCCCGGAGCTGGAGCTGAACCGGGTTCTCCGTGGCGATGCCCGTGTTCACGCCGCGCAGGTACTGGTCGAACCAGCGGCGCGTGCTCGTCCAGGCGTCATTGGGCAGTCCGAGGATTCCGGTCAGCTCGGGGATGGCATGGTCCCCTGGGCGCAGCTCGAGCCGCTTCGGCCCCGCCAGCTGGGTGAAGAAGCCCGTGAGCTGATTGGGGCCGAAGAAGCTGTCGCCGTAGGCGTTGCCCAGGAGGATGGCCGGACGGTTCGCGTTGAGGCGATCCAGGTACGTCGCGGCGCTGCGGACCTGGGCGTAGGCGATGACGCTGTCCAGGTTCTGGTTGGCGAAGAAGTTCGAGAGGGCTTGCTGTAGCTCCGCCGAGGGCTTCCCGGTCAGCTCCGCCGAGAGCCCCAGCAGCCCGGCACTCTGCAGGTGGCGCGTCTGGTGCGAGAACAACGAGTACGGCAGATCCGTCCAGCAGCTCAGCGCGGCGACGGCGCGAATGCGCGAGTCAAAGGCCGCGCCGATCAACGACATGCCCGCGCCATAGGAGACACCCGCCGCGCCGATGCGCGCTGGATCCGAGGGCGTCTGGGCCAGCGTCCAATCGATGACCTGGCTCAGGTCCGCGATGTCCTTGGGGCCCGCCGTCTCGATGAAGCCCCCCGAGGTGTAGAAGCCTCGCGGGGTGTACGAGACCACCACGTACCCTGCATCCGCGAACTTCTGCGCCTGCACGAAGTACTCCACGCTGGGCAGCGCCCAGCTGGTAATGAAGAGGATGGCCGGGTACCGCCCCGGAGTGTCGGGCGTGAAGACGTTGCCCTTCAGCGTCACTCCATCTCGCATGGTGAGGTCGACGATGCGGAAGGACGAGGACGCGAATGCGGGACTGGCGGCAATGCACAGGGACACAACGACAGACACAGCGATGGCACGTAACCAGGACAAGTCTCACCTCCGGTGAGAGGGGTTGAAGGGGCACTGCATTTCCTGCTGTCGATTCGGGCCGCCGGATGAGCACTTCCACTCCGGGTGGCTTCCAGGGTTGGCGGGGCAACTTCACAGAGAGTGCTCGTGTGTCAGGCCCCGGGGGTTTGCCTCCGTAGGTGCTCTTTCGATACGAAAGAGAGGGAGGGTGACATGACGTTCAGACTTCGTGAAGGCCTGAGGCTGCTCCTCGCCGCGACCCTGTTCTCCGCGCCAGCGATGGGCCAGGAGGCGGACGACGGGGACGACGAGTCCGAGGTAATCCTCGATGGCGTGAGCGATGTCGCCCAGGACCTGGTTCAGGAGGGTGTGGAGCGGTCGCTGGAGAATCACCCCGAGCGGGCCCTCCCCCCGCCCCCTCCACCTCGCGTCATGGTGAAGCCGGGAACGGCGGGCAGCGGGCTTCAGGGCACGGCAGGCCTTGGCGACGATGCGCTGCACACCGTCCCCGTGGGTTCGTTCGCGGATGATGTGGCGCATGCCGTTCCCGTGGGCTCGTTCGCGGACGACGCGGTGCGTGCCGGTTCCGGCATGGCCTCCGTCGCGGATGACGCGGCCCGCGTGGCGGGCGGTGGTTGCATCAAGGCCATCGGTGGGGTGTTCGCGGCCCTGGGCGCCCTGCTCGCGAAGCTCTTCGGTGGCGGCAAGAAGGAAGAGTAAGGCGCGGCAACGGAGCGTCCATCACCTTGGACTCGACAATGGTTCAGCGCGCGGTCTGGGGCGAGACCCTGCAGCGCGCCATCGATCCGGGCACGCAGCAGAGCATCTGTGAACTCTTCCCCAGTGGGCAGCCCACGCCGGACTGCCCCACCCCCGAGTCCACGGATGGGGGTACTGCCACGGATGCAGGCACCGTCGCGGATGCGGGTACCATTGCAGACGCAGGCACGGGAGCGGATGCCGGAACGCCCGGAGACGGCGACGAGCCTCACGAGGAGCCACCGCCTCCCGAGAAGTCGGGCTGCGGAGCCACCTCGGCGGCTCCCCTGCTCGGGGCGCTCGTGCTGCTGCTGGGGCTGCGCAGAAGGATGTCCTAAGAGGCTCGCGCACGCATCCGGTTGTTCTTGGGCTGGTGCTCGACCTCGGCGAGCCCGAGCGCCTCGAGCACAGGGGGCACGTACACGCCGAAGCGGCCGCGGAGGCCCTTCTTGAGGCCATACCAGCCACCCACGGGATTCTTCGGCGAGCGGCCCCACGCCTCCACGGTCCCCTCGGCGGCGGGCTTCTGCTCGTCCGCGCCCCCCAGCGAGAGCCAGTCGCCATGGCGGACGAGCATCGCGTGCAGGTCCTCGATGCTGCGGAGGTGGTAGCGCAGCTCGGTTTTCCCCACGCGCACCACGAGAGCGGGCGGGTCCAGCGTCTCGTCGCGGAAGGCCTCGAACTCCGACGTCCCAGGGGGAGTCTTGAGCTTCCAGGGCTGCTCACGCGTCCCGAGGCCACCGGCGCCCGCAGCCTGCTTCTTCGCTTCGGGCTTCTTTGCTGGAGTCTTCTTCGCTGGAGCCTTCTTCGCCGGGGCCTTCTTCGCCGGAGCCTTGGTGGCCGGGGCCTTCTTCACCGAGGACTTCTTCGCTGCGGGCTTCTTGGCTGCCATGGTGTCCCTCTCAGGGATGGCCGGCGCATGGAGCGCCGACGATGGACCTGAAGCGGTGACTCTAACTTACTGGAGGCATGTGGACGCTGCGGCAGGAAGCCCTGTGGGCCATCCGCTGGATCCCTCTCTCGGACCTCGACTGCGGCCGCAGGAAGTCTCCTGACGAGCGCCTACCCTTGAAGTAGGATAGGAGTCACCGCATGCCGAGTGCCTCCTCGCCCCCATCGCTTCACCCCGCTCTGCTCCCACGGGGTACCGCCATCGGGCCTTGGCGCGTGGTGGACTGGGTCAACCGGGGCGTCAACGGCGCTGTCTACCGCGCCGTCCGCATCGGACAGGAGCACCTGCTTCCCGTCGCCCTCAAGCGCGCCCTGCTCGCGGAGGATCCTCGCTTCGAGCGCGAGCGGGAGCTGCTCTCGCGCACGTTGCATCCGCACATCCCCCGCCTGGTGGACTCCGGCTACTGGGTGAGCCCCAGCGGCGCGCGCCATCCTTTCGTCGCCATGGAGTGGATCGATGGCGTGCCCTTGTACGACTGGGCACGGATGTTCCTTCCCTCGGCGGCCCAGCAGTTGCGGCTGCTGGCCCAGGTGGCCTTCACCCTTCAGTATCTCCACGCTCAGGATGCACTCCACCGGGACTTGAAGGGCGGAAACATCCTGGTGCGCCGCTCCGACAGCCGTCTGTTCGTCACCGACTTCGGCTCGGGCATCTACCCGGACGCGGCCACGCTGACACCGCAGCAGTTGCCCCCAGGCACTCCGGCCTACCGCTCTCCCGAGGCCTGGCTGTTCAGCCAACGAAACCGGAACACCTCGGAGCGCTACCGGGCCGGGCCCGCGGATGATGTGTTCGCCCTGGGCGTCACCGCCTGCGTGCTCGCCACCGGCAAGTACCCGGAGATGGGTGAGCTCCGGAAGGATAAGCAGGGACATTGGTCCCTGGACTCGCTGATGCTGCCTCGGGCCTTGTTCTCGGCCCGGGTGCCGCCGCAGCAGCGCGACTTGATTCTGCGCATGCTCTCCATCCTCCCCGAGGAGCGCGACACCGCCGGGGAGCTGGCCCCTGCACTGGAGCGGGCGGCAGACTCTCTCTCCCATCCCTGCCCGCGTCCCAGCGCTTCGGAGACAGAGCGAGCGCCTTCGCACTCACGGCCGCCCTGGCTCGTGCTGGCGGTGGCCGCAGGCACGCTGGCGTCGTGGGCGGCATGGCTGACGTGGGCGGCCTTTCTCCCCGCGCGGGAAGAGGCCCCGCGTGTCTCGCAAGCCACCGCCCCGGCCGAGAGCAAGCCCTCACCCGAGGCGGGGCCTGTGGGGCTTGGCGAGGATGCGGCTTCCGCCCCACCTCCGAGCCCTGCCCTGCCCTCCACCTCCACGCCCTCGATCTCGGACAGTCCTCCCGATCCGTATGAGGGCCAGGCGCAGCCCGACAAGAAAGGCCGGTGTCCTCACCTTCAGCAGGTCATTCTCAACGGCGCGTGCTGGGCTCGTCTGGCGCTGACCCCAGAGAAGTGCGAGACCAGCGGCGGCGAGATGTACCAGGGGACCTGCCACGTGCCGATCTTCCCTCGCGGCGTCAAACGCCCCAACACCTCCGGCCACGAGCATCCCCCATAGGGGTCCTGAAGCCACAGATCTCGGCGAGCCGGGCTTTGTGCTTCAGAACGTGTTGGGTTCTATGAAAGAGCCGAACCAGGGCGATTCGTGCGCAACCCCCTACGGGGACCCTGCGATAACTCCGAACAGTGAAATCCGGATGGGAAGCCCCTTGGCACTGGCTCGTGATGCTTGGCGCTCTGCCTTGGGTGTCGCCTTAAGCGCGAGCCTGATGGGTGCCATGGGGTGCAGTGCGACACACGCCGCCCACCAGAGCACAGGCGAGTCAGGCTCGACGGCTGGCACCGCTGAGCGCGGCGATGCCCTCGCGCAGCGCGGGGACTCCCTCGCGCAAGCCGCAACGTGCGGCCCAACAGACAGCACCATCTCGTGCTGCCTCAAGCAGCATCCAGGCGTCTACGAGCGCTGCGGAGCGCTGGACCCCACGAAGGTCCCTACGCGAGCCCCCACCAAAGCCTCCCAGACGGATCCGCCTCCCCTTCCGCCCCCTACGAGCGCGGCCCCTCCCAACCGGAGAAAAAGGGAAGAGGAGTGCCGTCAATACTGGCTCCAGTGCATCGCGATGGGAGGCGAGTACGAGAAGCGCGGGCAGCACGGCCAGACGGTCTGCCAATCTTGCTACGAGACCTGTAAGGGAACAGGCTCCTGGCCTTCGGAGGTCAACGGCCTCGAGTGTCTCGGAGGCTACTAGCTGTGTCGCGCTCGCGCCGCGAATGGTGGAACACGGTTGCAGAGGCCCGCGAGTGGCTCTGCCTCGGAATGGCTTTCGGTGAAGTGCCTTTTGACGCCTACGTGGGCGCGCTCGTGGATCTGGAGCGGCAGTTTGCACGAGAGGCGCGCACTCCCTCCGAACGCCTGCACCTCCAGCGTCTGACGGCATTGAATGCCGTGCAAGCAGCGTTCGATCAGGCTCGTCCATGGAAGGACTTTGGCCCATGGCTGCGCAGGCTCCAGCGGTTGGGATTTCCCAACCTGTGGAACCGCCATCATGTCGCGTGCCTCTACGTGCAGTCCTTGAACAACTTCCCGGACCGGGCCCGAGACGCCTTTGCGATGTTGGCGGACACGGAGCAAAGGGTGTTAAGGCTCCACAAGGATCGTCGTTCGCAGCAACAGATGCTTGACGGGATCGACCATGCCCGACGCGAAGCCGCGAGCTACGGGATTCAACCTCCTGAGGAGTTGAAGCGGTAAAACTGGAATGCACTCGCGCGTGGCATTTACCTCCGACGACACCCGGGACTGGGGCCCGTCTGTGGCGGGTCCGGGCATGCTGCTGGACATTCCCCGCGAGGGACGCTGGCTGCAGCGGCCCTCCCTGCACTTCGAGGTGGCCGCTCCGTACCGGCTGCGTCTGACGAGTGGCGGGCAGCCGCTGCTCTGGGTGTGCATCGACAGCTATTGGGATCAATGTGGCTTCCTCCGGGGCACCGCCAGCGCGCCCTGGGGATTGCCTCCGCTGCGGGCCGCCGAGCTCCGCGAGGTGACCCATGAGCCAGGAACCGACCGCTGGTGGGAGGCCTGGACGTGGCGCTTGGGCCGAGCGCTCACCGAGTCGCTCCATCCCCTGCTCTACGCGGGCCGCTGGTGCCTGCGGCCTGTCCGGGCCATCGACGTGCGCCAGGCCTCGCGCTACCCCATCAGCCCCATGGAGTGGGGGTTCGGCGAGGAGATCGCTCCACCCCACTCCCTCGAAGGCCTCTCGCGCTTCGAGACGTTCTGGACCGAGGACTGGGCCACGGAGTCCGTGCTCTCAGGCGCGGTGCTCCCGCTGCGAGCCGCTTCCCCGGAAGACGACGGCCGGGTGAAGAGCTGGCGCAAGCACGCTCGGGACCGGACGTTGCCACCGGCGCTGCTGCTCTATGTGGACCTCCTGGCGAAGTGGCTGGTGCTGGATGGGCACGATCGCCTGCAGGCGGCTCTCCTCGAAGGGGTGACGCCGCCCCTGCTGGGGCTCTGGCCGGTCGTCGAGCGGGCGGACCCCTCCCGCGCCGTGTCGCAACAGGGGGCGCTGATTGCCGCCGAGTTCCAGCTGCGCGCGGGGGAGACTCCGCAGCGCATCGACCAGGTCAACCGCATGCTGGTGCGCAACTTCGCGGGGCCGCGGCGCGGCACCGTCACCCGTGCCTGGCCGCTGCGGGGTGGCCTCGAGGTGTGGAGGGCCGAGGTGCTGGCCTGGCGCCGGTGGAACACCTTCCCAACAGCCCCCCAGCCCTGGGAGTGGTTTGTGGGCACTACTTCTTGAGAGGCAGTTCCAGCTTCGCCGCGATCTCGAACCATCCGCTGTCGATCACCTCGGCCGAGATCTCTCGCGTGGCGCAGTCCACCCGCAGGCGCACGAAGTCCGCGCCGTCGTCTCGCTCCAGGTTGGCGTAGAAGACCAGCTCCTGAGGAGCCCGTCGCGGCGCCTCCCAGCTCGCCAGCCCGCGCTCCCCGATGGTGCCGCTGTGGATCACCTCCGGCCCCGGCTGATCCAACGTGAGGAAGTCCAGATCCTCCTTGGTGCGAGTCACCTTCGCCCCGGTCGCCAGCTCCACCAGCTCCATCACCTGCTGGAAGCTCGCCTCCGAATCCAGTTCCGCCTGAGTTCCTCGCAGCGCTTCGCTCAACTCCTCGATGGAGCGCGGCGCTGGCAGATACCGCGCTCCGAGCTCCACCCAGACCTGCCAGCGGACCCAGGCCAGCCGCACGCCGGCCCGCTCGGCCCAGCGCTCCGCCCCAATTTCCTCGAGCCTCGCGCGCAGTGCTGGCTCTGCCTCGTGGAGTTCGTGCTCGCTCATCGCTGCCGATGCTACCCCTGGCCTGTTACGCCTGGGAGCTCCCCCCGCTCTTTGGGCTGCATGGCAGAAGCCTGACGGGGAGACGTGGGCACGCGCCACTTCCGGCGGTGGGAAAAAGTCGGCGCTCGACCATGTTGGCGTTACAGCTATGCGCAAACACTCACTGATCATTTCCAGTCTTCTGGCGGTGTGGATCGTCCTGGCATGCAAGGACTCGGCAGCATCGGTGGAGCGGCCTTCCGCCGTAAGCGCGAGCGAGCTGCCCGCGGAGGACTCGGGGCCGGCACTGCTGCGCCAGCCGTACCTGCAGAGCGTGGGGCAGACGAGCGCCATCGTGGCGTTCCGGACCGGCGAGTCGTGCACGCCCCTGGTGCGCTATGGCCAAGGGACAAACGTGTCGCAGACAGCGACGGCCAACGAGGCGGGCTGGCGGCACGCGGTGCAGCTCACGGACCTGACGCCGGGGCAGACGTACAGCTACGTGGTGGAGGCGTGTGGCTCGGTCACCGGCGTGCGGCAGTTCCGCACCGCGACTCCCGCGACGGCGACGAGCCTCACGTTCACGGCGATGGGAGACTTCGGCACGGGCGACGAGACGCAGCAGGGGGTGCTATCGCGGCTCGCGCAGCCGGGCAACGCCGGCGAGCTGCTGCTGACGCTGGGAGACAACGCCTACTCCAAGGGCACCGAGCAGGAATTCCAGGACCGGATGTTCACCCCCATGGCGGCGGTGCTGCGGCAGGTGCCCCTGTTCCCCAGCCTGGGCAATCACGAGTATGGGACGGACCAGGGCCAGCCGTACCTGGACAACTTCTACCTGCCGGCCAACAACTCGGAGCACTCCGAGCGCTACTACTCGTTCGACTGGGGCCCGGTGCACTTCGTGGCGCTGGACTCGAGCTGCGCCATTGGCAGGGCCTCGCCGGATCGCTGCACGCTGGAGGCGCAGAAGCGCTGGGTGGAGCAGGATCTGGCCGCCTCGCAACGGCCGTGGAAGGTGGTCTTCTTCCACCACCCCTCCTGGTCCAGCGGCAAGCACGGCTCGGAGCTGACGATGCGGAACGAGTTTGGTCCCCTCTTCGAGCAGCACGGGGTGGACCTGGTGCTCACGGGGCATGACCACAACTACGAGCGCACCCAGCCGATGTGGGGCGGTGACGTGGCACCCGCGGGGACTCGAGGCATCACCTACGTAGTGGTGGGCAGCGGCGGCGCGAAACTGCGGCGCTTCCCGGAAGAAGCGCCGAGTTGGACGGCGTACCGCAACAACACGGACACGGGCTACCTGGAGGTGGCGGTGAATGGTGGCACGCTGACCGCCAAGTTCTACAACCCCAACGGCGAGGTGAAGGACAGCTTCACGCTGACGAAGACGCTGCCGGCCTCGGCGGGGCGCCTCGAGGCGAGCCCGGCCCCGGCGCTGGAGACGCCTCCGGGACCGGTGGACGATCCGGCGCACCCGCCCGCCTGGCTGCACTTCGAAAAGCCCCTGCCTCCCGCGAGCCCGGAGTCGATGGAGGACGACGACGAGCCGTCGCCCTGAGCGGCGCACGCTCGGTCCCCTCGTGCCCCACCTGCCGTGTCAGGGGTTCGCTTGCAGCGGCTTGCGCTCCTTCACGCAGACCTGGACCAGCTCGACCATGCTCATGCTGGAGCCGCCGACGTCGAACTTGTGGTTCTTGAAATCGGGATACCCGTTCTCCAGGACGCGCCCCGTCACGATGCACTCATTGAACTGTTCGAGCGCCTCGCTCTTGCGCGACTTGGCCAGGAGCGCCTTTGCCGATTCGTAGGCCTTCTTCGGCCCCTCGTCGAACCGGATCCGCACGTCGACCTGCTTCTGTGGCTCCTGCAGCGCCTCTGCCTTCTGGGCACACTGAGCCATCACCTCTTTCGGCTTGGCCGGTTGACCGCCCACGAGCACGTCGGACGAGGCGAGCCTGGCGTTCTCCTTCAACATCATGGCGCCTTCGTCCTGGCAGGCCTTGAGCTTCTCCATGGCGCTCGCGTACAGCTCCTTCCGCTTGCGGAGATCCGAGGAGGACGTAGCCGCAGCCGTCGCCGAGGTGGCGGCGTCCAGTGCCTCACCGGTCACCCGGCGCAGCGCCCGCTCCTGCTTCGCGAACTCGAGCACCTCCACCAACCTCAGCAGCTCGTTGCGCCCCCGCTCCGCGGACGAGGCGTAGCCGGCGTCCTGCCGCTCCAGCTCCATGCGCGTCTCGATCGCTTGCATGAGCGCGTCCACGCTCTTCGAGGCGGCCTCGATGTCGGCGTCGGTCGTCGTGAGAGCCTTCACGGCTTCGACCTTCTCCCTCGCCGTGGCCACCCGCTCGGTGAGCTGCGCGCGGGCCTCCACCGCGGACAAGGCGATCTTCCGCCGGGTGATGCGGTCGCTCAGCTCCGCCATTCGCTCCTTCGACTCCTTGGCGTACAGCGCGTAGTCGCGATCTTTCTTGACGAACGGGGCGCCCGCATCCAGCACCACGCCGATCTGCTTGACCGCGTTCTCCGCCTCCAGCAGCTGCGCCTCGGTGGGCTTGTCCTTCTGGATCTGGGCGACCACGGCCGTCGCGTTCTTCCGCGCCTCGTCGACCTTCGCGCGCTGACGCTGCAGATCGACCTCGTACCGGCGCTTCTCCATCGCCGCCTTGCCGTCCTTGATGAGCTGGCGCGCCTCGGCGGCGGCGGGGCTGATCGCGGGGTTCTTCGCGTGAACCGTCTCGAGCGTCTTCGACAGGATGGTCAGTGCCGTGTTCGCCTCCTCGAACTGCTCATCGGTCGGCGCCCGCTTCTCGAGATTGCGCAAGGCCTGCACGACGTCGACGCGCGCCGCATCGAGGCTGCGGACCTGGAGCGCGACCTCCACCTCGACGAGCGTGTTCTTCACCTCGGTGATGTACTGGCCGATCGCCGGACTCCGCGAGGCCTGCGGCTCGTACTTCTCCACCAGCTTCCGGACGACGAACGCCGCGGTCTTGGCCTCGGCGAACTGCTCGGGCGTCGGCTTCCTGGCGCGCAGCGCCTTGGCGGACGCGACGAGCTCATCATGGGCAGGCCCCATCTCCTCCTTGACCCGCGAGACGCCCGCCGCCGCCACGCTCTCCTCCATCTTCTGCTTCGCCTGGGCGATCTCGGCGCGAGCCTTGTCCGCCTCCGCGCGGTACGCCTTGTCGCTCGCCTCGAGCGGCTTGCCCTCGTCGAGCTGCTTCTGCAGCGCCGCCGACGCCTTGTCGGCGGCCCCGAACTTCTCGTCCGACCAGGCCTTGCCCAGCTCGGCGAGCGCGGTGGACAGGGCCTTGCGGCGCTCGTCCAGGAGTCCTCGCTGCTTCTGGGCCGACAGCGCCAACCACCGCTCGTCGATCGCCTTCTCTTGACGGGAAACGGCGGTGTCGACCTCGGTGAGGTACGTGGCGAATTTCGGATCCTGCTTCGTCAGCGACCGGCTCTCATCGGCCAGCTTCTTGACCTCCGCCACCGCGGCGCGCGCATCGTCCATCTCCTTGGGACCGGGCTCCTTGCCCGCGACCTTGGCCATGCGCTCGTTCAGGGTCGCCATCGCGCTGTCGATGCGCCGGCGGAACTCGAAGATGTGGATCTTGGCCCGGCGCTCGTCGACGTACTCGCGCTGCGTCCGGTACTCCTTCCGCGCGGCCAGGACGGCCTTGGCGTAATCGAGGTCCTCCGTCTCGAAGCTCGCTCCTGCGTCGAGCGCGCTCTTCAGTGCGTCCACCGCCGCGAGGGCGGAATCGAGGTCCGCGTTGCTCGGCGGATCCTTTTCAATCCGTTTGACGGCGGCCGACAGGGCGGTGCGCGCGCTCTCGAGCCGCTTGGTTGCCTCCGCGACGGACTTCGCGGCGCCAGCCTCTGGCGCTCCGGCGGAAGCATCGACGGAGGCGAGGGCGAAGAACCCGATGAGGATCAGCGTGGGGGTACGTACCATGCGGGCGTATTTACTACAGCGGGGTGGAGGGAGCCTCGGGATAATGGCGGCGAAACCCGTTCCGGCTCGCCCGGCTGGAGACCGGAGAGAGAGCCCGCTGGGCGCACGCGTCGTCGCTGTCGACTGGGACCCAGAGGCGGACAAAAATAGAACGGACCTCCTCTTTCTCATCGCCGACACGGCGGGTCTTTCGAGCCACTCCACACCTGGAGACTTCCTGAATGCTGAAGCGAATCATTCCGGCCCTTGCAGCACTGCTGGTGGCCTGTGTCGGCAACACCGAGTGCAGACTCGATGATCCACACTCATGCTCGTCCGGCCTCGTCTGCGAGCAAGTGAGCGGGGAGGATGTCCCCCAGTGCTTCGCGCCGGTGCAGGTCGAGGGGAAGGTGTTCGATCTGCTCTCGGGCCAGCCAGTCGCGGGCGCGGAGGTCACAGCGCTGGACATCAACGGGACCGCCGTAACAGGCGTTGCGGTGAGCGGCCTGGATGGCCACTACACCCTGCCCATCCCCACCGAGCGCTCGGACAGCGAGGGCACCCCTGTGGGCACGAGGGTGACGTTGCGGGCTGCTGCGCGCAACTACCGACCGTTCCCCTCGGGCGTGCGCATCTCACTGCCCCTGGACACCACGGGCGCCACCAGCGCCGGGAGTGAGCAGCCTTGGGTGCTCGCCTCGGCCCAGACGGACGTGGGCTTGAGCGCGGGACTGTCGGCGGAGCGATTCTGGCTGAACGTGTCCGGCACTGTGGAGCTGCCCACAGGCAAGCCCGCGCTCGTTGTTATTGAGGGCAACGGCCGGGTGTACTCCGCGGTGACGGACGCCTCGGGGACGTTCCGGGTGTTCAACGTGACACCGGGGAGCGGCTATACGGTCCAGGCCTATGTGAAGGGCGCCAACTACACGCAGGTGGATCTCCAGGTGCCGTCGTCGGGCATGGATGTGTCCTCGGTGAGCCTGCGCAGGGCGGGAGACGCGAGCGCTGTGCTGAACGGCAGCGTGCAGTGGGTGGCGGGGGCCAACAGCGCGGGCACCAGCGTCGTGATGATGGTGGAGAGCACCTTCCATGACGCGCTCGTTCGCGGCGAAGTGCCACCGGGGCTGCGTGCGCCGGATCCAGGCCAGGCCCCCACGGTGACGGGGGCTTTCTCCATCTCCGGAGTTCCAGACGGCAAGTACGTGGTGCTGGCGGCCTTCGACAACGACGGCAACGTGCGCGACCCGGACCCCAGCATCTCGGGCACACAGATTGTCCACCTGACGGTGGCCAATGGCATCCCGAGCCTGAGTCCCTCGTTCAAGGTGACGGGCGCCATCGAGATCACCAGTCCGGGTCCCGGGGAGGCGACCGACCAGGTGACGTTCCCGCCAAAGTTCCGCTGGAAGCCCTACCCCAGCGCCAGTTCCTACGAGGTGCGCCTGTTCGACTCGCAGGGCAGTGAAGTGTGGGAGAACCTGGCGGTGGCTGCGGACGCCCAGAATGGCTCGGGCTTTGTCCAAGCGTCATATACGGGCAAGGCGCTGATCCGAGGCCTCACCTATCAGTGGCGCGCCACCGCCAAAGACACCTCGGGCAACCCCATTTCCAGCACCGAGGATCTGCGCGGCCTGTTCATCGTGCAATAGCGGCGACGGCCGCTGGGCCCAGCCAACCTTGCAGATGCTCCAAGCGGCGGGTTCGATTGCCGTTGCCTCCTGGCCGGAGTTCATGGGTCCGCTATCAAACATCCGGCCAGTCAAGCGCCTCATTCAACTCGCGCCTTTTGCCCGAGAAACTGTTGGACGGAAACAAGCAGGCAAGACGGAAGACACCGAACAGGGGGTCGGCTCTTCGCTTGGAACTGGCGGTGCCGGTCTCCGAAACTGCGATGACGAACACATCCAGTGTTGTTCTCTCGCGTCGACGAAGCGATTGACTGGATTAGGACTCACAAGGCTGAAGTGGCACTCGGAATGGTCGTTATCATTGCCGGAACCGCCTTCGTCATCACCACAGGCGGCACTGGCGCGCTGATTCTCGCTCCTCTTGCACTCTAACCTGACACGCCAATGACCTATAACTCAAACTTCGACATTGACGCCGTCATGAAGACCGTTGGTACAGTGGGAGCAAAATACCCGGAGGGTACGCCGGAAGACGAGGCGCTCCGAATTGTCTCGCTGGCGTTGCTTTACGTTCGCGACATCCAGAAGTTGGATGACTACCGTGAATATTTCCGGCGATTCTTCACCTACAAGCCTGTGACCATTGCTCAGACATTCGCGACAAGAGACGAAGCGGACACGTGGCTCGCCAGCGGAGAAGCAAAGGACGGCGATCTGGTCAAAATCGCTGACCAAGGGTTCATCGTGATAGATGCGCTCAAGGGGTTGAAGTTCGTGCCGACGCGCCTGCCGGAGGAACTGGCACCTCCAGGTTCGCAGTAGGCCACGCTCGGGCGGTGCGGGCTACTGAGGTGGGCATTGCAGACCGTGTACGCGCGGCCCGCAAGTTCTGGCCGCTCGCATCCGTGAGCGGCTCCCCCCTGGTGGCCGCATGTACCCCCCGTGTGCCCCTCCAGCGGGGAATTGAGGGGTTTTGCTTCCGCCTTGATGCGGGTTCGATTCCCGCCGCTCCCAAGCAGAGCAACCCGCCGCTTTCAAGGCGCCGCCCTCTGAGAACGGCGGCGGCGCTCGCATTTTCGGGACCAAATCCGGTTTTTGGGACCCCAAAAGGACCAAGCCGGAGACGGAAACGACATGAGCAAGACGTGGCTCGGCAAGTGGAAGCGTATAGGCGGGATACGCCTGGCTAGACAACGCGGCCACCATGAGTGGCCAGGTCATCATCCGAGACCTGGGGCTGGATGGAAACTCCGCCAACAACACCACCGCCGAGACGAATGGCATGGTGTTGCTGGCCGACAACGCTGTCGTGGAGAACACCCAGATCTTGAACATGCGGGGCTCTGGAATCCAGCTGACGAGCACCAACCGCGCGGGCACTCCAGCGAATGCACTCTCAAGCTCCTTCCCCACGCTGGGAGGGCGCATCGCGAAAAATGTCATTTCGAAGCCGGGCGGCCACGGCATCCTCATCAAGGGTGTGGACTGGCTCGTCGAAGTGCTCGACAACCAGATCGATGGCACCGGCCTGGATGGTATCGTCCTGGACAGCGGTAGCGTGTGTGTGGTGCGCGGCAATGACCTCTTCATGATCGGCAAGAATGGGATCGTCACCAAGGCCCATGTGTTCATCACCACCGTAAAGTAGCCTCACCGTGATCGGGAACACCCTTGATGGCGTGGGGGGCACTGGGCTTGGGAACAATGGCCTTCATTATACCTATGGTGTCGCTCTTTCGAGCACTGGGACCTGGATCATCAAAGATAACTTGATTAACCATATCGGAAGCATACACACGCCGTATTTGAAGACGTACCAGAAAACAGATTCGGAATGCAGCAGTTTCTAGGCAGCGCGCCGCCAGGCATCAGACATCCTTCCATTCAATTTCTCCATGCACTTTGAGTAGCTCGCCAGTATAGCGTGATGACATGAACCGATTCGCCGTCACAATGTTAGTGGTTACGCTGTCCGCGGGGGTGTGCGAGGCGTTGGGCTCCAGCCCGCCAGGCTACAGCGTTCAGATAACGCGCGCTGGCCTCGACCCCCTCATCAACGGCATTGCCAACCTGTCCGAGGCGTACGCCAAGAAAAGCCCTGCGCCGGACGCCACCATGGACATCTCTAACGTCCACTTGATCTTCAAAGGGATGAGCATCAGCACGTTGGAGCGGCCGGCGTTCGTGTACACGTTGCAAGCACCGAACAAGCTCCTCACCAAGGTCACCTTGCCCAAGGTCATCATCAAGGGCCTCTTTCAGGCGTCGCGACGGACGCAATTCGAGACGCAAGAAGATCAAGGCAACGTCGACTTCACCCTGGTCAACGCCACGCTCACGCAGTCCGTCACCCTCGGCACGTTCGAGAACGGCATCCTGAGAGTCGACCAACGCGACTGCAAAGCGACCCTCGGTTCGACCAACGTGGCCATCCAGAACAACCAACAATCATTCTCGGCCGATGCAGTCAGGGCAGCCGCCCCAGCGGAACGGCAACTGCTCGCCACGAATCTGTGCAACGTGTTGACCCAGCTGCTGACGAAGAAAGTGGACAGGGCCCTGGCTCAATTGCCAAGCGTGTTGAGCTTCAGCAACAACGTGTCGTTGAAGGGGCAGCTCACGCCGGCCTTCACAGTCGACTCTGTCAAAGTGAACTTCTCCGAAGAGAGCATCACCGGCTTCGCCAGTGCCTGGGCGCCGGTCCTGTGCGACACGAGCGTGGCAGGCAGTCCGCAGGCCATCCTGACCGTGAGCGACGTCACGTTCAACAAGCTCTTGTACCTGGATTACAAGAGCGGCCTCTTGAACTTCACCCTCTCGCCGTCCAGCGCGCCCATCCTGTACCAGAAAATAACGTTGGACTGCGGCGAGTCCGGCGTGTGCCTGGGCAACGTGGACAAGAAGTTGCCCGAGCGCTTCGGCAAGGACGCAAAGGTCGAGCTGCAGATGGAAGC
Source organism: Hyalangium minutum (assembly GCF_000737315.1). Taxonomy (GTDB): domain Bacteria; phylum Myxococcota; class Myxococcia; order Myxococcales; family Myxococcaceae; genus Hyalangium; species Hyalangium minutum. The sequence continues at coordinate 429,178 of NZ_JMCB01000008.1, forward strand.
GCCCATGGCGTCCACCCTCGAATTCAAAGAGAGCAGTACCGCCATGACGGCCAGCTGGCGCGCCACTGTCTACATCACGAAGAATCAAGAGGGCGCCCCCCGGACGCTGGTGGCCAGCGGCGCTGTGTCCGCCAGCGGGCCGCTGCAAGCGAACATCCAAGGCGAGAAGGCCTACGGCAGGGTGAACATCGCGGAGCTCAAGCTCAAAGTCGATCAGCCCGAGGTGCAATCCTGGGATCAGGACGCCCAGAGCCTGTTCAAGGACATCGTCCAAACCTACATCAACGATTTCTTCTTGAAAGACGGACTCTCGTTGCCGTCGGGACTGAGCGTCGAGAACGCGAGCATCAAATTCAGCCCCCACTGTGGGAAAGCGCCGTTCAGCTTGGACTACACGGGAATCTTGAGCAGCGAAGAATGACCCAAAGAGAGCGCTCCGAGGCCATGCTGCTATGGGGCGCGCGGCGCTCTGGCCCCAATGTCTTGCCCCATGGCACGGGACATCGGAGGGTTGCGCGCGGCGGCCCGCAGCGTCACTCTCTTGCCCACGGGGGTGCCCTCGCTGTCCGAGCGCTCGGTGGGAATGGGCAGGGCGTAGTGACCATCCACGCCGCTCACCGCGACGCCCGCCACGGCGGTCCCGTTGATGTCCAGCGCTGTCACCTCCGCGCCCGCGACTGGCTGGCCTGAGAGGAGATCGAACACCTTGCCCTCGACCTGCACCGGCGCGAAGCACTGGGGGATATCCTTCCCGCGCACATGCTCACAGACGAGACCGGACGAGCATGAGCGTGGATCATCGAGTCTGCACTCGGTGTTGCCGACACAGGCCATCAGCAGTGCTGCAAGGGCCGGAATGATTCGCTTCAGCATTCAGGAAGTCTCCTGGCATGAAGGGGCTCGAACGACCCGATCTGGCCCTGGTACTCCGGACGAAGGCAAGCGAAGTTGCCCCCCAGACAGCAGGCCCACTACTGTCGGAGCTTTGGTCTTCCAAAGGACCGCACGCGTGCGACGCTCCTCTCTCAGCCCTCGGCTCTCCCCCGCATCTTCCTCTTTCCTGGCCGTCCTGGCCCTGCTCGTCGCGGCTCCCGCCAGCGCGCAGTGGACTGCGGGGCCTGCCATGGCGGGTGCCCACTCGCAGGGGGTGGCTGTCACCGATACCAACGGCCGCATCCACGTGATCGGCGGCAGCAGCACCACTGCCAGCGAGACCAGTCTTCACGAGGAATTCAACCCCGCCACCAACACCTGGACCAGCCGCGCCCCCTTGCCCACCGCCAGTCGTGGCATGGGGGCCTCCCTGGGACCCGACGGACGCATCTACGTCTATGGTGGCTACAGCGGCACGGGCGCCACCGGCGCGTTCTACGCCTACAACCCCAGCACCAACGCGTGGACCACCCTGCCCTCCATGCCCACCCCTGTGTGGATGCCTCGGGGCGACTTCGCCTTGGACGGAAGGCTCTTCGTCTTCGGTGGAGAGAACAGCTCGGGCACCCCTCTCGACACGACCCAGATCTACAACCCCTCCAACAACCTCTGGACCCTGGGTTCAAGCATGGGCCTGGCGCGCAAACAGCATGGGGTCTTCCGAGGCTCGAGTGGGAGCCTCTACGTCGTGGGCGGCCAGAACGCCAACGGCGTGGCGATCAGCTTGGTGTATTCCTACACCCCCTTCACCGGTACCTGGAACGTCGGCCCGAGCATGCCGGTGGCCATGAACTCCTTCGGCCAGGCCCTCTCGGCAGACCGCACCCGGTTCTTCGTGCTTGGAGGCTCGAGCAGCAACGGCAACGACAGCGCGCCCTACTTCAACAATGTCTACATGTTCAACGAGGAGACCCATACCTGGTCGAGCCTCACCCCGCTCACCACGGGGCGCCGCGACCTGGCGGCCAGCGTGATCGGCTGCCGGCTGCGTGCCCTCGGCGGCACCAACGGCACCCGCCTCGCGACCCATGAGGTGTTCCAGCTCACCGGCGCGCCAGACGACAATGGCAATGGTCTACCGGACTACTGCGAGAATGGGGCGGACAGGGATGGCGACTCGGTGGCGGACGCCAACGACAACTGCCCTACCCTCTCCAACCCGGATCAGCGCAACACCGACGGTGACAGCCAGGGTGACGCGTGCGACGCCGACGATGACAACGATGGGGTGCCCGACACCACCGACAACTGCTCGCTGGTGGCCAACGCCAGCCAGGCCAACGCGGACGGCGACAGCCAGGGTGACGCGTGCGACGCCGACGACGACAACGATGGGGTGCCCGATACCACCGACAACTGCTCGCTGGTGGCCAACGCCAACCAGACCAACACGGACGGAGACAGCCAGGGTGACGTCTGCGACGCCGACGACGACAACGATGGGGTACAGGACACCGTCGACAACTGCTCCCTGATCTCCAATTCGAACCAGACCAACACCGACGGAGACAGCCAGGGCGACGTCTGTGACGCGGACGATGACAACGACGGAGTGGCGGACGTCACCGATAACTGCTCCCTCCTCTCCAATCCGGACCAGCGCAACACGGACAATGACAGCCAGGGTGACATCTGCGACGCCGACGACGACAACGATGGGCTGCAGGACACCGTCGACAACTGCCCCCTGATCTCCAATTCGAACCAGACCAACACCGACAGCGACAGCCAGGGTGACGCGTGCGACGCGGACGACGACAACGACGGCGTGGCGGACGCCACCGATAACTGCTCCCTCCTCTCCAACCCGGATCAGCGCAACACGGACAATGACAGCCAGGGTGACGTCTGCGACGCCGACGACGACGGCGATGGGGTGCCCGACACCACCGACAACTGCGTCCTGATCTCCAACCCGGGTCAGGCTGATCAGGACAACGATGGCCGAGGCGATGTCTGCGACAACGACGGCGACAACGACACCGTGTCCGATGCGCAGGACAACTGCCCCACCGTCCCCAACGCGGACCAGACCGACTCGGATGGCGACAACCAGGGCAACGTTTGCGACCTGGATGATGATGGCGACGGAGTGGCGGACGCCACCGACAACTGCTCGCTCATCGCCAACTCCGACCAGCGCAACACCGACGGAGATTTTGACGGTGACGTGTGCGACCAGGATGACGACAACGACAGCATCACGGACAACGGGGACAACTGCCCCCTGGTGGTCAACACCGACCAGCGCAACACCGACGGCGACAGCACGGGCGATGCCTGCGACAGCGACAGTGACAATGACGGGGTGCCTGACACCACCGATAACTGCGACTTCGTCTCCAACGCCGATCAGGCCAACGCCGACAACGACGCGCAGGGCAACGCTTGCGACTCGGACGACGACAATGACACCGTGGCCGATGGCTCGGACAACTGCCCGCTCACCCCCAACACCGACCAGGCCGACAGCAACAGGAACGGCAAGGGCGACGCCTGCGACGTGGACAACGACACCGACAAGGACGGCATCGCCAACGCCGTGGACAACTGCCCCCAGGTGGCCAACCCTGACCAGGCGGACTCCGACACGGACGGCAAGGGCGACGCCTGCGAGGGCGACGGCGAGGGCGGAGGTTGCGGCTGCGGCGCGGGCCCTACCGGCGCCTCGAGCCTGATGGTGTGGGCGCTGGCCAGCCTCGCCCTGATGGCCCGTCGGCGCTTCGTCCGCTGAGACCTGAGCCCTGGATGGGGCCTTGCTCACAAGCCCAGCCCTCTGACATCCCCCTGCTGCGAGGACAGCCTGGGCAGGGGTGTGCATCATTCTCCTGCTCGCCAGCTCATTCCTTCCGTGGGGCCATCCCGGCCCCTCGAAAGTGAAACCATGCCTACCCTCCGGCGTCTCGCCTACCTAACCGCGGTGCTGGTCTTTGCCGTCGCCTGCACTTCCGAGCCCACCGGCTCCGTGCAATTCATCGCCTCTGTCCCTCAGGCCCTCTCCGCCAACGATGTCACCCGCGTCAAGGTGACCGTCTCCGCCGCGGATATGTCTTCCCTCGTCGTCGAGATGGCACCGTCTCATGGCTCCTGGGGCGGACTCATCGGCAACATCCCGGCTGGCTCCAACCGCTCCTTCCTCGCCGAGGCCTTCGACTCCTCCGGTATCAGGCGCTTCCAGGGCCAGAGCTCTGGCGTCACCATCACCGCCAACCAGACCACCGCCGTGGCCATCACCCTCCAGGAGCTGGCTCCCCCTCTTCCCTATGCCAATGAGGCTCCCGTCATTGACTCCCTGGTGGCCTCCTCCACCTCTGTCCAGGCCGGTTCCGCGCTCTCGCTGACAGCCACGGTTCATGATCCCAACGCCGGAGACACCCTCACCCTCGCGTGGACTGCCTCCGGTGGCACCTTCACCGCCCCCACGGCCACGAGCACCTCCTGGACGGCTCCTTCCTCTGCAGGCGTGCAGACGCTCACCCTCACGGTGACCGACTCCCAGGGCGCTGCCGTCGCCGTCTCTCTCGCCGTCAACGTCCTCTCTGGGGCCTCCACCGGTAACGCCGCCGTCAACATCTCCTTCAACCTCTGGCCCACTGTCTCCAGCGTCTCGGCCTCTCTCCACCGCCTGGATGCAGGTCAGTCCACCACCGTCTCCGCCCATGCCTCGGATGCCGATGGCGACGCCCTCTCCTACCAGTGGGCTGCGAGCTGCCCTGGTACCTGGACGAATGCGGCTTCCAGCTCCGCATCCTTCGAGCCTTCCTCGGTTCCGGCCGGCGTGTGCAACAACTGCCGGCTCACCGTCACCGTTCAGGACGGTCGCGGCGGGCAGACCACCGGCTCGCTCCACCTCTGCATCGCCTCCTCCTCTACCCAGCGCTTCGCTCCGTCCTTCACTCACTACTACCAGTCCGCTACGGCCGCCTCCCCGGGCCAGACCGTGACCTTTGACGTCACCGCCCTGGACCCTCAGTCCAGTACTCTGACGTTTGCCTGGGCCTCCAACACTGGCTCGCTTGCCTCGGCCCAGCACACCGCCAACACCAGCCATGTTGTTTGGACGGCACCGGCCTGCGTGCAAACAGGTGTCACCCCCACCGTCACCGCTACCGTCACCAATGCCTACGGCTTGCCGGCCTCCAAGGCGTTCTCCCTTTCTGGCCTGCCGACGTGCGCGGCCGACTGGACCGCTTCAGGCTCCATGTCCGTCGCCCGCCGGTTCCACACCGCCACCCGGCTCGTCTCCGGCAAGGTCTTCGTCACGGGAGGCGACGATTCGTCTGGCTATCACACCGCCGCGGACGTGTTCGATCCGGTCACCCGTTCCTGGTCCGCCGCGGCCCCCATGGCCGTGGGCCGCAATGCCCACGCCGCCGCCCTGCTCGCCTCCGGGAAGGTCCTCGTCACGGGGGGCAACAATGCTGGCGCCCTTTCCACCGCTGCGGTGTACGACCCGGATACCAACTCCTGGTCCGCGGCCACCTCCATGACCACGGCCCGTTTCCACCACACCTCCACCCTGCTGCCCTCCGGCAAGGTGCTTATCGCGGGAGGCCTCAACTCGGCTGGCGGCCTTGCCACCGCGGCCCTGTACGATCCGGCCACCAACTCCTGGTCCGCGGCCGGGTCTATGGCTTCGGTCCGCTACCAACACATCGCCACCCTGCTGCCCTCGGGCAAAGTGCTCGTCACCGGGGGCCCCGGCTCTCCCCTTGCCGCCGCGGAGGTGTACAACCCGGCCACCAATACCTGGGCCTCCGCCGGTTCCATGGCCACGGCCCGCCAGCTTCACACCGCCACCCTGCTCTCCTCCGGCAAGGTCCTCGTCGCGGGAGGTGATCAGCCTGGCCCCCTTGCCTCCGCGGAGGTGTATGACCCGGCCACCAACTCCTGGTCCGCGGCTGCTCCCATGGCCGTGGGCCGCCGGGCTCACGCCGCCGCCCTGCTGCCCTCTGGCAAGGTGCTCATCGCGGGAGGCCTGGGCACCAACAGTCCCATGGCTGCTTCGGAGGTGTACGACCCGGCCACCAACTCCTGGTCCTCCACCGATTCCATGACATCGCTCCGCAACTACCACACCGCCACCGCGCTCTCTTCGGGCGAGGTTCTCGTCACGGGGGGCTACACGGCCCTCCACTCTGCCGTCACCTCCTCCACGGAGCTCTACAGGCCCTGAGCCTGGAAACGCCCTCTGATAACGCGTGTTTTCGATCGCGGGGATTGCGGCGAAGCGCGGGATCGTCCACGGCTGGGGACTCTCCGTCCGCCGCCGTGGACGGTTTGTGGTTATAGGGGCTCACCGACGCACCCCCGCTCGCGTGAGGGCCTCAGCCAGGGCCTGGGCAGCGTCTCCCACGGCCTCCAGAGCGCGAGTCCCCTCAAACATGCTGCGCATGGCTTCGTCGTCGCCCACTTCGATGGAGAGCAGCTCGCAGGCAGCAACGGCCATGCTGAAGTTGTTGAAGGCCAACTTCACGGCCGCCGGCGTGTTCCCTCCGTACTCAGCGGCGATTTCCGCCACCGCCAGGTACCAACACTCGGTGGCCCGGCGCTGCGCCTCCCATGCCTCCCGGTAGTGCCGAGCCGCCTCCTTCAACTGCTGGGCCGCGTTCCGGAAGTTCGCCTCGGCCTTGTTCAGGTTGGGGGTGCTCATTCCGCGTTCGCCCGCCGGGCCTTGGCAATAGCTTCCATTGTTTTTACGAGGGGTTGCGAAGCACGCCGAGGGGGACTTGAACCCCCAACCCTTGGCTTCGAAGGCCGATGCCGCTGGTTAGCGCCCTTCAGCTGCCAGCACGTGCCTACCTCGGGCGCATTGCTCGCGGCGGTGGTGCTGCGCACGGTGCGATGGGAGGCGATGCGGCTGCTGCTTCGCTTCTTCCGGGTACTGCTCTTCACTCTGGCGGCGCCCATGGGCCCCCAAAAGCGAGAGGGCCTGTCGCCGGGGTAGAGTCCCGACAACAAGCCCCTCTCAGGACAGCAGGCGCGGCCAAGCGCCAGCGCTGGCCTCACCCTCCGCCCAACAGGCTCACGCCGGACTCGCATCCGGGCATGAGTACCCCTATCGGGTGCTCGGGTGCGCATACAGCCTTAGCACGGCCAAGACCGGCCGTCCTAGCGCGCCCCGTGGTGCTCTACCCACCCCTGCGCGGGGTGGCACCCAGTTCGCACACGGGCTGCACAGGTTTGGCCGCCTGCGCGTGGCACGGCGTTACCCGTGCCCCCGTCACGCGCTCAACACTGCGCCCCTGCGCGCACGGGCGTCAAGAGGGTGCTCGCGGCCACCCCTTGTCGCGCAGTCCTCACGCGGGGTTACTGCGCAGGCACAGCAGGTGCTACGCGCGCGTGGGCCCGCGTGCGTGTCCTCCTAGTGAGCGCGCTGCGCAGGCACCGGAGGCACGGGGAGAGTGCTGCTCGGTTCTTTGGGGGTGGGGATGCTCGGCAGGTAGCACCGGCCCTGCCACTCATACCCGCGCGTCTTGCACGCCGCGCGGCTGTAGACGATCTGCACCCAGCACGCGCGGGTGCCGTCCTTCAGCTCAATCTCAAACTCCGTGCCGTCCTCGCAGGGGGCCTTGCGCTGGCCCTTGAATGGGCGCGGCGGCAGATCCAAGCCCACTGCTGGGCGCTGCGCGTCCACCGCCCCCACTGGCAACGCCTCCGGCTCAGCAAGGGCCTCTTCCGCCACAGAGGCCAGAGCGGGCTGCTCAGTCTCCTCGGGAATGGGCTGCGCAGCCTTCCATGCGCGCGGGGCCAAGGCTGAGCACGCCAGCAGTCCGGCCAGAGCCGCCCACTGCCAGCTGCGCATGCGCGCACGTGGGCGGGCGGCAGGCGCGCACAGGTGGGCCATGGCCTCGGGGTGGTGCTCCAGTCCCTCCAGCACGCAGGCCAGCGCATCCAGCCCGTCGTTCACCTGGCCGAGGGGGTTGGTGCCCTGGGGCGCGCGCTCCACCTCCAGCGCCACGTAGGGAGAGGGAGAGGTGCCCGCACGCACGCGCAGGCGGTACTCCTCGGCGGGGGCGTAGTGGCCTGGGGCAGCAGCCGTCACAAGCAGCGCGGGGCGGCCAGTAGCGGACTGCCACGCGGTGTACAGGCGGCCCACGCCACCCTCGCCGCCGGTCGCGTTGCGCAGCCTGCGCAGTACCGTGTACGGCCCCACGCGGTTCTTCTGCCAGTTGCTGCTCATGTTCCGGCCCTCCCTCGCATCAAGGGCCTTTCATGTACCACGGCGCACGCTGGGAGGTTGCGCGCCGTCGAAGGCGCTCCGCGCTCTGGGACTTGGTCTGCTGCTGTTTGTGTAGCTGTTGCTGCTCGTGTGTGGTTCCCGGGTCAGACTAGACGGCTCGGAGAAGCCTAGTAACCTCGTTGAGGCATATGAGCCTTCAGGTGGCGTTCAGCTCGTCCAACTCGGCCGTACGCGTCCACCCGTTCGTCGTCTTTTGGGACGCGGCCGCCTCCGAACAACTCCGTTTCCACCGCGTCGCCTGTCTTCGTGTAGAAGTTCTGGGCTGAAGAGCACTGTCACGGCCAACCGCCTGGGGCCGCATTGACCTCTGGACGATCAGGCGGAGTGTGGTTTCAGAACGACGCAGTTCGCGGAGGCCGATAAGCGCAAAGACCTCGGATCTCAGGGCAAGGCCCTGAAAACAGCAGCCCGGCGCCCACAGGTTCTCTACCTCCTGCGAGGGCCGGGCTTTCAAAACGACGAGCCCCCAGTTACCCAGGGACCGTACTCGTGGGCACGAGATTGGTCATTCTGGACACTGCACCTGCTCGTCGTCAACACGAGCCTTCGGGCTCCGTGCAGGGGGATCGTCTGCCCTGCGCAAACGCCGTGCTCTTGGTTTTAGAACCCATCGAGAGAAGCGCTGAGGAATACCTCATGACCATTCTGACCGACGTCGTCTCACTCTTTTCTGTGCTGAAGGGCAACCCCGAGGCAGTCGCTCTTCTGGGGAATCTGCTCGACCGCATCGACCCAGGATGCTTGTTCGTTCTGGCCGTCTGCTTCTGGCGCACTCGTGAGCGATCCCCCACGTGCGGAGCGTCAACGGGCGCAGGCAAGCAGACGAAGAAAAGAGCCACACGAAGCAGCTTGAAGAAGAGAAAGGGGCCCACGAAGAAATGATGGCGCCTCCTGTCCGCTGGCTGCTGCGTGAAATTTCAGGTGCGCACGGGTGCAATGCGAAGCGCCAGGCGGCGGTGAAATTTCAGGTGGTCGGGGACCAGGGAGCCGAAGGCCGCAAGGCCTTCTTCATCGAGATCGAGGCGCGACCCGGGCAGGAGGACGCGGTGGTGCAGATGCTGCGCGACATCCGTGCCTGCGTCGAAGACGAGCCCGCCACCGGCCCCTGGTTCGCGGTGCGGTTCTCGACGACGCGCTTCGGCATCTTCGAGGCCTTCCCCGATCTGGCGGGGCGCCAGGCGCATGTGGACGGCGGCGGCGGCGACATCTTCCGCGACATCGAGCGGATGAACACGATCCTCAATGTCGCAGCCCGGGTCCATCGGGTCGATGTACTGATGAGCAAGGACCGGTTCGCTCCTCTGTGAATCCTCTCGTTCCGGCCGGCTTCACACTGAGAACGCTTCCAGGAATTCCCGAATCCCTAGACCGTCGGCACCGTCCCCCCGTCGATCAAGTGCTCCGAGCCCGATATCGAACCCGCGCGCGGTGACACCAGAAAGGTGATCAGGTCGGCGACTTCCTGCGGCTTGGCCGGCCGCCCGAGCGGGATGCCGCCGAGCGATTGCATGATGATCTGCTTGCCGCCCTCGTAGTCCGTTCCGGCCTGGGTGGCCAGGCGCTCGGCCAGCGCAACGGAGGCTTCGGTCTCGACCCACCCGGGCGAGACGCGCAGCACGCGCACGCCCTTCGGTGTCACCTCCTTCGACAAGGCCTTGCTGTAGGTGGACAGGGCGGCCTTGGCCGCTGCATAGGCCGTTGTCGATTCCGGCAGCGGCAGCAGACGCTGGATCGAGCTGACGTGGACGATGACACCCGAGCCTTGCGCCAGCATGGCAGGCAGCAAGGCGCGGTCGAGCCGCACGGCCGGCATGAGGTTCCGGTTCAACGCATCGAACCACTGCGCATCGTCCAAAGCCGCAAAACCACCACCCGGCGCGCTCGAGCCGCCGAGCACATTGATCAGGATGTCGACGCCGCCCCAACGCTCTCGCACCGACCGCGCCACCTCGGCGACACCTTCGGCCGTCGAGAGGTCGGCCGCGACATACGACACGCCGGCGTTCGGCTCCGCGGGCACAGCGCGTGCGGTGGTCATTACCTGCACGCCCGCAGCGTGCAGACCTTGAACGACAGCGGCGCCAATGCCTTTGGTGCCTCCCGTGACCAGCGCCCGCAGGCCTTTCAGTTGGAGATCGAAGCTCATGCCGTGATCTCCAGCGATGCGATCAGACCCCGCTCCAGGCGGAACCGATACCGCAGATCGACCGGACTACCGGGGAAGTTGCCGGTGACGTGGGCTTGGACGACCTGCGAACCGGCCTCGCGCTCCAGCGTGAACGGCTGCGTCGTGTACGTGTACTGGGCCGACGCCGCCGCCTTCCACGCCTTGATGGCGTCGAGGCCGATGTGTGTGTGGCCTTCATCTTTGACCACGGCCTGAGCGGCAAAGCAGCGGGCCACGGCCTCGGGGTTCTGTGTGTCGGCGGCGAAGTAGGCCGCAATCGGCTCCGGAAGGGTCAGATCGTTCATGGTGGTTCCTCGGTAGTGATGACCGGAGAATGCGCGCCCTGGAGAAATAAGAGAATCATATAGACTCTTCACAGGTTATGTAGAGGTGGCTACAGAATGCGTGGATCGGAATTCGCCGAACTGAAGGCTTTTGCCGCAGTGGTCGAGCGCGCCAGCTTCGCGCGCGCAGCAGAGCACCTGGGGGTGTCGCCTTCAGCGCTCAGCCAGACCATCCGCCTGCTGGAAGCCCGGCTTGGAGCGCGGCTGCTGAACCGCACCACGCGCAGCCTGGCGCCCACCGTCACCGGAGAGCAGCTGTACAGGCGCATCGCGCCTCTTCTCCGAGAGATGACCGAGGCGGTGGCCGAAGCCAGTGCAGCGGCCGGGCGAACGCGCGGCACGCTGCGCATCAACACGCTGGGGATGGCCGCCCGCCAGGTCATCGCGCCACGGCTGGGCCGGTTTCACCGCGCGCACCCGGAGGTGGCACTGGACATCGTGGTCGACGATGCGCTGAGCGACATCGTCGCCGGCCGCTTCGATGCCGGCATTCGCGTGGGCGTACGTCTGGAGAAGGACATGGTCGCCGTGCGCTTGACGCCGGACGTGAAGATGGTCGCCGTGGCGTCCCCTGACTACCTCGCGCATCGCGGCATCCCGCGCACCCCCGGTGACCTGCATGGCCACGCGTGCATCAACTGGCGACTCCAAGTCGATGGACGTGCCTACCGCTGGGAGTTCGAGAAGAGGGGAAAGCGGATCGAGCTCGCGGTCGATGGCCCGCTGGTCACCAACAATGCCGATGTCGGCGTTGCCGCGGCGCTGGAAGGGCTGGGCATTGCCTATGCGTTCGGCCACGAGGGCGTGGACGAGTACCTTGCCCGAGGAGAGTTGGTCCGGGTGCTCGCGGACTGGTCGATCGCACGACCAGGGCTGTTCCTGTACCACCCCAGCCGACGCCACTTTCCGGCTGCGCTGCGCGCCTTCATCGACTGCATGCTGGACAAGGACATGCCCGCACCGTGACCCGGATGGCGCTCACGCCAGCTCGAACACCACGTCCTGTGCGCCTTCCCACAGCTCCAGCTCGGCTCAGGGCGCGCGCGTCGGACAGCTCCAGCTCGGGCGCCGCGTACAGGTCCACCTCGGCACGGGGGACATACCGTAGGACTCTCCAAGTCCTATTCAACTACCCGCCCTCTGCGAGCATGAACTTTCCAAGTCGGTGCGTGCCAGAAGACTTCGTAGGTCATAGGCTGGGATGGCATGGGACTTGTTAGGTCCTAAAATCTCGTCTGACGTATTGGTGTGTGCGCAACCTGTCCCGGGGAACTTGCGATAACTCCGATCACTCGGGCTGTGCCCGGGAGGCCCCATGACCCATCACGCCAACTCTTGGCGCCTTAGGTGTGCTCTCCTGATCTGCGCCAGCCTGTTAGCCGGTGTGGGCTGTAGTTCGACGCAAGCTGCCCATCAGGGCACCGGCGGATCGGGCTCTGCGGATGGGGCTGCCGCATACGTGCAGGAAACCGCGCAGCGCGGGGATTCCATCGCGCAGGCTGCCCCCGCCCAATGCGGCCCGTTTGACAGCACCGTTTCCTGCTGCCTTAAGCAGCACCCGGGCGAGTTCGGACGCTGCGGGGCTATAGACCCTGGGAAGGCCCCCACGCGGGCACCCAAGCAAGCGCCCCGGACGGATCCGAATCCGTACCCGCCCCCCACTACGGATCCGTACCCGCCCCCCACGGATGCAGCCCCTCCCGACAGACGGAAGAGGGATCAGCAATGCCGCGAGTATTGGAATCAGTGCATCGCGCTCGGAGGCGAGTACGAGAAGCGCGGGCAGCATGGCCGCACCATCTGCGCGTCCTGCTACGACCAGTGCATGGGGCTGGGCTACTGGCCCAAAGAGGTCAACGACTTTGAATGTCTCGGAGGCTTCTAGCCGTGGCCCTCCTTCGTTGGGAATGGTGGAACAAGGTTGCCGAGGAACGCCAGTGGCTCACCCTCGGAATGAGCTTCGCAGAAGTGCCTTTTGACGCCTACGTGGCCGCGCTCAAGGATCTAGAGCGACAGTTTGCACGAGAGGCGCGAACTCCTGGCGAACGCCTGCACCTCAAGCGCCTGACGGCAGAGGACGCATTGAACGCGGCATTCAGGATGGATCGCCCATGGAAAGACTTTGGCCCGTGGCTGCGCAGGCTCAAACGGCTGGGCTTCCCGAATCTCTGGAGCCGCTATCAGATCTCGACGATCTATGTGCAGTCCTTGCACAACTTCCCGGAGCAAACCCGAGACGCTTTTGAGATGTTGGCGGACACAAGGCGCAGGGTCTTGAGGCGACGCAAGGATCGTTCTTCGCGCCAACAGATGCTTGACGGGATCGAGCACGCCCGACGCGAGGCAGCACAATACGGCATCCAGCCGCCCGCGAAATCGAAGCGGTAGGGCACGGGAAACGCCCGCACAATCCCAGCTCGGCCCCATGGGCGCGCGCGGCGGACAGCTCCAGCTCGGGCCGGTGGCGCTCGCCAGGACGGCAGCCATCGTCGCCGCTCCGGTCGCGGGAGGGACGGCCCTTCGCCTCATCGACTCGGGCCGCCCCCCGCACAGATCTCCGGCCCCCTTCTCGTACGCCAACACCCTGAAGCCTGCCTCCACACCTCAAGCACGCCAACACATCCAGGGCGAACGTCCTTTTCTGCAGCCCGGCCCAGTCCAAACCGGGGGTGCGCTCCTTCCAAAGGCTCCTCCACCCTCGCGGCAAAGGCGGGGCTCTCCTCCGTAAGCCCCGGCTCCGCCCCTGCTTGAGGGAGCAACGTCCCCGGCCTCGGACGTGCAGTCAGAGCATCGGGAGCTCGGGCCTGGGCTCGGAGGCAAAGGCCTCGTCGATGAGCGAAATCTCCTCCCGCGTGAGTCGCAGGTCCGCGGCCCCCGCATTCTCCTCCACGTGCGCCACGCGCGAGGCTTTGGGGATGGCGAAGAGCGAGGGGCGCCGGGTGACGAAGGCGAGCGCCACCTGGCGGAGGGTGGCCCCGTGGTTGCGCGCGACCTGGACCAGCGCGCGCCCCCTGGGTGACGAGGGAGACGGGAACTGGCCGTGGCCGAGGGGGCTGTAGGCGACCATCGACACCCGGTGGTCCTCGCACCAGGGGAGGACGCGGTACTCGGTGGTGCGCTCCTCCAGGTTGTAGAGCACCTGGTTGCAGGTGATGCGCCCCTCGCCCGTGAACCCGAGCGCCTCCTCGAGGTCGTCCACGTCGAAGTTGCTCACGCCCCAGCTGCGAATCTTCCCCTGGTCCACCAGCCGGTCGAAGGCGCCGAACGTCTCCTCCAGGGGATACTTCCCCCGCCAGTGCAGCAGGTAGCAGTCCAGCCAGTCCGTGCCCAGGCGCTCCAGCGAGCGCTCACAGGCGCCCAGGGTGCCGCGGAAGCTCGCGTTGGAGGGCAGCACCTTGGAGACGAGGAAGACCTCGTCGCGCCGGCCGGAGATGGCCTCCCCCACCATCTCCTCCACCGCGCCGGAGCCGTACATCTCCGCGGTGTCCACGTGGGTCATCCCCAGATCCAGCCCTCGGCGGAGCGCCCGGATGGCCTCCTCCCGGTGGGCCTGGTCCAGGTACCAGGTGCCCTGGCCCAGCACCGGCACCTGCCAGCCGGTGGGGCCCCACGCGTGCGTCCTCATGCGGTACCTCCTCGTTGCCCGCAAAGGTTGGGCACGCCGCTCCCTCCGTGCAGGCGGAGGCCGTCACGACCCAGCGAGGGCTCACCGGTCCCGAGGCAGAGCCGCTCTGGCCGCCGGGCCGGGCCGGACGGACCTTCAGGCGGAAGGGACGGACGCTGGCGCCGGCGTGGCCGCCGGTGAGGAGGGCAGGATGCGCAACCCCCGGGTCGAGCAGTACAGCACCACGGACACCCGCCGTGCAGAGGGCTTCGCGGACGCGGTCTTCGCCATCACCATCACCCTGCTGGTGCTCGAGCTGCGTCCACCCGAGGTCCCGCCCGGCCAGCTGCTCGCCGGGCTGCTGCATCAGTGGCCGTCGTATCTCGCCTACGTGACGTCCTACCTCTACATCGCGGTCATCTGGCTCAACCACAAGCACGCCTTCCTGCGCATCCGCTCGATGAACCGGGGGCTGCACTGGGCCAACCTCGGAATCCTCTTCACGACCGCGCTGCTGCCGTTCGCGACCGGGGTCCTGTCGAAAGCGGTGCGGGAAGGCGATCCGGCCGACGAGCGGACGGCCGTGGCGCTCTACTCGCTGGTCGGCGCGTTCCTGTGTGGCACCTGGGTGGTGTTCTTCCGCTACCTCGGCCACCACCCGACCCTGCTCGACGAGGGAGTCCCCGCGGAGTTCTTCATCCAGGAGACCACCCGCGCGTGGCTGGGGGTCATCCTCTACGCCGCCGCCGGGGCGTTCGGCTACCTCGTCGCCCCGGTCATCGCGCTGGTGCTCTTCCTCGCGGTGCCGACCTTCTACGCCATCACCAGCCACGGGCTCTACGAGCTGGGCATCGTGTTGCGTCGGCGTCGCTGACGCTCTCTCTGCCGAAGGCCCTATTGCGGCGGACATCCGCCGCGCTGATTTCGGTTGTGCTCACCGTTCCCGCAGCTCCTGGGGAGAAGCCCATCATCAATCTACATCCCGGTTTCCAAAGCCAAACGAGAGTCCCTATATGTTTCTGGGGCTTTCGTGGGCGCACAAAAGCATCGCGGCAATTCAGGCTTCAAGACATCAGTTGGCTACTTACAGCCATGTAGGCATATGGCTTTCCGACAAGGAGAGCCACGAGCGGTCAATCAAGCAAGATCTTGAAGAGCCTTTGATGCAGCTTGCAAAGAAGCTCAACAAGAAGACCGCGCAAACTAAACGCGGTCCCGAATGGGGTAGGCTTCTGTTTGTGCAAACATGGATTGCGTCCGAGTTTGACCGCATAAGGCGTGATCAGCTTGAACGATTCAACAATGAGCTTTTCGCCTCCAGTGGCTTGGGCGCAGCGCTGCTGGTGAGTCGAAAATGGGATGCCTTGAGGCTAAGGCATAATTGGATTGTGCATCCAATCTTGCCGCATAGTCGGCAATCGGACTTGTGGGAACTCCTCTCCCGTGTAAGCCAATCGGGTAGCGAAGTTTTGGTGCCACAAGTTACAGTGTAAATCGATGGGGCACTCATTACGAAACGGCTCGTGTCGTGAGCCACTCGCCGACGGGTTACGCCGTCGGTCGGCCCCGCGGCTACTTCAGCGCGTCGGCGAGAGTCGGGATCTTGCTCGCCTTGCGTGCCTGCTCGACCTCCGCGAGCTGCTTGTCGGTCAGCTCGACGTGCGTCCAGCGTTAGCCGCTGATCACCTTCCCGGACTGACCGTCCTTCGGGGGAGCTGCTTCGGGTAGACCTCGCAGCGGATCAGCAGGTGGGTTCCCGCCTGCCGCTCGTCGAAGAACTTCTTCAGCGCGGCCGGGTTGGCGAACTCGAGTTCGTCAGCGCCGACGAGGGTCATCAGGAACGACTTGAAGCGCCCGCCGCCGCCCTTCTTCTGATCGCTCAGGTTCTCGACATAGTCGACGGTCTCGCTGACTCGGCTCGGGGCCTCGCCGCCCGGAAGGGGCTCGGACTCGCGAACCTTCAGCTCGCCGATCGCGCTGTCGCCCTTGAAGCCCTCCTTCGTGCGGATGACCTCCACGGCGAGCAGGTAACGACCGAAGCGGGGATAGCGGCCCCCCGCGGCAGCGGGCGCGGTCGCGATCTTCGTCAATGCACTGTTCACGTTGCTTGCTTCCTCTCTTTGGGTGAGTGCCAGCGACGCGGGCTTGCGACCGCTGGCACACGCCTAAATTGGTGCGCTTGCGGCGCGTGGCTCAGACTTCCGCGAGTGGCTCAGATGATGGAATCTTCCTAGATAGGGAAGTGTCCCTTCAGCCGATTACCTCACCGCTATTGGTTTCGGATACCATGTGGCATCAAAAAGCAACTAACGCCAACGAGAGGTCGCAATGGAGAATCCCGCAAGGACGATATTCAACTCGATCAACACTGATCAGGATGTGGGACGCCTGATCAGGACGCAGGTGGAAGATCTTTATGTTGACTTCAAGACCAAGCAAGATCACGCCATTTCGGACGTAGATCAACATCTCCAAGCAGTGCTTTCCAAGGCAATTGCGGGATTCGCCAATGCCGATGGAGGAGTGATTGTCTTAGGTGTCAATGCCCCCCAAGGGCAGCCGCCTTCCTTGAAATTGATCGCGCCACTTAATGACTTCGAGCAGGAAGTTAACTCGTATATTCCTCGCTCCACTTCCTTTCCTGTCGCAGGGGCGGAAACGAAAAAGGTCCCTTTCCAAGGACAAGCAGGCGGCGTGGTGTTGGTGTACGTCCCCAAAAGCGACCTTGCGCCGCACTGTAGCATGAAGGATCGCCGTTACTATCAACGGATCGGCGACTCGTTCTTGCCGATGGAGCACTACCAAATTGCAGACATGTTCGGACGGCGCCACCAACCGCGGCTCGTTCCCTATGTTGAGGCTAGCCGCGATATCAACTCCCGTGGAGGGATGGAGTTGATCGTTGGCGTCAAGAACGTTGGAGTGGCGATCGCTAGATACGTCTATTTGTCCGTGGAGGAGCGTGCACAATTTTCGTTTTCAGATTACGGCATTAGCGGCAACGGCCATTGGGGCTTGCCGCCCTTTGTTGGCGGGAGCCGGCTAAGTGAATATCGAGGTGGTGTTGATCATGTTATTCATCCCGGAGTTGCCCTGCCTGTCACAAAGATGAGAGGTGCCGTCAGGGTTGATACCCCGGCCACTTTGTTGGAGGAGTACTCACAGATTACAATTGCTGGTCGTGTCGTTGCAGAGGGGGCCGTGTTGAAAAACTGGCGTGTGTTTCTTTCTAGAGCACAGATACAGCAAATTCTTAGCGGGCCCAACCAATCGGTGGTCCTTGATAGTATACTGACTTGATTCTTAATGGACTTGAACCTGGAGTGATCGTCGGCCCGCGCTAGAGCGCGGGCCAGTCGTAACTCGCGAAGCAAAGCTTTTGCGGCGTGCCTTCGGTCTGCTCAATGAAGCGCGCGAAGTCTCGAGCCTTGCGGAAGGCTTCGATCAGCTCGTCGGTGTGCTGATACAGCTCGACCTCGACCTCGACCTCGACCTCGTCGGCGAGTTGCCCTTGACGGTGACACCGCCCGATCGCCTGTTCCCACGCGGCGCCGTCGGCGGGCGGGTTCACGAAGAGCATCCGCGAGAACGCGGTTAGGTTCTTCCCCGTGCCATGCGCCCGAAGGGACGCTACGATCGACCGCTTGCCGTTCTCGCGGATGCTGGTGCTCAGCCGCTCAAGCGAGGAAACCTGCGGCTAATGCACGGGCATCAGATCGCGAAGGTGCTTCCTAAGCATCACGCCGCGAAGGTCGCCGACGAGTGGGGAGTTCCCGGGCTCACGGTCGCCGTCGGGCACTCTCACCGGCCGGGGATGCACGTTCGGCCTGGCCGCGAGGGCAACTGCCGGGCGATCGCGGTCGGCGCGGGCCGCACGCTGGATCCCGACTGGGTGAAGGGGCGCCCGAGAGGATGGAGAACGAGCTGCTCGTCGCGTATCTCCTGCCGACTGGGCACGTCGCGGCTTACAGCGTGCGGCTCGTTAGGGGCGCGTTTCTCTGGGGGGTAAGGTCTACCGCTGAGCCGCGGTCGAGAAAGCGTCTCGCAGTCAAGTCGTGACCGAAGCTAACAGCCCGGGTGGGGCTTCCTGATCTGGTCTGCGGTGCCCCTGCGCGCTCGCAGAACCTGCTACCGTTCGCCCAATTCAGGAGGTCACCTTCATTTGAGCCAACCTGCTAGATTGGCCCTTGTGCTCGCGGTCGTGTGGGGAGCTGCGGCACGAGGAGAGACGCCTTTGAGCAGTCGTGCGAAGCGAGAGCGGCCTGTCGCAGTCGTCGGCAAAGCCGACGAGCCTCTGCCCGAGATCCACGTCGCGCCGGACGCGATCACGCTGCTTTGGTTTCCTGCCGACATCCAGCGGAAGACGCTGACGGTTGACGAGTCGCGGATCCGGGTGCTGGACACAGGCACGCGCTCGATCATCGTCCAAGCTGTGCCCGACTACCGGCTCGAGGAGCGGCACGAACTCGGGGTCTTCTTCGCCGACGGGCAGGCGCCCGCTCGGGCCGCGTTTGCGCTCGTCATGGACCCCGCAGAAGTCGACACGCGGATCGACGTGCAACGCCCCGAGCTGCCGACCGGCCCCTGTCCGGCCGAAATGCAGCGCGCCGCCCCCCGACCCGAAGACTTCGTGCTGAAGGGCTTCGTAAACGCGCGCGGCATCCCGACAGTCGTCGTCCCGAAGGTTGCGGACAGCGAGCGGGGCTTTTCGTCGGAACCCGGTGTCTCCTATCGCGGCAATGGGTGGGCGATAGTGGAGGTGTGGATCCGCAACCTGTCCGGTCGGTCACCGTGGACGCCGCGCGACGTGGTGCTCAAGGACAAGGCGGGAGAGAATCTGCACGCGCGCCTTGTGACGGACGCCAAAGGCCCGGTTGCTCCGGGGGATCGCGTGCGCGTGCTCGCCGTTCTCGACCGAGCGGCCCCGAGCGTTGGGCCTGTCGTCGTCCTGGAAGTGCTCGGGGATGACAATCGCAGCTTCGTGATTCCCCGTGTGACACTTCCGATGGAGGGAAAGCCATGATCGCGCGCCTTATCCGGCTGCCGTGGGGCGCCGTTATCGACGGCTGGCACGTCCTGAAGGAACTCGGCGACGGCGGTTTTGCTGTCGTCTACCTCGCCGAGAAGAATGGGCAGCGTCGGGCGATCAAGGTGGCGCGGCACCGTGACGCCAGCGGGGACGACAAACAGACACACGCTCGATTGAAGCGCGAATTGACGGTTCTTTCGATGCTGGACCATCCGAACATCGTCGAGCTTTGTGGCCATGGGTACGCGGAAGCGGGCAATTTCTACCTTGCCCTTGAGTATGTGGACGGCTGGACGCTCGGCGAGTGGAAAGAGCGCAAGCACCCCACCTTTCACGAAATCTTGAGCGTCTTTGTGAAGATCGCCGAGGCCCTGCTCTACATGCACAGCCGGGGCATCCTTCACCGAGACTTGAAGCTCGCTAACGTGGTGATCCGGAAGAGCGACGGCAAGCCGATCATCATCGACTTTAGCTGCGCGACCTACACGCAAGCGGCGGACCTGACCGAGAGCGGATTGCCTCCCGGAACGGATCGGTTCCGCGCGCCCGAGCAGTTCAAGTTCCTGCGCGAGCACAGAGACGAGCACCGGGCACGGTACGCCTTCCAGGTGGCCGACGAGATCTTCGCAGTCGGCGCGATGCTCTACGAGCTGCTGACGGATCCGCGACCGACAGAAGCGCGCGCGCGGGAGACTCTGAACAACCCCTTCGACCCGCCTGCACCCGCGAGAGATCTGAATGCTCGCGTTCCCGAAGCGCTCAGCGACCTAGTCGAGAGCATCCTTTCGCGCGATCCCAACCTGCGACCCGTCGATACCGAGGCACTTCGGCGCGAGCTGGCCGAGCTTGAGGCAGATCCGGGAGCTGACTACCAAGCGCCCGCGCATCCCCCGTCAGAGCAGCGGCAGCCCCAGCCGGTCGGTCAGAAACCGGGCCGATGGAGCAAGCTGCGTGCGTTGGGCGGCAGGGTGGTTGCCGACGTTCGCCGCTTGGGGAAGGTGCTCGCGGCAGGCGCGGTTGCTGCTGTCGTGCTCGCTGCTGTCGTGGCTCTCTGGATGCTCCCCAGTGCGCAGACGCTCCCAAGCGCCGCGCCTGCCGCCCGTCACACCTGCCCCTGATATGTCACCTGCCCCCGCGCCTGTGGTGGTCACAGGTCCGGCCCTCGCCCCAGAACAAAAGGAAGGTGCAACAGTGAAGACACAGCCACCCGAAGCCCCGAAGCAAGCACGCAGCTCGCGCGAGCGCGGGCAAAAGGCTCCCCCAAGCGCGGACGTATGCAAGGGGCTGTCGCTAGCCGCTGCCTTCGCTCTCGGGTGCACCGGGGTTCCCGTCAAGCCCGATCCGTTTACCTGCCCCGAAGGCGCTCAGCGTGCGATGCGCGAGCTTCACTGGAACGACGGCGATCGCTTGAGTCTTCTGATCGACGACCGGCACGGGGTGGAGGAGAACCTTTGGTTGCGCCCGGGTGACACGGTCGTCGGGGTTGTTCCGGAGTACGCGCGCGGGCAGAAGGCAGCCCCTCCAGGAACACGCTTTCTCGGGGGGAAGGTGTACGTCGTGCCCGAGAAGACGGCGAGCGGTCACCCGGGTCGAATCATCGTGAAGTACGAGCGCGTGAAGCTGCCGCGTCAAGACGAACTGCCCGTCTGCTTTGTCGTCGACACGACCGCCGACGAGTTGAAAGACGGTGCCGGTAGAACCGCGAATGGCGACGCTGGACTCGCGGTCGACTGGTGGCCTTGAGAGTACCCCCGCAGGTTGACCTAGCGGGTAGGCGGTCAAAATCGGCCGGTTTTGAGCGGGACGCTATCCGACCTAGCAGGGCGTTCAAACCGGCCCCATCTAGTGGGTAAGTAAGCTTGTCTCGCGCTGGCATGGTGCCCGCGCGATCGAGAGGAGGATCGAGCATGTCAGCAATCGAGTTCAGGCTTCCCAAGGGGGCGATTCTGTTCTCCAAGGGCGGGTTTTCTTACGAGTTCCGCGCGGACTTGGGCGAGGCGCATCACGGCCTGAGCCTCTTTCTCGCGCGGCGTCGCACGCCGGAAGGGCACCCTCGCGGGAAGGTGCTGCTCAAGGCGGTCGGGAGTCCGCGCGGCGGGGCTCAGGAAGGGCGGCGCTTCGACAAGGCACGGGCGAAGCTCGAAGAGCAAGTGCGTCTCGCGACGTACCTTCAGCACCCGGGCATCCTCCGTGTTCACGATCTGCACAAGACCGAATCGGCTTGGTACGTGATCACCGACCATCCGGCCGGGCAGGATCTTGACGACCTGATGGGACTCGCGACCGAACTAGACCGATGGTTCTCGCCCTTCTTCACGCTGTACGTTGGCGCGGCAGTCGCGAGTGCCCTTGAGCATGCGCACAATACAACGGACGACAAGGGGAACCCGCTCGGTATCGTCCACCGGGCGATCGACTTGGGGCACATCTTCGTCGACTGGGAGGGTCGCGTTCAGGTCTCCGACTTCGGGCTCGCACTCTCCACACTGCCGGGCCGCGTCGCCTCCACCGTCCGCCGCCCGCAGGGAGATAGCTACTTCGCGTCGCCGGAAATGCTGCTAGGCGGCAAGGTGGATGCACGCTCGGATCTCTTCGCGCTCGGGCTCGTCATGCTCGAAATGTCCACAGGGAGGAGCCTGCTCGATACCGATATGGGTGTCTCCGACGCGGCAAAGGCGGCACTCTCGAAGAAGCAGCTCGCCCGCGTGAAGCGCGCGATCAAGCGCGCCAAACTGGCCGGGTGTGAGCCGACGATCGAGCAGACGATTTGGCGCGCGGCGACCTATACGCAGGGCGACATTGACGCGGTTACAGCGAAGCTCCCCGAGAACCTGCGCGTGCCGCTGAGCAGGCTCCTTCAGCACGACGCGGCAGCGCGCTATCAGTCGGCGGGAGAGCTGGCGACCGAGCTGCGCGGCTGGCTCTCACAGGTGGACTTTGGCAAGTCTCAAGCTGCCGCCGAGCTGAAGAAGCTGAAGGCGGACGCGGGCGCGGTCATGGTCGACTTGGAGTTGCAGCGCACGGACGACAGCGCGTCGGCCTGAGCGCCCCCCGGTGCCGGTCCCCGCTGCCCTGGGGCCGGTTGGGTCGTAGCAGCGCCCCGCCATGTTGCGTCTATGTCGCGTGAGAGCGCGGAATGGGCTGGAACGGGGCGGGACTACAGGGGATGCGGCGGGATCTCGATTCCAAGTCGTTCCGGGCGGTTGCGAGGTAAGGGCGCGATTCCGCTGGGAGTTTCGCACCGTCCGGAGCGGGTTCGATTCCCGCCGCCTCCATCCCGCGAATTCCCATCAGCACCGTCACCAGCACGTTTGCCGACGCCACCCGCTCCACCTGTTCCACCAGCTGCCGCACCGCCGGATCCGGGCCCACCCTCCCGTGGAAGCACGCCGACTCCGCCGCCCGCCACCGCGGATCGAAGCGCACCTCCGTCTCCCCACCTGCAGCACCCTGTTCAGCGGCACCTCCGCCTCGTACAGCCGCCCCCTTCAGGTACGTGGCGTTGGTGGAGCTCAAGTCCCTCAAGCCTCCGTTATCGGCGAGCTAGGCGCGGGAGCGGGAGGCCCGGGCTCATCGGTGAGCCCTGATGACTGGAGGCGGCCCAGGGAAAACCCCAGGTGGCCAGGACTCACCGGTCAGCTCTCTCGAACAGCCCCACATTGCTGGAATCGCGCATGCGGCCAAGTCTCACCAGTGAGACTTTTGGAACAGTCCCCACCACCGGGAACCGGCATGCGGCCAAGTCTCACCAGTGAGACTTTTGGAACAGCGGCGCATCAGCGGGGAGCGCGACGGGCCCAGTCCACGATCGTGGACTGTCCCAGTCGTGTGCGGCGAAGACTCACGCCTGTCGATTCAAGGGGTTGGCCGCTTGTGGCTGCCTCGCGCCTCATGCCCCTTGCCCGTAACCCCTCGGCCTTCCAGCGCTTTTCTACGACAGTCTCCCAACGTAGACGAATCGTCCACGATCGTGGACTGTCTTCGGGGGTGGCTCATCACAAGCGCCTGTTTTTACTCGGACTCAGGCCGTGGCACTCCGCGTGCTCTAGGGCCCTGCAACCGCAACGTCAAGCGGCCGGGGACGCAGGGTGCGTCTCCCAGGAGAACCCCTCTCATGTTCACTCTGTTCAAGAGCAAGGAAGCCACCCGCGCCGTTCCCGAGGCCCCCTTCGTCCACCGCGCCATCCCGGACGACATCACCCTGGAGCAGCTGGGCTCCGAGCTGCGCCAACTGTTCGCCCAGGAGAACTCCAACCACCACCGCATGGGGGAGATCTACAACCACATCGTCGAGAAGAAGCTGGCGGAGGCGGCCGGCTACAAGGACTCGACGGAGTACTTCCGCAAGGAGTTGGCGGACCTGTCCGTGGCGTCGCTGAAGATGTACGGGGCGGTGGCGGAGAGCTTCAGCGAGCCGGTGGCGCGGCGCTTCGGCGTCACGTGCCTGTCGGTGCTGCTCACCTACGCGGAGGCCACCGGGCTGGAGCTCAACCACGAGGAGCCGGGCCCCACCCCCATCGAGGTGCCGGACGAGCACGGGAACGTGGCGGTGCAGCCGTTCGGCGCGTGCAGCGTGGACCAGATGCGCCGGGCCCTGCAGCGCAAGCGCCGGCCCACCTCCACCAAGCCCCTGCCGCCGGAGAAGGTGGCGCTGGCCGAGCAGTACTCCGCGGCGGTGGCACAGCGCTTCCCCAAGGGCAAGGGCACCCAGTTGAAGGTCAAGCTGCGCAACCAGAAGGGCAAGGCAGTGCTCGACATCCAGGGCATCCCCCTGGAGCAGATCCTCCAGCTCGTTGAAGCGCTCTCCGCCGAGCTGCCTCCGGTGAGCACCGGAGAGAAGGCGCCGGTGCAGCCGTCCTGATGTTCCGTCCGTGAGTCATGGCCCCGCGTTCCAGAAGCTCGGGACGCGGGGCCTCCTTCTCCCCGGGCTACCTGAGGCTGCCCTCATGTCCGACGCGTTCCTGCCCGCGCTGTTTCCCGGCTACGCCCGCAGCGTGCAGTGCCAGCACATCTTCCTCGACATAAAAGTGTCGTCCGGAGAGAGGAAATGCTGGAGCCAGCAGCCTGAGCGTCCCTACTCTTGGGATAAAACGCCTACATGGCTCAGCATCTCATCAGTGCAGGGACGGATATCGCCTGTGTGGGCATCTGGGATGCGGGACTTGCCCCATCGGCACGTCCGATTGGGGACAAGGATCTGGCTGCGAGCGCGGAGCGCGGCGAGGTTCTTCCAATACAAACACACGCGGACGGAACATACCTGTTGAGAATCCACGTGGATGAGCCGTACGTGCCACCTCCTGCACAGCGATTCGAGACGATGGGTCGAGAGTTCGGGCTGAACCTCGGCTCGGGCACTGCGCTCGTCGGCGGGTGTGAGGATTTCCGAAACCCACGCCCGCAGATCACTTTTGCTGCGGACCGATTCCATGTGGAGCCTTCCTGGTATCGGGTGCAGGTTCATCTGAACCGGACAGACCCAGAACTGCTCGAGCGGCTCGCTCACAGGGAAGCAGAGACGGCCTTGAGCGAAGAGGAGAACGTGCGCTATCGCCAACTCGGAAAGGACCAACACCGGGCGCTCTTCTTGGGGCTGGGAGCTCTGGGAACTGCCATCTTGTCCGGTGTGATTCGAGGCACTGCCGGTGTCATGGGCGGAGGCGTTGCCGTGCTGCTGGCAGGGGCGGCTTTCGCGTTTGCTCGCCGCGCCAAGAAGGCCGGCTACGACTCGCTGCATGCTCGCTATCAGACCGCGCTCGCCGCCGCGCATGAGCCAGATGTTGTGCTCGTACTACACCGCACGGGTGAACCCATTCCAGGCGGATCCGTCGACTTGGAGGCCACGGCTTCGTGACGCGAGGCCCTCTGGTACACAGTTCATCGAGGTCCTGACCCGCTCCTCTATGGAAGCGGCGGTAATCGAAACTGCGGCTTCCAGTTCTGGGAACTCCTCTCGCCGTGAATCTGCGAGCTTCTCACCACGGCTTGGGCCCGCCCCTTCGGGCCTCAGAAAAATGGGTCGGCGTGGCGTGTGTCGCGCGGGCTAGGGCAAGCGGACGCCGCGCTCGGCCTCGAAATGGCGCCGCCAGCGCGCCCGCAGGTTGCTTTGAGGCACTCCGTGAGGCTCGTCGAGGAACTCGGCGGCGAGGATGCGGTCGGTTCGAAAGTGCCGGAAGGTCGATCGAAGCTCGCACCAGGCGGCGAGCAGCCGCACCGTCTCGGCATAGCCGATGACGACGGGCCAGATCGTCCGCTCGCTCTCCCGGCCATGGTCGTCCCGATAGCGGATGTGGATCTTCCGCCCGCTGCGGATCCACGCGCGGGTGCGGGCCATGTCCAGCCCATCCACGGCGGCGCTCATGGGCGGCGGGGCGCCGATGGTCGGCTCGGCGATGAACGGGCGCAGCCGTTCCGGCACGACCGCGGCGATCTTGGCCACGAGGTCTCGCGCCGCGCTCGCGAGCTCGGCGTCGCTTCGCTCGGCGACCCACTGCGCGCCGAGCACCGCGGCCTCGAGCTCAGCGGGCGTGAGCATCAACGGCGGCATGTCGAAGTCGCGCTCAAGTACGTAGCCCAACCCCGCCTCGCCGCGGATCGGCACCCGCTGTCCGATGAGGTCCGCGACGTCGCGATAGACGGAGCGCTTCGACACCTCCAGCTCCGCGGCCAGAGCGCCAGCCGTCACCGGGCTGCCGGAGCGCCGGAGAATCTGGATGATCTGGAACAGACGATCGGCGCGGCGCATGGGGCGGTTTCCTGCTGACAGCATGCTGGCAACAGCCCTTCGCTACAAGCGGGCCACGGTCACAGCAGTGGCCGCCCCCCGAAGGAGGACACGCATGAACTTCGTCTCAATCCGCCTGATCACCGCCGACATCGACCGCCTGGTCCGCTTCTACGAGCGAATCACTGGCCTGCCGACGACCCGGTATACCGAGGATTTCGCGGAGCTGATCACCTCGGCCTGCACCCTCGCGATCGGCAGCACGCGCACGCTCCATCTGTTCGGCGGCAACGTCGCCCGGCCTGCCGACAACCACACCGCCATCATCGAGTTCCGCGTCGACGACGTCGACGAATCGTTCCGAATACTGGCGGACGTCATCGGCGGTTCCCTGGTGCAAAAGCCCACCACCATGCCGTGGGGCAACAGATCGCTGCTGTTCCGCGATCCCGATGGCACCCTGGTGAACTTCTTCACGCCGGTTACGAAGGAAGCGATCGCGAAATTCGCTCGATAGGCGCGGTCTGTCCACCACCCGGGAGCATCACTCGGGCGGCCCCATGAGCGGCCCTCCTCGGCCCCTCTGCACCCTGGTTCCCCCTCAGAGAGAAAGGACATCCTGAGTGGAGGCGGCGGGAATCGAACCCGCCGCCTCCAGCGCGGGTCTGCTGTAGCCTGCTCTCATAGGCCCCGATCCCACAAGCAGGCAGGGGCTCCACGGGGGCCCCGTGGGAGGCGAACGGTAGCGTGTGCCCTGGCGAGGTGTGGCTGGGGAGGGGTAGGTGGGAACGCACGTGTGGGCGTACCGGCGAAGGCAGCCGGAGGGGACGGTGCTGTACGAGGCGGTGCGGGAGAACCTGGCCAGATTGCTGGCGGAAGCCAGCGAGGTAGGGCGAGGCCTGCCCCGGTACGTGGAGCGAGACTTCGCCAGGTACCTGGAATGCGGAGTGCTGGCGCACGGCTTCGCGCGGGTGCGCTGCGAGAGTTGCAAGGACGAGCTGCTTCGTCGCCTTCTCGTGCAAGGGCCGAGGGGTGTGCCCGTCCTGCAACGCGAAGCGGGCGCATGTGACGGCGGTGCACCTGGTGGAGCAGGTGCTGCCGCACGTGCCCTACCGGCAGTGGACGCTGTCCTTTCCGCACCGGGTCCGGTGGGTGCTGCTCAAGAACGTGGGACTGCTTTCGGACGTCCTCACCGTCTTCCTGCGCGCGGTGTTCGCCCTGCAGCGCCGGAGGGCACGGCGACAGGGTCTGCGCGCTGGGCAGGTCGGAGCCGTCTCTTTCATCCAGTTCTTCGGCTCCGCCTTGCAGGTAACGCCGCACTTCCACTCGCTGGTGCCGGATGGCGTCTTCGTGCCGCGGGAGGGCAGCGTGCGCTTCGAGCCGTTGCCGCCGCCCACGCAAGGTGAGGTGGAGAGGCTGCTGAGGGTGGTGCGCCTGCTGGAGAAAAGAGGGGCCCTGCCCGCGCAAGGACCCGAGGATGCGCTGCAGGCGTACCAGGCGCACTCCCTGCAGCAACGGCTGCGCTGGACGGAGGTGGACCGCCGGCTCCCTCCCAGCAAGCAGCCCCGGTGCGCCTTGCTGGAAGGCTTCTCCCTGCATGCCAATACTCACCTCCATGCCAACGACAGGCAGGGGCTGGAGCGGCTGTGCCGCTATGGAGCGCGTGGCGCGCTGGCGCTGGAGCGCCTGTCGCGAATGGAGGATGGCCGCATCGCCTACCGCATGAAGCGCCCGCTGCCGGACGGCACCACGCACCTGCTCTTCACCGGGCTGGGACTGTTACGGCGTGTAGCGTCCCTGGTACCTCCGCCACGGGCAAACCTCACGAGGTTCCACGGCGTCTTGGCTCCAGGCGCGCAACTGCGGCCATTTCTGGTCCCCCGAGCGGGAGGGGAGGAGAGGAGCGAGGCGCCCCAGGCAGCGGCCAGCACGGAGCCGATGAAGGAGAAGACGCCGCGAGGAGACTTCGCGGATCGGCAGGGCCCTTTTCCCGAGGGAATTGCGTATCCCATGCCCGAGAAGCCATTCAAGGAGCAGAGCAAGCCGCCGTGCGTCGAGGGCCGGGAAGAGGAAGTCCGGGGCGGATGCTGGATTCCCCACGCGAAGACCGCGCCCTGTTCCCGAGGCACGGCCGAGTTGCAGGGCAAGTGCTACGTGCCCGTGAAGAAGCCGGACCCGGCACCGACTTCCGTTCAGCCCTGAAGCTGTAACGAAGCGGCTTGAATGAAGAGGCGGTCGTCTTCCTGACCGAGCCCCTCGCCGCACACTGGCGCGGCTTGCAGGGGCCTTTGCTCCTTCCTGGCTTCTCACAAGGTGCGAAACGCGAACCGAGGTGGGTCCACTGACATGTCATTGGGTCAGGCCCACCCTTCATTTGTTCTTACAAATCGAGACAACGTCTTGGACCGGTACTGGCCCTGAGACACCTCTGGCGTGCTCTGGGCTCTAGGCTTCGTAGTGAGAGGGATGCGTGTAACCCAAAAAAATCGGGCCGCGTAACCCATTCATCGTCGCCACCACTCCACCAAGACATCCGAGAATAAATCAATGACATCCATCAAATCGAAGCAGCCCTCCGCAATGCCTGTTCCCCCTCGTGCCTCCGCCGTGGAACAGAAGCCCATCACTCCCACCAGGACCACACCCAAGGCACAGACCGCCGCCGCCGCCCTGAAGGATGTTTTCGAGTCGCGTGCTCGCACGTCACCGGCCGCCCTTCGTGCCTTCGCCGTGGAACAGAAGCCCATCACTCCCACCAGGACCACACCCAAGGCACAGACCGCAGCCGCCGCCCTGAAGGATGTTTTCGAGTCGCGTGCTCGCACGTCACCGGCCGCTCCCGCGAGCGCGTCGCCCGAGTTCTACGGTGCGGACCCGAGCACGATGGACGTCCCCGATCTCGGCGTGACCGCACGGGGACGGGACACCAGTACCGAGAGGATGATGCGGCTCCATGCCGCCGGCGTAGACGAGTTGATCATCAATCCCCGAAACGATTTCGAGAACGCCTCCAAGGCCGCCGAGAAAGCGGACAAGGAACTGGCCAAGCTCGTCGCGGGCTTTGGTCCCGCCCTGTCCAAGGAGGAACAAGACAAGGCCATCAAGGCGTTCAAGGAAACCCCACACAACGCCGAGATCTACAAGAGAGCCGAAGAGACCGCGGACAAGCTCATCACCGCGATCAACGAGTCCCCAAAGAACCGGGACGCGGTGCCCGAAGCCTACAGAGACGATTTTGACTCGGAGGTGGCGACCGCCAAGGAACTCCTGCCTCGGCTCGCCAACACGGAGAAGGGTCAGGACGCCATCGCCGACGCCGTGGAAGCCCTGGGGACGAACGAGGAGAGTGCCGAGAAGAGCGAGAAGTTGGCCTTGCTGGCCACCGCACGCCAAGCCGTTCAAGGAGCGGATACCGCCATCGTCAAGTCCGTCAGCCAGCGTCTGCTGTCGTTGTCCAAGGACAATGCGGGCGAGGCCCAGAAGCTCTTCGACGGTTTGAAGAAGGCGGGTCCTTATCTGGGCCTCTCCGATGCGGACGCCACGAAGCTTGGCGACAACCTCAAGGACATCCACCAGAACAAGCCCGGGGCATTGGATGCGTACAAGGAGACCATCACCCAGGCGAAGATCGATGTGCCGGGAGGCAATACCGAAGTCACACGGGACCTCTTCAAGGGCTTGGGTCTGGCCGCCACCATCGCCAGCTTCAGCTCGGGCCTGCGAGATGGAGATGTGGATGCGGTCATCAAGACCACGTCCGAGGGACTGCAGATCGGCGCGGACGGCGCCTCACTGGTCACGGGGGTGTTGTCCGCCTCCTCCTCCAATCCCGCGAAGTATGCGTCAGTCGCCAAGGCCTTCGACAAGGTGGGAGGGGTCGCCGGAATCGTGGGCGGAGTGGCGGACTTCATCACCGCCGGCAATAGCTTCGCGGAGGGGGACTATGGCAAGGGCATCACTTCGCTGATCGCCGGGGCGGGCGGAGTCCTCTCGGGCGCGTCCGCCATCGTGTCCATTCCCGTGGTGGGACAGATCGCCGCGGGACTGCTAACGGTGGGCGGGTTCATCGGAGGCGCCATCGTCGAGGCGATCAAGGAGGCCAAGGAAGAGAAGCTCGCCGAGGACAACTCCACGTCCTTTCTGGAGGGAGGCGGCGTCCGCCCCGAGGCGGCCCGGGAACTGGCGGACCTCAGCGGCCCGGAGCACAAGAACGTGGGTCCCGCGATCGTCCAACTGGCGGAGCGCCTCAAGTTCGAACCGAGGGACTTTCTGCGCTTCATCGCCGAACAGCCTCCCGAGAAGATCGCGGGCTTTGTGGATAATGCCCTCGCCATCCCCCAGGATCCCCACAACCCGGATCGACTCGTTGAAAGCTCTTCGACCGACTACCGCTACATCGATCGCCAGGACAATCCGGTTTCCTTCGAGAAGGGACGGAAGAACCTCAGGGGTGGGAAGGACGTGAAGACTGGCAGCATCAGGCAACTGGAAGGCTACCTGAAGGACCAGAACCTCCTGCCCCCGCCCCCCCCGCCTCCCCCGCCCTCCGTGCCCAAGACGGCTCCGATCAACTTCGAGGACCTCATGGAGGTGCTCAAGGAGAAGGAGGAAGTCAAAAGCATCTGAGGGACGTCGAGCCTCTACCCGTGTCGGCTCAGCAGCAGCGGTGATGCGAGCCGCTGCTCCGGGTGCATGCGCAGGAGCAGGTGGATGACGCCCGTGAGTCCCGGCATCAGCCCGGGCGAGAACGCCTCCCGCGCCAGTCCGCCCACCGGGCCGCGCTCCTCCAGGCTCGAAATCAACTCCGCGTCCATCCACGCCCGGTCCGGCCCCCGGTAGCCCTCCGGGTCGATGCGCCGCGCCGTGTCCAACAGCGCCCACGTGCCCAGGTCGCCATGGCACAGCGTGTGGCTCCAGCCGAAGCCCTCGCGCGTGCTCGCCGCGGTGGCCCGCCGCAGCACGTCCAAATACCCCTCGCCCTTCGTGCGCACGTGGAGATCGCCCGCTACCAGTCCAATCCCCGTGCTGCCGTGACACCAGGCCGCGACGGAGTCCACCGAGCTGCCCACGCGCACGTCCTTCCAGTCGCCCAGTTCCGGCCGGTACAACGACTCCTCGAAGGCGAACGCCGCGTCCGCCAGCTCCCGCCACCGCTGCCGGTCCTCCGCCGTCCCCGCCGCGCTCAGGCTCAGGCGCGCCAGGCACCAGCCAATCCCCGTCGCGCCGTGGGCCATTCCCCCAATCGCCTCGGGGAACATCGACTCCCCCAAGCGGGAGGGGAGGAGAGAAGCGAGGCGCCCCAGGCAACGGCCAGCACGGAGCCGATGAAGGAGAAGACGCCGCGAGGAGACTGGGCCGAGTTGCTGAAGAGGACGGGTTCGCCTGCGTGAGGTGTGGAGGCAGACGGCGAGTGCTGGCGTACGTGAACAAGGCAGGAGGAGTGCGAGCGATTCTGGAGCACCGGGGCCTGCCCACGGCAGGTGTGAGGCGGGCCCCGGCGCGCGAGCCCCCTCAAGCCGCGGGGTGTTGAGGCTCAAGCCGCCAGGGCCAAGAGAGCCAAGCCCCTGCCGCCCACCTCATGGGAGGGCGGCCAGGGCCGGCGTGTACTCCAAGGGGCTGCGCGGCTTCTCCACCCGCTTGGCCCACTGCTCGGGCGGCCCCCGTCAGCGGCACTCCTCTGCACCTCCTCTCCAGCCCTCACCCTCCACATGGCCTCTATCCCGCCTATACGCGTCTTGCTCATTTCGTTTCCGTCTCCAGTTTGGTCCTTTTTTGGTCCCCAAAAACCGGATTTGGTCCCGAAAATGCAGTCGCAGCTCCCTTCTCAGAGGGCGGCGCCTTGAAAGCGGCGGGTTGCTCAACTTGGGAGCGGCGGCAATCGAACCCGCCGCTTGGAACTTCTGGCGAGAGCGATTCAACTCGGTCGGTAGTGCGTTTCGGCCGCGTCAGCGTCGACGTACTCCTCAATTATCGAATAATGACCGGGCCTCTGCGTGACGAACCACTGGTAGCGCAACGTTCCCGGCTCGGTCGCAGCGGCGGATGCCAATGCTCGCGCCACCCGCACTCAGTTGCCGGTGCCGTAGACCGCGTCGCGCACGGAGACGGTGAAAGCTCCCGACATGCCTTCGAACGCCGTGTTGGTGAGCGCCACGACCGTCAGGCGGCGCTGGGGATCCACGAACCAGTTGTGGCCGTAGGCTCCGCCCCACTGCCAGGTCCCCGCCGACTGCGGGCTCCGCGTCTGCGCCGGGTCGACGAGCACCGCCCCGATGAAGCCGAAGCCCCAGCCAGGCCCCTGCGTCTGAGCCTCCGGGCCCACCTGGGCGGAGCCCAGCTGCTCGACGGTGGCCGCAGGCAGGACCGGCGCCCCGCCCGTCCGCAGCGTCTCCAGGAACTTCAGGAAGTCACCCGCCGTTCCCACCATGCCCGCCCCTCCGGACGGGAAGGCGCGCGGGTTCAAGGCCCGCCCGGGGGCGAAATGGACGCCAGCGCCGTAGTAGGGCACCACCTGATCCTTGCCCATGCGAACCGGCTCCGGCTTCCCGTCCGCGTAGGGCGTCGCGAGCCTGCTCGCGTCCTTCACGCTGAAGCCCGTGTCCTTCATGCCCAGCGGTCCGGTGACGAGCCGCTCGACCACCCGAGGCAGGGGCGCGCCTCCGGCTCGGGCGATGACCGCGCCCAGGACATCCGTCGCCATGGAGTAGCCCCACTGCTTCCCAGGCTCGGAGGACAGCGGCACCGAGGCGATCCGGCGAAGGTTCTCCTCCAGGGACACCTCGGACCCATCCAGGCCCGTCGAGACCCCGGCCCGGTGATACGGCCCCTGCTCCGGCTCCCGGAAGCTGTACGTCAGGCCCGCGGTATGGGTCAGCAGGTGGCGCACGGTGATGACGGGCTCGCGGCCATCCGCCAGCTTCGGCCGGAAGGTGGGAAGCCACTTCTTGATGGGCTCGTCCAGCGCCAGCTTGTGCTGCTCCGCCAGCGCCAGCGCCGTCACGGCCACGATGGGCTTGCTCATGGACGCCAGGCGGAACACCTCATTCTCCCGCATGGGCCGCCCCGCCTCGCGATCGGCCAGGCCCGCGGCGCGCCGGTAGACGATCTTACCGTCCTTCGCGACGAGGACGACGGCGCCGACAATGCGCTTCTCGGCGATCGCCTGGTCGATGCTCAAGTCCAGCCGCGCCGCGAGGGCACGTTCCTCGGAGAAGCCCGGGGGAGCGGGGGGAGTGGAGGGGGCTGGGGCTTGAGCGACGCTGACGGCCATCAGGGCGATGGCGATGGCAGAATACATAGGGTGATACTCCTGTTTATTGAGTGACCGCTACACAAATAAGGAACCCACCACCTCATTTCAATAGCGAACGCTATGAAAACCACTTCCTCCACAGAACGGCGTCCGCGCGGGCGCCCCCGCAGCTTCGACAGCTCAAGGGCGCTCGACCAAGCCCTGGAGGTGTTCTGGCGGCTAGGGTACGAGGGCGCGTCGATCGCCGATCTCACCGAGGCGATGGGCATCACCGCGCCCAGCCTCTATGCCGCGTTCGGGTCCAAGGCCGAGCTCTACCGCCGGGTCTTGGAGCACTACCGAGCCCGGCAAGGCGGCTCGCAACCTCGCGCGCTCACCGAGGCGCCTACCGCCCGCGCCGGGGTGGAGCGGCTCCTGCAGGAGGCCGCCAGGGAGTTCTCCAGCCCTAAGCACCCTCCGGGATGCATGATCTCGACTGCGGTCCTGACGTGCGCGGAGGAGAACCAGCCCGTCGCCGAGCATGTCGCCTCCCTGAGAGCCGGTACACTGGCGGCGCTCCGGGCCCGCATCGAGCAGGGCATCGCCCGGGGAGAGCTGCCGGCCGGGACGGACGCGGCGGCGCTCGCCCGGTATTTCGGTGCCCTCCTCCAGGGCATGTCGGTGCAGGCGCTGGATGGCGCGAGCCAGGCCGAGCTCCTCGCGCTCGGGGAGATCGCGATGCGGGCCTGGGACAGCGTGGCCCAGCAGGCCACGTCGCCACGAAGACGTTGAAGAGGGCTGCACGCTGAGTGCCCCGTCATGGGGCTCAGCGGGAGTGTGCGGCGCGTGCACCTTGTCCTTCCTCTATCGATCCGGAGCGAGCAGGCGTACCAGGCGCACTCTCTGCGGCAACGGCTGCGCTGGACGGAGGTGGACGTGCTGCCTCTTCCCGAAAGCAGCCCCGATGCGAACCCAGTCAGGATGTGATGCTCGACTTCATGATGGGGCATTACCTGATCGCCTCGCTCGACGCGAACACGCAGTTCTCCGGGCACATCCTCCAGTGCCAGGAGGACAAGTTCAGGGACTCGCTCATCACACAGAGGCAAACCGGGACCGAGATCATCCGGGGGCAACGCGAGTTCTCCAATACGTTCAACATCGCCAACTGGGAGAGGCTCGGGCACTTCGCGCTCACCAAAGAGGCACTCGTGTACCTCATGAACAGCGTCATCAAGACGAAGCTCGCGCTGGCCATGGACACGAACCAGACGTTCCTCCGCACTTGGGTGCGCGTGCAGGCGGCGCTCGGCAACGCGAACACCCCCTACATCCTGGCCGGCATCCGAAAGACCAGTGCCTGGACGAAAGGGACCGCAGTCGATGTGGCACACGTGCCGAAGAACACGGATCCCGCCTTTGAGCATTGGGTCGTGATCCGCTCGCTCAAGGCCGCGTCCGACGACAGCGATTATTACGATGTTGAGTTCTGGACGTGGCAGCGGGACTACACGGTGAAGTTCAAGAAGTCCGTGATCAGCAGTTATCTCGCCTGCTTGGTCTACGGATTCCTCGAGGACTGACGGCGCCCAGGGCCTCACGCCGCAAGCTCGCTGCGGAGCCCCCTATACGCGAAACCGGACAGCCGTTTCGAACCGCCCCCACCGCCGGGAACCGGCAGGCGGCCAAGTCTCACCAGTGAGACTTTTGGAACGGCGGCGCAGAAGCGGGGAGCGCGACGGGCCCAGTCCACGATCGTGGACTGTCCCAGTCGTGTCCGGCGAAGACTCACGCCTGTCGCTTCAAGGGGTTGGCTGCTTGGGGCAGCCGTCCTGATGTTCCGTCCGTGAGTCACGGCCTCGCGTTCCGGAAGCCCGGGACGCGGGGCCTCTTTCCCCCGGGTTACCGGAGGCTGCCCTCATGTCCGACGCTCCCCTGCCCGCGCTGTTTCCTGGCTACGCCCGCGACGTGCAGTGCCAGCACATCTTCCTCCTCGGCAGTGTCCGATAACTCGACAGCGGGCCCCGGCAGTCCCAGTCTCAGCCACCTCGATGGATAGATGAGGAGGGCCCATGCTCCCGAGGATGCTCGCGGCCATCTGGCTCGTGGTCCTGTCCCTGCTGGGGAACTGCGCTGAAGCCTCACGAGAGGTCCGACAGGAGAGCGCCATCCCGGTGGATGACGGTGGTGGAGGTGGGGACTCCGTTAGCCCCCGCATCCTGGTCCTCATCGCGCGCGGGCAGTTCGCCGAGGCTCAGGTGCTCATCCAAGAGTCGCTCAGGGGCGGGCTGATGTCGCAAGCCTCAGCCACGGCGCTCCTGGTGCGCATTCAACTGCTCAACACGAAACTGGGAGAGATCCCTGCACGTCTCCAACGGGTGGCCAACTTTCCCTCGGTGCTCAAGGACTTCACGTTGTACGAGATCCGGACCTTCCTGGAGCAGCGAGACTATAGCATCGCCACGGAGGCCCAGCTCAAAATGGCTAAAAAGCTCATTGAGGAGAGCCCACGGCTGATGGAGAAGATCCCGTGAGCCCGCCCGTGAAACCCGAGGAGTTGCTGGCGCGGCTGCGCTCTGCACGCGAGGCAGCAGGAGGCAAGCCAGGTGCGCTTGAGCGCCTACGGCTTCACCGCGAACTCGCTGCCGAAGCACCCGCGTTCGTCCCCAATCTGCTGGAACTGGGACGGTGTCTGCAGTTGGCCGAGCCGGCCGCAGGTGAGGACACCTTTACCGAGGCGGAGACCGTGCTGAAACAAGCGGTAGAGCTCTCAGAACGGAGCGCCCCCGCTCTGTTGGAGTTGGGCTATTTCCTGAACCTCATCCGGGACAGGCCGCAGGAAATGGAGCCACTGCTGGAGGAAGCCGCGGGGAAGTCCCTGCGTCTGCTGGAAGATGCCTGGAGCGGTCTCATCGACGCGCTGGTCGAGCAGGGCAAGTTGCAACGGGCACTCGCCTTGAGCGGTGAGGCCCTGCGTGTATTTCCAGAATCGGCTCGGATCACTCTGTCTTCGCAGTCCGCTCGGGCTCGGGCCATTCAGGAGGGCCTCTTACCGCCGGAACCATGCTGAATGACTCTGAGAGCCGGTTGTACTCAGGACAGGCCCAGAGCCTCTCTCCTGCCCTGATGGGCAGCCAACAGTCAAACCAGGATTAACAGTAAAAACCCTACAACTCCTGGTATGAGCTGTCATGACGCAGGCTCCGCACTTGAGCGGCAACCGCGTCACAGGAGGACTCCGTGAAGGGACAAGAGAGAAACAGGGCATTTCGGACGGTGGTGCTGGCGGCGATGAGCTGGGGGCTGCTCGCGGGCTGTGGGCCCACGGACCTGGAGGAAGCTCTTGGGTCGAGCGAGGAGCTGGCCTCCCAGGAGGCGTCCTTGTACGCCAACCCGCGGTGCTCGACCGTGTGCAGTCCCACCGTGTCCTGTGACTTGATGTGCGATCTGGTCCCCGGAGAGCCGTCCACCTGCGGAGATCTGGGCCGGTGTATCGACGGCGATGTGGATGCGGACGGCGTCCCCTTCCCACAGGACAACTGCCCCAGGGATGCCAACCCCGACCAGTCCGACTGTGACGGGGATGGCCGGGGCGACGCCTGCGAGACCGATCCCGGCTACTTCGTCTACAAGGCCCCCACCATGATGCTGTGCCACTTCGACCCGGACATGAGCATCAGCGGCGTCGATGTGGAGATCTACACGGCGGACGTGTACCAGGACATCAGCTGCCTCCACCTCCCGGATCGTTACGCGCGGCGCGAGGTGTCCAGCGTCCACTGCGGCTTCCACAGCGAGAGCACCTGCCAGAACCGTGTGGCGGAGCGTGTTCAGGAGCTGATGGCTCAGGGGTACTACCCCATCACCACCAGCTCAGACCAGGACATGTGCCCCTACCCGCGCTTGTAGGGGCGCGCGTTCGCTCCTGCTCAAGCAGAGAGCTCCTGGGGAGTGTCACTGACAGGAGGCGTCGCTGCGCTCCACGCTGACGCTCTCCTGGCTCTGGCCGACGCCGTCCACCCGGATGCGCCAGGCGTGGCCGGCGGCGCAGGCCTGCACCTCGTACACGCTCCCGCTGCCGGAAGAGGAGACACGCGCGTGCTGGGTGGCGTACTCGCCAGCGGCAAAGAGGGTGGCGTAGTCCGTCTCGCCCCCCTGCCGCTGATAGAGCAGCACCGTCGCCTCCCTCTGCTTGCCGTAGTTGGTGCTGTACCAGCCATCCACCGGCTCCTTGCCGCCCCGCACCGTGGAGACGGACAGCCCCCGCGGGTTGGCTTGGACGATGCGCAGCAACCGCTGTCCCTCCTCGTTTTCCACCCGCGCCGTGGTGCCCTCCAGCGTGGGCATGAGGTCGGGCGGCAGGTGCCAGCGCTGCTCGTACTGGTGAGGCGTATCGGCCGTGAGGCGGTCGAGCACCAGCACCACGTCCTTCTCCAGCAGGAAGAGGCTGCGCCAGTGCATCACGCCCTCGTAGAGCGTGTGGTGGCCCGACTGGTAGAGCCACCCGTCCCCGGTGATGCTGGTGCCCAGCACGGCGTCCCCGAGGGCCTGGTCCTTGCCGTCCACCACCACCGTGTTGTGGGCGCGCGTGCCCTGGTAGTAGTCCTTCTCCGGCCCTGGATCTTCCGTGAACATCCCCGAGTCCGTCAGCAGCGTGCGGCCGGCTGCGAAGAGGACGAGGTTCAGCGCGTCCAGTTGACTGTGGTCGGTGCGGAAGGGGCCCGCGTCGAAGGTGACGTGTGTCTGCGCCAGGTACTCCTTCTGGCCTCCGAAGTCCGAGCGCAGGATGGCGAGGCCGCCGCTCCAGTACGTGGACAGCCGGTCGGTGGGTGCGGTGCCACACATGCCGGCGCTCAGCGTGTGGCGGAACTCGGGGTACTTCTCCGCCAGCCCGTAGAAGAGCGGGGGCAGGAAGCGGCGCACCTGGCGCGCTTGGCTGGCACCGAGCATGGGGATGTTCCCATCGGGCTGGATGATGCGCGCGCCCACGTACACCATGCGATCGACGGCGGCCCAGAGGTTCCCCGGCAGCTTCACGTCGTACTTCTTGGCCCAGCCCGCGAGCATCCACACCTGGGCCATGACGTAGAAGTGGTAGTAGACCGAGTTCTCGACGATGAAGCCGTCAGGCGCGATGACCAGGTCGAGCAAGTCGGCGTAGCGCGAGAGGACCAGCTCGCGCCAGCCGGGTGACTCGGGCCAGCCTGGGAAGTTCTCCGCCACCAAGAGCAGCCCGGCCGCCTGGGCGAAACCGTGGTTGTAGCTGTCCTCGAAGTTCCTCGGTTTGGCGAGGAAGACCGCGTCCGAGCGAATCATGTCCTCGAGCAGGCGCGCCTCCTGGTGAGAGAGCGCGTTGGCGTGCTTGAGCTTCCAGTAGGTGTTGACGAGCACCATGGCGCGGAAGGCCGTGCCGTGCTTGTCCCAGCCGTAGGGCGAGGAGGGACCGTGCTGCGAATAACTCTCGAGCACCTGCATGAGCTTGTCGCGGTACTTGCGCAGCCCCGTCTCGCGGTAGGCCCACAAGAGGTGGGCGGTGGGCCGCAGCCCGTAGAAGACGAACTGCCAGTACTTCTCCCCGTAGGGGTCCTCCCGCCAGGTGAGGGAGTGGGGCAGCTTCACCGGCTCGTAGCGGGGCACGGGCCACGTGTCTTCCATGATGAGGTCGGCGCTCTCGAGGTCACCCTCATCCAGCTCGATATAGGCAATCTCCTTGCCCCATCGGTGGCCTTCCACGACGCACTCCCCCCCGTCGCACTCACCCCGCTCCGAGTGCTCGGGCTCCTGCTCTTCGCAGAAGTAGGCCGCGAACCTGTCCTTGCCGGGATTCTCCGTGCACCCGGGCAGGGAAGACAGGAGCACGCTCGCTCCCACCAGAGCGACGACGGACCGCCAGACCATGCCTCTTCTCCGTTTCATCCACCGTGTGTTGCCCTTGTGGCGCGCCCCAACTAGCTGCCTGACGGTGGGGCGCCAATCGCATGGCAGGGCGGGTGGGGGTCCAAGAACGAACGCCCTACCCGTCCGGGTGGCTGGCGCGGAAACTGCTAGAGGCTCGTGACGTGCGGCGGCTCCGCCACACCCGAAGTGCTTTGCGGGCCCGGGGAGAGAAGGAGGCCGCGTCCTCGGCGTGGCTGACCTCGGATGGCCGCCAGCTCCTGCTCGAAGTTCGCGGACGACCTCTGGGTGGACATGGGCTGGAATGCCCGGGACGGCTCGGGCGTCACGGTCCACGCCGTGAAGCCCGAGGAGGAGCCCTGAGCACTACCAGGGGCAGTTGACGACCTGGACGGTGCGCGTCACGGGCGTGGCGCTGTTGCCGCCACCGTCCGTCACGTTGTAGGTCAACGTGTACACGCCGACGGCCCAGGCATTCACTTCGCCCGTGCGCGACACCCACGGCGTGATGTTTCCGGAGCACGCATCGGTCGCCGTCACGCCCGGATCTGTCCACGGGGTGTTGCACGTGTGCACGATGGACGCGGAGCCGAGGAGCGTCAGCGAGGGCGCCGTCGTGTCATCCACGATCACCGTGCGGGTGACGTCCACAGACCCCGCATGGTTCCACGTGGAGTACGAGACCGGGTACGAGCCCTCGTAGCTCAGCAGAGGGCCCGGCCCGGAGGAGTCCGTGCCCGTGTTGTACGCATGCACCACCAGCGGGTTGCCGCACCCATCCACAGCCTGAGCGCCCGGATCGCTGTACGTCCCTCCCTTGACGCACTCCAGTGTCAGCGGCGAGCCGCCGTTGACCGTGAGCACCGGAGGCAGCGACGCACAGGCCTGCGCGCCGAGGATGGGCGGCGTCGTCGTGGTGAAGAAGTTGGCATAGCTGGCGACGAAGTTATTCCCCTGCCAGATCGGGTACGGCCAGGGGATGGTCGCGGGATCCTCCGTGAGCGCGTTGCCGGTGAAGGTGCCACTCACCTCGACGTAAGGGCCCTGGATGGTGAGCGCGTCCAGCAAGACGGCGCCAGGATACCCGGCCGCACCGTTTGGTGGGACGATCGCGGACGACAACCCTGCTCCCCTCAGGGTCCCCAGGGTGTTCGGGTCGAGGTTCCGGACGCTGACGCGCGTAATGTCCCCCATGAACCGGACGAACTCTCCATAGGTATACGCCGCCACGATGCCGTCAGCGCTGGCTTGGATCGCGACCTGCGGCAGGGCCCTCGAGGTCGTCAGTTCGAGGGACTTAGGCTGCACCGTGCAGGTGGGCGCGAGGACGGAACTCTCGACAGTGATTCTGTAGAAGGGCCGGGGGTATGGGATCGGGTCCACGTCTTCGAGGACCTTGATTGAATAACCACAGCCTCCCCGTGCTGTTTGAGCGGCGCCGACGACAGGGAGACTGGCCAGAGCCGAGGTTCCCAGCAGAGAGACCATCCCGAGGACTACTTTTCCAAGCATTTGCATTGTTGTACCTCCCGTGGTGACCGTCGGGCCGCGAAGCTAGCGCCAAGCCGCGTTCCGTGGAAGACGTGAATGAGAGGGAAAGCCGGTAAGTTTTTAGAAGACACAGGCACGTCCCCCCCCTGGCCAGAGGGAGTACACGCTGGCTACGCTCGCGTCCGTCAGGTGTGCCCTGCGCCCACCCCATCGCGCCGCAGGTCCCCAGGGAGGCTGCCTTGAAGGTTTCCGTTGTCCGCCGGTACGAGTCGAAGCTTGGTGACTCGGACTTCCATCCGTATCGCACCGGTGCCTGGACGCCGAACACGGTGGAAGTCGATGCCACCGACCTGGATGTGATTGCGGGGGAGATTCCGCGTGATCTCGCAGGCCTCTACCTGCGCAACACGGAGAACCCTCTCTTTGAGGCCATCACCGGCCGCTATCACCCGTTCGACGGCGACGGGATGGTGCACGCCCTCCGCTTCCAGGAGGGCCGCGCGGAGTACCGCAATCGCTTCGTGAAGACCGCAGGGCTGCTCGCCGAGCTCGAAGCCGGCGGCGCGCTGTGGGCCGGAATCCTCGAGTCCCCCGAGGCCTCGCAGCGCGATGGCTGGGGCGCCCGGACGCGGATGAAGGATGCCTCGTCCACGGACATCCTCGTTCACCGGGGCGAAGCGCTCACCACCTTCTATCAGTGCGGAGATGCGTACCGGCTCGATCCGTACACGCTCGAGACGCGCGGCACGGTGCACTGGAGCGAGCAGACGCAAGGGAACCCGGGCGTGCGCGGGGTGTTCCCGAAGGGCGCGACTGTGTCCGCGCATCCGAAGGTGGACGAGCAAACCGGCGAGCTGCTGTTCTTCAACTACTCGAAGGAAGCGCCGTTCATGCACTTCGGGGTGATCAACGCGGAGGGGAAGCTCGCCCGCTACGTGCCGGTGCCCCTGCCGGGCCCGCGCCTTCCGCACGACATGGCGTTCACCGAAAACTACGCCATCCTCAATGACTTCCCGATGATGTGGGACCCGGAGCGGCTCGCGAAGAACCAGCACCGCCCCGTGTACCGCCCGGAGCTGGGTTCACGCTTCGGGATCGTGCGCCGCGATGGCACCGGCTCCGTGCGCTGGTTCGAGGCGTCGCCCACCTACGTGCTGCACTTCTCCAACGCGTACGAGGAGGGCGACGAGATCATCCTCGAGGGCTACCACCAGGGTGCGCCGATTCCGAAGCGGCTCGAGGGCGAGACGGCGATCGATGCGTTCCGCAAGAGCCTGGACATGCGCGAGCTGCAGACGCGGCTCCACCGCTGGCGGTTCAACCTGTCCACGGGACAGACGAAGGAAGCGTTCCTCGATGATGAGGTGACCGAGTTCCCGACCATCGACAACCGCCTGGGCGGAAGGAAGCACCGCAAGGTGATCGCGATGACGGGCGAGCCGGGGCACTTCCTCTTCAACGGCCTGGTGGCGTACGACGTGGAGCGCGGGACGAAGCAGTCGTACCGCTTCCCGGAGGGCGTCTTCGCCAGCGAGTCCCCCATCGCCCCGCGCACGGGAGCACGCGGCGAGGCCGACGGTTACGTGGTGACCTTCGTGAGCGACCTGGGCAACGACAGCAGCGAGTGCCAGGTCTTCGACGCGGGGGAGATCGCCCGCGGCCCCATCGCGCGCATCCGGCTGCCGCACCGGATCTCCAGCGGTACGCACGCCACGTGGGTGTCCGAGGAGGACCTCGCGAAGCACCGCGCGCGGTAGCGCATCCAGCGGTTACGCCCGGGCGAGCAGCCGCAGGCGCTCGGGCGAGCGGATGAAGAACGAGGACGTCCAGGCCACCTCCGGCTCCACCCGCTGGAGGCCCTTCCAGCGCGACAGCATCACCTCCAGCATGACCTTCGCCTCCAGCCGGGCCAGCGGCGCCCCGAGGCAGAAGTGGATGTCCTTGCCGAAGGCCAGGTGTCCCTGGGTGTCCCGGTGGATGTCGAAGCGGTCCGGATCCGGGAACCGGCTCTCGTCCCGGTTGGCCGATGCCAGCAGCGGCAACACGATGCTCCCCTGGGGAAGGTGCTCGCCGCCCACCTCCAGGTCCGTGGTCGTCTGCCGGAAGATGCACTGGGCCGGGCTTTCGTAGCGCAGCACCTCCTCCACCAACTGCGGAATGAGCGAGGGGTTCGCCCTCACCTCCTCGAAGACCTCGGGATGGTTCGTCAGCGTCACCAGGGTGTTGCCGATGAGGCTCGTCGTGGTCTCGTTGCCGGCAATCAGCAGCGTATTGATGAACCTCAGCACCTCCTCCGACGTCAGCTGGGCGCCCTCCACCTCCGCCTGCATCAGCAGCGAGATGAGATCCTCCTTCGGCTCGCGGCGCCGCAGCTCGATCTCCCCACTGAAGTAGTGGGCGAACTCCTGAGCCGATTTCTTCACCTGGGCCACGTTGCCCGCCTTGATCAACGACAGCGAGCTCACGGAGTCGTCTGACCAGCGCTTGAAGTCCCGGCGGCGCTCGGGCCCCACCCCGAGCAGCTCGGCGATGACGATCATCGGCAGAGGGACGGTGATGTCCTGCACCAGCTCGCACTCACGCTGACCGGCCACGGCCTCCACCAGCTCGTGGGAGATCTGCCGGATGCGCGGCTCCAGCTGGGCGATGGTGCGCGGAGTAAACGCCTTCGTCACCAGGCCGCGCAGCTTGCCGTGCCGGGGCGGATCCATCTGCACGATGGAGGCCGAGGCGCTGCCCGGGCTCCGAAGCTCGGGCGGGATGCTGGCCGTATAGCCCGTGTTCGAGAAGTGCTTGGAGTTCTGGAGCAGACTCAGCACGTCCTGGTAGCGGCCCACGCTCAAGAAGCCCGTGGGCATCAGCTTGCACACGGCGGACGCTCGGCGCATCTCCGAGAACACCGCGTAGGGGTTGCGCAGGACGTGAGGCGCGGCGACGTCAAAGACGGCGATCATGGGCTCTCCAAGCACAGGGGCTGCCACAGCCGCAGCGAACCGGCACATCCTAGCCCGCCCTCTCCTCCTGCGGGCCTCCCCCCCGCTGTCCCACATGCGCAGCAGGACGGACTCACCTAAACTGTCTCCATGCCCCTCCATCCACAGGCAGCAAACTTCCTTTCCATGGTGGCCGGCGCGCCGCCGCTCGACACACAAACCCCCGAGGAGAACCGGGCCGGGGTTCGGGCCGTCCTGCCACTGACCGGAGCACCCACGGCGCTGGCGGACGTCACCGACACCACGCTGCCAGGTCCGGGGGGCGCCATCCCCGTGCGAGTGTACCGCCCGAGCAACGCCTCCCAGTTGCCCGTCGTGGCGTACTTCCACGGCGGTGGATGGCTCCTGGGCGACCTGGACAGCCACGACTCCACGTGCCGGGACATCGCCCGTTACGCGGAGGCCGTGGTGGTGGCGGTCCACTATCGCCTCGCACCCGAGAATCCATTTCCCGCCGCCTACGAGGACTGCCTGGCCGTCACAAAGGCCCTGCTGGACGACAGCGCCGGCCTCGGCACGGACCGCACGAGGGTCGCCATCGCGGGAGACAGCGCAGGTGGCAACCTGGCCGCAGGCATCGC
The DNA here is from genome assembly GCF_000737315.1 of Hyalangium minutum. Taxonomy (GTDB): domain Bacteria; phylum Myxococcota; class Myxococcia; order Myxococcales; family Myxococcaceae; genus Hyalangium; species Hyalangium minutum. Next base: position 473,413 of record NZ_JMCB01000008.1, read on the forward strand.
CCAGGCTCTGCGAGGCAGTTCCCCGGGGCTGGTCCACCAGGTGCTCATCTATCCCCTCATGGACGCGCGCCTGCACCCGACGGGCAGCTCCACGCAGTTCAGTGAGGGCCACTTCCTGTCCCGGCGTGACCTCGAGTACTTCGTGAACACCTACGCGGGCGCGGCCGACCGGCAGGACTGGCGCCTCTCCCCGGGGCTTGCCAAAGACTTGAGCGGCCTGCCAGCGGCGACCGTGCTCACCGCCGAGTGCGATCCCTTGCGCGACGATGGCGAGTCCTATGCGGCGGCGCTGCGCTCGGCCTCGGTTCCGGTCGAGTACCGGTGCTTCGAAGGCCAGGTCCACCCGTTCGTCATGCTGGGCGGCATCATCGACGCAGCGAACGAGGCCCGTCGCCTGATTGGCGAGCAGCTTCGGCAGTCCTTCGCTCGGGCCCCCTAGCCTATCCTGCGCCCCGTGCGAATCGCCGTTCTTCTCCTCTGTGCCGCCGAGGTGGCGCCATGAACCGCGTGGGGATCGCGATCGTCCTGGTGCTCGTTGCGGTGGCTGCCGCCATCGTCTTCGGGCTCACCCGGGATCCTTCGTCTTTCCGTTCCAAGCAGTTCCTCATCACGGGCCGCATGCCCAAGGACTGGTCTTTCCGCGAGCACCCAGGTTCGCTGGGGTTCTCGGTCTCTCGAGCGCATCCGACGGGCCGGTCGACGCGGAGCGCGGCCTGGGTGAAAGCCGTGATCGCCGACCCGGAGGCCACGCTCGAGTCGTGGCGGAACCGGCCGCCTTCGACGCATCGGGTGACCGACGTGACGATCGACTCCCAGCCGGCCATGCAGGTGCAGTCGCCGACAGAGCGCACCTACTACGTGAAGAACCACCGTGGGGACTTGCTCTCGATCCGGTTCGTGGAGGCGACGCCCGTCAACGAGATCGACGAGTTCATGGCGAACCTGCGCCTGCTCCCCGGGCGTCCGGTGGATCCTGATGCTCGGTTCGAGCTGAGCGGCACGGTGAGCCTGCTCACCGGCAACTGCATGCCGCCGGCCGAGTGCAAGCCACTCGGGGTGCAACGCGAGGTCGTCGTCCGCGGAGCAGGACCGAACCTCTCCGCGGGAGAAGAGGTCTCGCGCGCGCTGTCCGACCGAGACGGAGACTTCGAGTTCGAGCTCCCGCCCGGCCGCTATCACGTCTTCGCGATCGAGGACGGGAAGGAGTGGTGCACGAGCTCGGGGCCATTCGGCCCGTGCGGCGTGCGGATCGTCGACCGGGACATCGAGACGTCGGTGGTCATCGATCGCGCGTCGCACTGAGCACCGGGCGGAGGCATGCCCCCGTCTCAGGCGGCCCCAACATCGCGCGGAGAATCTCGTCCAGAGGCCGGACTCCAGGTACCGTCCCTTCGTTTCCTCCATGCCTGCTGAGGGTCTCTTCGATGAAAACGGTTTCTGGGAAGCTCCTGCCGTTCCCCCTGGCGCTGCTGCTGGGCGCCTGTGCCACTCCGGGCGCCAGCGGTCATGAGCCGTCGGGCGCCGGCAACCCCGCGTGGCTTGCGGGCGCACGCGTCGTCGAGCTCAGCCATCCGCTCACCCCCGAGATGCCCCTCTTCCCGGGCGGAACGCCCCTCGGCGTGAAGGTGCAGGGCACTGTCGAGCACGATGGCTACTACATCCGCCACTTCACGATCGGAGAGCACTCCGGTACGCACGTGGACGCTCCCGCCCACTTCGCTCCCGGCGCGGCCACGGTGGACCAGATTCCGCCGGAGACCCTGATGGGCCCGGCCGCGGTGGTGGACGTCACGGCACAGGCGGCCCAGAACCCGGACTACGTGGTGTCCCCCGCGGACATCGAGGCCTGGGAGCGCGAGCATGGTCCGCTCCAGCCCCAGCACCTGGTGCTCATCCGCACGGGATGGGCCGCGCGGTGGCCCGACGAGAAGCGCTACCGCAACGCGGATGCCGCCGGGGTCCTGCACTTCCCTGGGCTCTCCGTGGCCACGAGCCAGCTGCTGCGCCAACGGAAGGTGCGCGCCGTGGGCATCGACACCCTCTCCGTGGATCCGGGCACCAACGCCACCTTCGAGGAGCACAGGGACTTCCTCGCCGGAGGCGGCTACCACATGGAGAACCTCGCGGATCTCTCGATGCTGCCTCCGGTGGGGGCGTTCCTCGTCGTCGCACCGCTGTCCGTCAAGGACGGCAGCGGCGCTCCGGCGCGGGTGTTCGCCTTTCTCCCCTCGAAAGAGTAGGAAGCTCGCCGTGCCCTGGAGCCCGGTGCCGACGACGCTCACCGGCGCACCCTTCAGAGGGCGAGGAACATGTTGACGCCGATCTGATCGCCATTGAGGGTGTCGCTTGTGGCAGGCGAGGACTTCCCGCCAGCAGACACCTGCTGCGCTTCATAGGACTGGTGAGCGAAGCGCAGATTGATGGACCAGCACAGGCTGCTGCACGACACATAGCCCCCCTCGGCCACGAGCCCCAGGGTGTCGCCGAACCGGACGGAGGCATCCTGGCCGTCGAGCGACACTTTGGCCTGGGGAGCCATCACGTACTGCAGACCGCCGCCCAGGCGAACAGCGGAACCGAGCTTGACGAAGCCCAGCAGTTCCAGCGGCCAGCGGTCGAACTTGATGCCCCCATTGGAGGCCGTGGCGTCGTCTACGTGGTAGGAGATCGTCGTTCAGGAACTCATTCCGCCGCTTCTGCGAGGAGCCCGCCGGGATGATCTCAAAGCCCCCGTTCGCGGTCAGGGCCTGGGAGAGGGCATTGCCGAGTTCCTCCTCCAGCTTGAGTTGCAGGCTCGCCTGCTGCTGGGTGAACGCCTGGGTCATGTTGGCGGTATCGGATGCTGCGACCAGCCCACCAATGAGGCCGAAGCTGGCCCCGGGGTGGTTCACGATGGTGACGCTGAGCTCCTCCGGACTGCTGAGCGGCATCAGCGCGATCGTCCGCACGTGCGTGTTGACTGCCTTGTCGTAGGGCTTGTGCGGCACACTGGCACAGCCCGTCAACGCCAGCGCCGCGCACAGCGCGACGAGCCTGAGCTCCGGCTTGCTTCTTGAGAACTGCTCCATGGTCTCCCGCTGAGGTGATTCTGGCGGGCCTGATCAGGTGGCCCGCAGAGGGATGAGACCGTGAGCTGGAGAACGATTCAGGGAATCGTCCTCATCCCGATGGAGCGTGGGTCCCGAGAAGAGAAGTCAAAGGCGGAAGAGGAAGGAGGGTTGGGCACGGCACCGGAATTCTGGGGGCTGGCCGCGCGGGTAGAGCCAAACCAGGTCACCAAGCCCCAGACGAGCATCGAAGTCCCCACGGTCACGGGAATGAAGGACGCGACACAGGCCACTTCGGGGATCTGATTTTCGTCGCAGGACCCTAGCTTCCGCACAAGGCCCACAGCTCCATAGGCGCCGACCAGGCCCCCGGCAACGGCGGCGACATTGCCGGGGTGGTCGATGCCGGAGATCTCCAAGCGTGGAATGGGAACCACCCATCCCGACTGGGTCTCGACGACCACCTCGTCCGGGTCGCTGTGTCGAATCTTGGCCTCGAACCGCCTTCCATCGAAGAGGGAAACCGTCGCGGTCGTCGAGCAACCGCAGAGCGCGGCCAGAAGCACCCAGGTGAGTCTCGTAGGCATCGCTGCACCTCCCCCATCCCATTATTTCCGCGGCTGCTCTCGGGGGCCCGCCTCCAGCGCGCGCAGAGGGGTATTCTGGCCCACGACGATGAAGGGTGCCCAGTAATGGGGATGCCCATGGGTCTGCCGCAGCGCAAGCATCGCCTCACGCAGGGCCGTGGCGCGGCGGCCCTTCCCCTCGAGCAGGTTGCGGTAATAGTCCTCCATGAGCACACGGGTGGTCTCGTCGTTCACCTTCCACAAGCTCATCACCACCGTCTCGGCCCCCGCCGCGACGAAGGCCCGGCGCAGCCCGTAGACGCCCTGCCCGAGTTTGACGTCCCCTCGCCCCGTGTCACAGGCGGACAGGACCACCAGCTGGGTGCCCCACAGGTTGAGGCCGGCCAGCTCCAGGGCCGTCACCATGGCGCTGTCGGGGGGAGGCTTGGCGGCGCCGGAGCCTCCGGACGTCGCCGCGCGCGCGCCCGCCAGGACGAGTCCCGAGCGCAGCAACGGATCGGCCGGGCGCGCGGCGAGGGCGTCCTCTCCCAACGCACCAAAGTGGCCCATGGCACGGGTGGACTCCTGCGTGCTGGGCTCCCCCAGGAAGAAGCCGTGGGTGGCCAGATGCAGCACGCCCGGAGCGGACAGGTGCAGGAGGCGGTCCTTGGTGGCTTCGGAGCCCAGGAAGAGCTGAGCGCTCGGAACCATGCGCTGGATGGCCTCGGCCTCCCCGCGGGTTCCAGGCAGCGGCGTCCAGAGACTCGCGCCCAGGTCGGTGCGCAGCGTGGAGAAGAAGCGCTCGACGAAGAAGGAGCGCTGCGTCGGCCCCGGTGTCTTGCCAGGGGCAGGCGGGACGGGAGCGTGGAAGTCCGGGTCGGCCAGGACGACCACCGACGGTGAAGGAGCCACCGTCCAGGTGCGCGGCAGCAAGTCCTTGCCGGAGGTGAGATAGGTGAAGTCGTAGGAGTCCACGAGGAACTCGGCGCCATCGTGAAGCGCGGCGAAGGGAACGAGGCCCAGCTGCCCGTCCGGCGAGATGAAGACGTTGCGGGTGCGGCCCAGGGCCTTCCTCAGGGGAGCGAAGACGAGCCGGTAGAGCGCCTGGGCAGGAACCAGGAAGTTCGCGTCGCGGTTGGCCAGGGCATCTCGCAGCCGAGCGGCGGCGCTATCGATGGGCTCGGCGGCTCCAAGCTCAAAGGCTTCGATGCTCCCGTCCGGGAAGAGAACCATCGCCAGGTAGCGGAGCTCCTGCGGGGCCTGCGAGCCCCCGGCTCCGGGCCCGCGGAGGATCCCGCGATCCATGTAGGCGATGAACTCGACCAGCGCGTGAGTGGGCGGCAGGGCCTCCGCGACGAGGCTGACCACGTCTTCAGGAGGAGGCAGCGTGGTCAGCGCGCGCAGAGGCGCGGAGCGCCTGGCCAGGTCCGCTTCGAGGGCATCGCCCTGGCTGGCGAGTTCCTGAAGGCGCTGCTGGTAGTCGGCGGGCGCCAGCGATCCGGGCCCCTGAAGCGACAGGGTGGCCAGCTGGCTGCGCAAGCCGCGCAGCCGCTCGAAGGCGTCACGGTCCTGGGCACTGACACGCTGGTGGATGGTGCGTGAGGTATCCGCGGTCTCCTCGACGGAGCGGCCCTTGCGCAGGAGCGCGGCGGTGAGCGCCAGGTGCCGCACCTCATCCTCGGTGGGCATGGCTCGCTGCAGCTCGTAGAGCAGCTCCTCCTGGGTGCGCAGGTGCGCCATGAAGGCGGTCAGACGGGACTCTGAGAAGTCGAGTGCTTCCCGGCGCAGGCGCAGCTCGGAGATGGCGAACGCGCGCTGCAAGAGCGGCAGGGCATCGTCCAGCCGGTCATCGGCCAAGCGCAACTGGGCCAGGTTGATGAGCAGATCGGCGACGTAGGGATGGTTCCTGCCTTGAGTCGCCTCGATGATCGCGAGCGCGCGCCTGTAGCGCGGCTCTGCCCTCTCGACATCGCCTTGCCTGGCGAAGATGAGGGCGAGGTTGTTGAGCGAAGAGGCAATGTCGGGGTGATTCTTGGGCAGAGCCCTCTGCTGAAGGAAGAGAGCGCGCACGGCGAGTGGCTCCGCGCGCTCGTACGACCCGAGGTTCATGTAGAGGCTTGCGAGGTTGTTGAGCGAGGCGGCGACCTGGGGATGGTCCTTGCCGTAGGCCGCCTGATGAATGGCGAGCGCGCGTTTGTAGAGTGGCTCGGCCCGCTCGTACCGCCCCTGCTCCGAGTAGAGCCGGGCGAGGTTGCTGAGCACCACGGCGACCTGGGGATGGTCCTGACCGTGGGCCTTTTCCTGAATGGCGAGCGCGCGCTCGTACAGCGGCGCGGCGCGGTCATATGAGCCCTGCGCCTTGTAGAGAGAGGCGAGGTGGTCGAGCGAAGAGGCGATGTCGGGATGGCGCTTGTCCAGGGCTGCTTCCCGGAGCTCGAACCCGCGCTGGAGCAGGGGCTCAGCCTCGGCCGAGTTTCCCTGAAGCCGATGAAGCACCCCCAGCAGATCCAGACACCGGGCGGTCTCCAGATGAGTCCCCCCCAGCACCGCCTCCGTCAGCGCGAGCGCCTGCCTCCCGTGGATCAGCGCGTCGGCGTACCGGCCCGTCTCATAGAGCTTTGTCGCCCGGTCATAGGCCTCCTGCGCCTGCTCCAGCTGCGACTCCGTCCGTTCCTCTCCGGCCATGGCTCCCGCCGCGCAACAGAGGACAGCGGCCATCATCCACGCGAGCGCCTGCCGCATCACAACCTCCCGGCAATCCCGATGGTGGCCCCCAGTCCCTGCCTGGCCAGGGTCAGCACAGGAACGAAGCGAGGCGGAGAGGATGGAGCGCTCGAGGCATAACCATGGGACAGCCACGGCTCGGGCGCCGAGAGCTCGTAGCCCAGGGTCGCTCCAACGGTGGGCAGAAACAAGATGCCGGCGACCGCGAACACCCCGGAAGTACAGCTCCAGGTCTCGGAGATCTCGCACCCTTCGAGCCCGACCAGGGCCGAACCGGCGACGAGCGGCACAACGAGGCCGAGGATGCTTCCCAACAGGGTGAAGCCCAATCGGCCCCGGCCGTCCATCGCCCAGCCGGTGACAGCCACCCCCAGGCTGGTGGCCAGCACATCGAGTGATAACGGGACCGCGAGCTGCCCGAACGTTGGGGACTCGGAGAGGGCCAGACTGCCCACCGCCATGCCTACGACGCCTCCCCCGAGCCCCGCCAAGGACTCGATGAGGATGCGGCCAGCCGAGCCCCCCTCGCCGCTCCCGTCATGGATGGTCGAATCCATGTCCGTATCCAGCAGGTAGGATTTCCCACGCTGGGAGCCAGGCAGTGCCAGGGAAGAAACTCCATCGAGGCGAGGGAGGATGGAGGCCTCCCCGCCCGGGGACAGGGAGGCAAGGGCGACGGTCAGGACGCAGAGCGTGTACATGGCGTTCTCCCGAGGGAGCCCCGAAAGGCAGCAGGCGGATGGCATGGGCCGGAATGGCCCCTCCCCCCGGTAGAGCCAGTGACCTGGAGAATCATGCAGCCCCAGGCTCCAGAGCCCTCAGACCTCTCAGCGACGCTTGCTGGCCTTCTGCGTGGACCAGGCGAAGCTGTACTCGCGCTCTTCAACCTCCTCGCGCTCCTGGCCCTCCACCTGCAGCTTCGTCACCTGCGAGGTTCGGGCGCTGTAGGGGCGCAGCGTGGCGGCGTCCGTTACCACCTCCAAGGTGGAGACGCGGCGCGCCGACTTGAGCATCGCATTGAAGTCCGGCGTCTTGTCCGCGGGGCCTGCGGCCTTCATCATCTGCGCCATCACGCCCGCCATCCCCTTGCGGAAGGGCTCGCCCTCGAGGACCGTCTCCATCTCCAGGCGCACCGCACCCTTGCGGCCCGCCTCCGGTCCGCGGTGGCGCACCGTCACCTGGCTGTCCACCGGCCCGGAGGGCAGCTGCATCGGCACCGTGCCCGAGCGCTCCGCTCCAGCCGCCAGATCCGTGCCCACCCAGGCCCCCACCCACACGTTCCAGAAATCTCCCGCCTTCTGCTTCATCATCTGCGCCATCGACGGCTGCGAGAGTGCCGCGCGCATCTGCTCGCGCATGCCCTTCTCCTCGGGAATCATCGCGAGGGCCCGCGCCACGGTCTCCTCCATCCCCACCACATCCACCACCTGGCCCTCGGGCGAGAGCACCAACGTGGGGATGGCGCCGGCCACCGCCGCGGCGGCCTTGATGTCCAGGGGCAGCGGGCCCTTGGTGACATCGCGCCCGTCCAGCTCCACGAACTGGAACTTGTCCAGCTTCAGCTCGTACCCGCCCCCCTGACGCGCCGACAGCGCCGCGTCGTAACGCACGACCGAGCGCCTGCCCTTCTTGAGGATGCGCTCGGTCACCGTCACCCGCGACGGCGCGCCCCAGGCGAAGCGCAGCTCGGGACCGGCCGCGAGGGCTTCCGCCTTCGGAGCGGCGGCAGTGGGGTCGGCGGCGAGAGCAGAACTGGCTGTGAACAGCATCGCCGCCAGGAGAACGACGAAGCGCATCGGGTGTACCTCATCAGGTATCGAGTGGGTCCGCGCGTATAACACGGGTCCTGCCTCCCCTGCCTGCGCTGGGCTTGAGACTCCTGCGAGTTCGCCGGATTTGTCAGGGGCTTCTGTCAGCTCTCCCGCACTCTGGATGTAGCGGCTTTCGACAACGCAGTTTCAGGAGTCACTCAATGCAAAGAAGCTCTTGGGGCTGGATGAAACGGCTGTTGGGACTCTGGCTGGGAGTGGGTGTGGGCAGCCGCCGGAGGCGCCGGAAGAGCAGGCTTCGCTGGGCGCTGCTCTCGGGAGCGCTTTCTCACGAGTGAACTCGGGGCTGAGTGGCATTGAGCTTTGGAGGGGCGTTTCGCTTCGGGGAGGCGCATGCGGGACGCGACATCTCCCCCCTTGCTACTTCCAGCTGTATGCCACGACCTGGGGATTGCCACAAGCCCCCCTCTGTGAGGCACAGACGCCGGCCGCACGCGAAAAACAGCGGGCGCGGAGGAACAAATGCACACCGAATCCGGACGCAGTGTGGCCACGAACAACCATGCAGTGCTGATCGCCGGAGGCGGCCCGACGGGCCTGATGTTGGCAGCCGAGTTGGCGTTGGCGGGGATCGACGTCGCCGTCGTCGAGCGTCGCGTGAACCAAGAACTCCCCGGGTCACGCGCTGGCGGCCTGCACGCCCGCACGATCGAGGTGTTCGATCAGCGGGGCGTCGCCGAGCGCTTCCTCTCGCAGGGGCAGATCATGCAGGTGGCTGGCTTCTCGTTCATCCCGCTCGACATCAGCGACTTCCCGACGCGCCACAACTATGGGCTCGCGCTCAGGCAGGCTCGCATCGAGCGCATCATGGCCGAGTGGGTCGCCGAGCTGCCGGTGACGTTCTATCGAGGGCGTGAGGTGACGGGGTTCGCGCAGGACGACACCGGCGTCGACGTCGAGCTGTCGGACGGCGCCTCGCTCCGGGCGACGTACCTCGTCGGGTGCGACGGAGGCCGGAGCCTGATTCGCAAGAATGCCGGGATCGAGTTCCCCGGCTGGGACGCGTCGACCAGCTTCCTCATCGCCGAGGTCGAGATGACCGAGGAGCCCGCGTGGGGCGTGCGCCGTGGAGACAAGGGCGTCAACGCCATCGGCAAGCTCGACGACGGCAAGCGCGCCGGCGTCGTGCTGGTCGAGCCGCAGGTCGGCAACAGAATCGAGCCGACCCTGGATGAGCTGCGCGCGGCGCTGATTGCTGTCTACGGGACCGACTTCGGTGTTCGCAATCCGACCTGGCTCTCCCGATTCTCCGACATGGCTCGGCAGGCGGCGTCCTACCGGGAGCGACGGGTGCTCCTCGCCGGCGACGCGGCGCACGTGCATGCCCCCACAGGCGGACAGGGACTCAACATCGGCGTGCAGGACGCCGTGAATCTCGGCTGGAAGCTCGCGCAGGTGGTGAGGGGCCTCTCGCCGGAGACCCTGCTCGACACCTACCACGCCGAGCGGCACCCCATCGGTGCCCGCGTGCTCCGCCTGACGATGGCCCAGATAGCGCTCGGCCGCGGCGACGATCGCACCGAGGCCCTGCGCGAGAACATGACCGAGCTGCTGAAGATGGAGCAGCCTCGCAAGCAGTACGCCGCGATGATGTCGGGCCTCGACGTCCACTATGACTTCGGTGCGGGGCACCCGCTGCTCGGGCGTCGCATGCCCGACCTCGAGCTGAGCACGGAGAACGGTCCGAAGCGCGTGTTCTCGCTGCTGCACGAGGCCCGACCGGTCTTCCTCAACCTCGGCGAGCCGGGCGCCTTCGACATCACGCCGTGGACGGAGCGGGTTCGGCGGGTGGATGCCCGCTACACGGGCGCGTGGGAGCTCCCGGTGTTCGGTGCGGTCGCTGCGCCCTCGGCCGTTCTGGTTCGGCCCGATGGCCATGTCGCGTGGGTGGGAGACGGCACGGATTCGGGGCTGCGTGACGCGCTCACCCAGTGGTTCGGACCGCCCACGCCGGCGTAGCACTGCTCGTACCAACGACAAAGCCCCTCTCCGAGTGGAGAGGGGCCGTCGGAAAGCCGGAGTTGGACTCAGCCGCCGAGCATCAGAAAAATGGGAGGCCAGTTGAAGGTCCTGGGCCTGTGGGTTGTCTTGAGCGCCTCAACACCCCGCTGCCTGATGTGGCCCTCGCGCCGCGGCCAGCCTCGCACCTGCCGTGGTCAGGCCCAGGGGCTTCACAATCGCGCGCCCCCCTCGTGCTGCCTTCACGTACGCCAACACCCTGAAGCCTGCCTCCACACCTCACGCAGGCGAACACGTCGAAGTCGAGTGAGCTTGAAATCCGGGTGGGGACGAATGCATCCCTCGGAGGCTTGGAAAAACTTGGAAATCGTCTCTTCCATGAACTGTGAATCTTGCACGGCTCCGTAGCGCACCGTCCGAGGGGAGGTGCGCTGGGCGCAGCCCTGGAGAATTTTCCCTGCCGGGGCAAGCTCAAGCAGGGGGTTCCCCTTAATCCATTCTTCTATTGTGCAATCAATAACACCTGTAGAGTCCGCCGCCCGAATTGAGCCTCGCTCTCCGAAGCGCCGTAGGGGCTGGAGTCACCATGACGACGAAGTACCCGCTGTTGCTTGTGCTGGCACTGGCCGCTGCTTGCGGAGACAACCACAAGCCCAATCTTCCCCCCACTGTCGCGGATGTCAGCGTCTCCACCGCCGAGGACACCCCGGTGGCCATCACCGTCTCGCCGGAGGATGCGAACGGCGACGCGCTTGAGGTCACATTCGCCACCCCCAGCCATGGCACGCTCGCGGGCACGGGGACGTCGGTGACGTACACGCCCCATGCGAACTTCGCCGGAAAAGAGACGTTCACGGTCACGGTCTCCGATGGCAAGGCCTCGGCGACAGCCACCATCTCCGTCACCGTGAACCCGGTCGATGACGCCCCGGTGGCGGGCAACGACACCGCGACGACGGACGAGAACGTACCGCTGACGCTGGCGGCCGCCACCCTGCTGGCCAATGACACCGAAGTGGACGGGCAGACTCTCACCATCACTGGCGTGAGCAGCGCGGTCTCCGGTACCGTGGTCTTGGCAGGCACCACCGTCACCTTCACTCCCACAGCCGATTTCTCGGGCACGGCCCGTTTCCAGTACACCGTGTCGGACGGCACCCTCACCGCCACCGCCACCGTCACCGTGACGGTGAACATGGTGAATGACGCTCCGGTGGCGACCGATGACACCGCGACGACAGACGAGGACGTGCCGCTGACACTGGCCACCAGCACCCTGCTGGCCAACGACACGGACCCGGAAGGACAGACACTGACGATCACCGGCGTGAGCGGCGCGGTCTCTGGCACAGTGGCGCTGGCGGGCACCACCGTCACCTTCACCCCCACGGCCGACTTCTCGGGCACGGCCCGTTTCCAGTACACCGTGTCGGACGGCTCCCTCACCGCCACTGCCACCGTCACCGTCACCGTGAGCCCGGTCGATGATGCCCCGGTGGCGACCGATGACACCGCGACGACGGACGAAGACGTGCCGCTGGCGCTGGCCACCAGCACCCTGCTGGCCAACGACACGGACCCGGAAGGGCAGACACTGACGATCACCGGCGTGAGCGGCGCGGTCTCTGGCACCGTGGCTCTGGCAGGCACCACCGTCACCTTCACCCCCACGGCCGACTTCTCGGGCACGGCCCGTTTCCAGTACACCGTGTCGGACGGCTCCCTCACCGCCACCGCCACCGTCACCGTGACGGTGAACCCGGTGAATGACCCCCCGGTGACGACCGACGACACCGCGACGACGGACGAAGACGTGACGCTGACGCTGGCGGCCACCACCCTGCTGGCCAACGACACCGACGTGGACGGGCAGACGCTGACGATCAGCGCCGTGCAGAACCCGAGCAATGGCGTGGCCACGCTCTCCGGGACGACCCTCACCTTCACTCCCAACGCAAACTTCAATGGCACGGCCGCCTTCGAGTACGTAGCGACCGACGGGCTGGCCACCCGCATCGGTCTGGTCACGGTGACGGTGAACCCGATCAACGACGCGCCCGTGGCCACCGACGCCACGGTGAGGGTGGCCCAGAACACCTCCACCACCGTCACCCTGAGGGCCACGGACGTGGACGGTGACGCACTGTCCTTCACCATCGCCACCCCTCCCGCTCAAGGAACGCTGGCAGGGACAGGCGCCAACCAGACCTACGCTCCGGCAGCGGACTTCGCGGGGCAGGACAGCTTCACCTTCACGGTCAGTGATGGCACGCTGACCTCCAACACCGCCACGGTCAGCATCACCGTCTACCCTCCCTTCGTTTGCGGCGACGGCAACCTTGAGCCCGGCGAGGTGTGTGACGACGGAAACCGCGTCGCTGGGGACGGCTGTCGCGCGGACTGCCGCGGCCTGGAGGTGTGCGGCGACGGCCTGGTGGACAGCGTCGCGGGCGAGCAGTGCGATGATGGCGGAACGGCTTCTGGAGACGGCTGCGACGCCTCGTGCCAGCTCGATGCCTTCTCCAGCGTCCCGCCAACGCTCATCAGCGGGGCCTTGAGCTGCCGCACGAACAACTCGAACACGGGGCGTAAGGTGGCGGTGGATGCGCTGGGCCGCTTCTTCGTGGTGATGAACTGTGGCGGCACCGGGTATGTCAGCGTGAGCCGGGATCGCGGCCAGACCTGGGTGGGCCCCACCTCCCTGGGCATCACCGGCGTCGCGGAGATCGCGATTGAAGGCGGCCCCACGGGAACCGCCTATGTGTCGGCCCTCGCCAGTCCGGGCAAGCTGATTTTCACCCGGACCACCGACGCGGGCGAGACCTGGGAGACCCCTCGAGAGATCTCAGCTGTGGTCGAGGCCGAGGTGAGCATGGACTCCCTGGGCGACGCCCTCTACATGTCCTTCTCGATGAACTCGACGAACCTGCGCATCCTCCGGAACTCCGCCCGGGGCGAAGGTTCTTTCATCGTCACGGATGTGGCCCAGGCCAATAGCTTCCACGAGCTCATCGTGGACAAGATCAGTGGAGACGTGTTCTCGGTGAGTGACAACCCGGCGTTCCACATCCGCCGCAGCAGCGACGCGGGCGCCACCTTCGGCGCCGAGAGCGCACCGCCCGGGCAGGCCTTCTTCTCGGATTGGACAGGCTCCAACAGCTTCCTCTACACGACAGGAACCAACGGAGACGACAACATTGACGTCATCCCCGTGTCGGCCCCCGGGACGAGCACCCAGGTGCATGGCCTGCCCACGGACGTTGGCCCTGGCCCCCTCCGCAGCATTGACGCGGATGCGCTCGGTAACGCCTATGTCGTCACGCAACGGAACACGGGCAACATCCAATTGGACAGAATGCTCTTCGGGGCCTCTTCGGTGGCGCAGGCGGACGCCCGGACCCTTGGCGCCGGCAGCGCCCCGGCGGTCGCGGCTCTCCCCTCGAACACCGGCGCCCTCGTGGCCTACACGAACGGCACCAGCGTCTACGGCGCGGTGGTCGTGTACTAAATTCACGCTTTGCCTTCATCCCCTTTTCGAGACCGTGTTCATGCGGAAGTTCGTTGCGAAGTCATGGGTGTACACTGTGAGCCTGCTGGCGATCTCTGGCCTGCTGGCAGCCCCTCAGGCGCGAGCGGAGGGTGAGGAGCCCCAGGGCCACCTGGAGGCGGGGCTCTTCGGAGGCGGGCACTTCTTCTCCAAGAATGGAGAGCTGGGGGTGGCGGACTACCCAGACCTGGTGCCCTCGCTCAAGAACTCCGGGTTGCTGGGAGCCCGGCTGGGCTATGCGCTGCTCCCGAGCCTGTGGGTGGAAGGCGAGCTGGCCGCCATCCCCACCTCGGACTCCCTCTCGGACGCGTCCGTCTTCGTGATGGGCTGGCGGGCCCATGCCCTGTTCCACTTCTGGAGCTCGGGCCGCTGGCGTCCTTTCCTGGCTGCGGGCGTGGGGGCCCACAGCTCCTTCACGGGGCGCACGGGGGTGGATCAGGTGGAGAATGACACGGACTTCGCCCTCCACTGGGGTGCCGGACTCAAGTACGACCTGACGCCCCGGCTGTCGCTGCGCGGAGATCTGCGCCACCTGCTGCCGCCCTCCCGGCAGAGCCGTGGCGTCACCCATGACTTCGAGCTGCAGGCGGGCCTCTCCTACCGCTTCGGTGGCGAATCCCGCCCGGCCCCCCCTCCGCCTGAGCCCCTGGACACGGATGAGGATGGGGTGCGGGATGAGGCGGACGCCTGTCCGCGTGAGGCGGAGGACAAGGACGGCTTCCAGGACGAGGACGGCTGCCCGGACAACGACAATGATCAGGACGGGGTGGCCGACGCCGCCGACAAGTGTGTGGACCAGGCTGAGACCGTCAACCAAGTGGATGACGAGGACGGGTGCCCCGAGACAGACGAGGATGGGGACGGTCTCCTGGGCTCCAAGGATGCGTGTCCCGCGCAGGCGGAGGACAAGGACGGCTTCCAGGACGAGGACGGCTGCCCGGACAACGACAATGATCAGGACGGGGTGGCCGACGCCGCCGACAAGTGCCCCGCCGAGTTGGAGACGCGCAATGGTTTCCAGGACGACGATGGGTGCGCCGATGAGCTGCCGAAGGCGGTGCAACGCTTCACGGGCGTCATCACCGGGCTCCAGTTCGCGGCGGGCTCGGACCGCATCCAGGCCACGTCCTATGCGCTTCTGGATCAGGCGGTCAAGGTGCTGAAGCAGTACCCGGACGTGCGGTTGGAGATCTCGGGGCACACCTCATCGGACGGGAACGCGCAGGCCAACCAGGAGCTGCCACAGCGACGAGCCGAGGCGGTGCGGAAGTACCTGCTGTCCAAGGGGATTGAGGCGAGCCGGGTGACGGCGCAGGGGTTTGGCTCCTCCCGCCCCCTGATGCCGAATGAGGCGAGGTCGGGGCGTGAGAAGAACCGGCGCATCGAGTTCCGGGTCATCAACGACGCGCCAGCGAGCGGAGCGGAGGCGCACCCCAAGTAAGGGCCCGAGACCCGCGCGCTGAAAACCGTTTCCGGTCCTCGCGGGCGCCCACGATTCTGCGGCCCCGAGCAGCCCGGCCCCGATTCTGGAGCATCAGAAAAATGGGAGGCCGGTTGAAGGTGAGGGCTGGAGAGGAAGGGCCGAAGAGGGCTGCGGACGGGGTCCGCCCGAGCAGTAGCAACTCGGCCCAGTCCTCTCGCGGACTCCGCTGCTTCATCCGCTCCGTTCGGGCCGCTGCCTCCTTCCCCGAGCTCGACTCCTACTCACCGGCTTATCTTTCCATGCGCACATGGCAGGTACACCCTTTCATGGTCGATGTCAGAACCCTCCCGAGCGGATTGAGGCCATCCCTCTACCGTCGTCAGCATCTGGCGCATTAGGAGGAAGCACTGATCAGGCCGTTGGTGACCCGCTGGGAGTGAGCAGCGATGGCACTCTTGCGACCGAGGATTTGTTGCGTGTGACCGCCAACCCTTGAGGTTTGGGAGAGCCGAGGCGTGAGGCTCCAACCCGGCTCCTGCCTTCACACCTCACGCAGGCGAACACGTCCAAGTCCAACGTCCTCCTCAGCAACTCGGCACTGTCCTCTCGCGGCGTCGCGAGCGGGGGCTCCGTTCGGGCGCGGTGGCGAACGGATCTGGCGCACATGGGCTGCCTGGACGGCCAGGTGGTGACTCCAGTCAGCAGGAAAAACAGCAGTCACCAGTCTTCCACCCCTCTTTCGGGGCCGTTCTCGAGGAAAAACGGCCCTTCTCGGGCCTTTAGGGGGCCGAAAAGCCGTTGGCATGTTCCCTGCTCTAGGTCAGGGCGTCTCCACTGCCTCGAATGGAACCCCGACCATGACCTCGCCCATTGCCTCTCGTGACTTCGCCGTTCGCCTCCCCGTGCAGGACGTCCCCGCTCCCCGCGTGGGCAGCGCGCAGACCGCCAGTCAGCCCGTGGCCCCTGCGGAGAGTGGCTCCAAGCGCGCTGTCGCTTTGGACCTGCAGAAGGACGGCTTCAGCGCAGGCCCTCCGACCGGTGCCAAGTGGACCCAGTTCCTGCAGGGGCTGCAGGGCCTCGACGCAGGCAAGCAGCAGGAGCAGATCATCCAGGCCCACCAGCAGATGGTGCAGGCCCAGGTGCAAGAGCAGCTTCAGCAGTTGCAGCAGATGATTCAACAGCAGCAGCAGATGAGCCAGGGCGCCGCCGGGGCTCCCCCGTCCGCCGGTGGCGTTCAGCCGGCCGGTGGCAGCAGCGCCGCCCCGGCAGCTCCGGCCGTTCCGCAGGCTCCCGCGGGCAACGGTGGCATCGTCCCCTCCACCGGACAGGCCCCCGGCAAGCCCAGCGCCTCGGCCCCCACGGGCTCCGGCCCCGTCAGCGCCTCGGGTGACGCCAAGCTGGGCTCCGGCTTCCCCTCGGCCCTGGGCCAGTTCAAGGGCGCCATCGAGTCGGCCGCGGCCAAGGCGGGCGTGCCGGCCTCCATGCTGGCCGGGCAGATCTGGCAGGAGTCCCGCGGCAACATCGCCGCCGTCACCACCAACGGTGGCAACGGCCTGACGGACACGGGCCTCATGCAGGTCAACCCCAACACCTTCGGCGAGCTGCAGGCCAAGCACCCGGAGCTGCAGGGCAAGAACCTGGCGGATCCGGAGACCAACATCCTGGCCGGCGCCTTCTACATGAAGGACATGAAGGAGCAGTTCGGTAGCTGGGATCTGGCCCTGCGCGCCTATAACTCTGGCCCGAACGGCGTGGACAAGAGCAACCCGAACGCCATCCCCGCCGGCACGGGTGACGCCACCTACGTGAACAAGGTGAAGCAGTTCTGGGACACCATCCAGACGGGCAAAGGCTCCCTGCCCGCGTAAACCGTGAGCCCGCTCAGCTCCCCATGAACGACTTCCAGAGCGTCTCCGCGAACTGCTCATCCGACATCGCCTCGCGCATCTGCAAGAGCTGCGAGGTCTGGCCTCCCTGGGGGAGGATGTAGCGGAGCCGGTCCGTGCCGTCGGTGACGGCCTCGAAGATGTCCGCCGCGACCGACTCGGCGGGGGTGTGCACGGAGCTGTTATGGCGGTAGGCCACCAGGCACTTGTCCCGGGCCTCCTGGTACTCCTCGAGGCCCTCTCCGGCGAGCAGCGCCAGGGAGCTGCCGTTGAAGTCGGTACGCACCCCTCCCGCCTGGATCAGCTTCACGGAGATGCCGAGCGGCTTCAGCTCGTATTGCAGGGACTCCGAGAAGCCCTCGAGCGCGAACTTCGTGCCGTGGTACAGGCTGTAGAACGGGAAAGTCACCATGCCGCCCACGGACCCGATGTTGACCACCACGCCCCGGCGCCGAGCTCGGAATTGGGGCAGGACGGCGCGGATGACCCGCATCGTTCCGAACAGGTTCGTCGAGAACTGATGCTGGATCTCTTCCTCGGAGGCCGCCTCGAAGGGGCCAAAGGTGCCATAACCGGCGTTGTTGATGACCATGTCGATGCCGTCGCAATTCCGCTGCGCTTCACTGACGGTCTTGCGAACGGACGCATCGTCGAGCACATCCATGCCGTACACCCGGACATGCGGCAGCAGGTGCAGCTCCTGCTCCGCATCAGGCCTGCGCATGGTCGCGGCCACCTGCCAGCCCTTCTGCTGGAAATGCTTCACCAAGGCTCGGCCGAGCCCCCTGGAGCATCCCGTAATGAGAACCGTCTTCATGGTGTGTGCCCCTCCCTTTTCCCTGTTTTGACTTCGCAACACTCCCCTGGATCTGCGCATCGGGAGAGAGAGGCCTGTTGAGGGTGGGAGGAAGCGGTCTCCAGGAAACGCGGACCCACGATCCGCGTGACCGCGGCGCGCCTGACGAGACACCGCCTCGAGATGAGAAGGACTCGAGGCGTCACAGCGGCCCGGGCGATCTCGCTCGCCGCGAGCGCAGTCCCGCGCCTTTCGCGGATCGTCTCCATTCGGGGGCACGCGCGCAGGCAACTTCTACGCCCCACAGCTTGCCCACAACTTTTCAGTCTCCCCCGGTCCCCCTTCAACTGCCCCCGAGTCACCAGCGCTGGGACTCACCTCGCAGCCACTGTCGATCCGGGGGACCACGACGGTGGAGATCTGGAATTCCGGTCGAGTGATGATCGGAATCACGCGCTCCCTGCTGACCATCCACATCCGGTGGACAATCCTCAAGGGTCCTATGGCTGGTAGGATGAATGCACCATGCCTTCTTCAACGAGCGGACTCATCCTCACCGTCGCCGTTGTCGTAACCGGGTGCGCCACTTCTCAGGAGGCGCCCGAGGCCTACTCATGGGCGCCTGTGCGCCCACCCGCTGTGCCCGGCACGGGCCTGCCTGTGCGAGGGCAGCCAGGCCAGGTGCGCCCCCCATCACTGCCCCGGAGTCAGCACCAGCGCGAGTTGCCGCCCACCCGGGAGCCCAGCATCTGGGCTGGAGACGCTCCTCGTGCTTCGCAGGAGCGAAAGCCGGAGGCGGAGGCGAACCCCACATCGGAGAGGTCCATCAGGAGGGACCCACCTGCCCCGGTGACCGTGGAGCGTCGCCGCTCTGGGTGCGAGGCCATCCCCGTGCCGCACGCGGGCGGAGATGATCCGCATAACGAGTGTGCCGATAAGTTTCCGCCGAACCGCTATCCCGGCAAGGACGTGCTCGTGAACGGCAAGCGCTTCGATGCGCTGCAAGTCGGCGTGCGCGTGCTGTGGGAGATCAAGACTGATCAGTTTGACACGTACTCGCTCTTTCTCCGGAATCAGGTGGCCATCGATCAAGCGGAAGAGATGCGAGAAGAGCGCGACATCGCCGCGGCCTGTGGATACGGCTTCGTCGTTGGGGTGAGCAGCGCCGCTCACAGGGAAGCGCTGCTGCGGCAGGATCCGACTCTGGACATTGTTGTCACAGGGTGCAAACGATGACCGCTCAAAATCGCGTCGAGCTCACCGTCTACGCGCCAGCGCTCACGGGTGACGATGGCCGCACGCTCGCTGCCGTCCACGGAATGGAGAAAGCGCTCCCAGGCATGCGCCTGGAGTGGAAAGTCTCCAAAGAAGGGCAACTCATTGCGCTCCCGCAGCGTGACGCATGGCTTGCTGAGGCAGCGACTCGCGGGCAGTTCCCGCTTCTCTGCAACGGCGATGAGAACTACCCCATGACGATTTCCGGGTTGAAAACGCCCGCGAGCCAGGCACCTGGCGGACAGCCGCTGCTCGATATCCATGCGGACCTACCGCTCGATGCGGTCGTCATCGCGGCAGCGGTGAACATCCTAGAGCACGTAGCCGAAGGCGCACGCGCGCGATGGGGCCACATGACGCCGGCCCGTGTGATGCAGGACATTGCGGACCAGATAGGCCCGAAGCGGCATGGTCCTGAAAAGCCGCCGCGCGGGCTACCTGCTATCACGTTCCCAGAGAGAATCCCCGCACCCGAGATTCCCTATTACCTCGGGTGGCTCAACTACTGGTCGGCAGCCGCCGCACGAGCCATCGGGTTCCCGGACCCTGCCCGCGATGCGGACCTGCTCTCTGGGGCGCAGCGCACGGCGACGGGCGGGTGGGTGGTGCGACTCACGGAGGCGCCGCTCGATCTCGACAACCCTACGCATCTGGATGCGCTCCTGCGAGCGTATGAGCGCTTCCCGGTGATCGGCGGGCGCGTCGCTCCGCGCTGACTGAGTGTGTACAGCAGCCGAGTGCTTTCGGCCCCATGTAGCCGCGGGCGTGTTCGAGGCCGACGACCTCAAAGCCCGAAGTTCGCCAACCGACCGATTGGGCTGGATTCTGATCCAAACCAGAGGGCGCGATCCTGCGGTTGCCCGCAGTTGCCGCAATCGGAATCCCGTGTTCCTCACCGATCGTTTCCACCAGCCCCAACAAGCCCAGGTGCCCATGGCGTCTGCCACGCACCTCACGCGGGTCCTTCCCTCCTTCAACCCGTATGGAGAGGGCAAGTTCTGGGTAATGTTCAACCGAGCAACATTGCCGTACTCGCCAGCGTAGCCCTCGATGATGATCAACAAGGTCGTGCCTCTGACGAGGCCCGAGAGGGTGACCCTCGAGTGCAGACTGCTTCCCGCATCGTCAACTCAGACGGCGCTGCAACCGCCTCATCCTCGTCTGGCATCCCCCGCAGGGCATGGCCTTCTGGGGCACCCTGCTGCTTGAGGCTCGACACCGCGTGCTGGGGTAGCCCCTGTGCTGAGGCCAGTTGAACAGGCCTCCCTCGACGTCCAAAGAGAACGTCCGGCGCAGCAGCGACCCATGAATAGATCCCCTGGGGGATTAGGGCTCCTGGAATGCCGAAGATCTATTCATTAAAAGAAATTTTCTCGATCGACCTCAGATCGCTGGCCTGGTTTCGCGTGCTGATGGGCGCGCTTGCCGTGGCCGACGGGTTCAACCGGCTTTCCGTCGCGGAGGCTCATTACTCGGACAGCGGCGTTCTACCCAGAGCCGCTTACCTGACCGATATTGCGACCCGGTTCGAATTCAGCCTCACCCTGCTCTCCGGAGACTGGCGGTTTCAGGCTGCACTCATTTTGCTCCAGGTCGTGTGTGCCTTCTGCTTTATGGTGGGTTATCGCGGCCGCCTCAGTGCATTTCTCACCTGGATTCTGCTGCTTTCGTTTCACACGCGGCTTCCGATCAATGCACATGGCGGCGACGACGTTTTGCGGCTGATGTTCTTCTGGTCGATATTCTTGCCAGTCAGCGCCAAGCACTCCATGGATGCCATCTTGAATTCCGAGCGAGAGCCCGTGCCAGACTCTGTGTCCGGCTTTGCGCCGGCTGCGATTCTCTTGCAGCTGGCCTTTGTTTACTCCTTCTCGTTCATCCACAAATGGAATCCCGTGTGGAACTCCGAGTTTTCGGCGCTTTACTATGCCTTGAACATCGATCATCTGGTGACTGCGCAAGGACGGTGGCTCTTGCAGTTTCCCGCCTTCTTGAGGTTCGCCACGCTGGGTACGATGATCCTGGAATGTACGGGGCCGCTGCTGGTGTTCTCGCCTGTCTTTCTGCCTCAACTGAGGATGATTGTTCCAGCGGTTTTCATCTTGTTCCACTTCTGCCTGTTCTTAGGCATGTACCTGGGGATCTTCCCGTGGATCTGCGCGATCAGCTGGTTGCTGTTTTTGCCGGGTGGGTTTTGGGCAAAGGTTGAACCTCGATTGGGTATCGGCTCCGGCCGCTTCCAGGGTTGGGTTCCCAGAATCGAGGCCCTGGTCAGAAAAAGGCCTCTGGCGTCCAGTGTCTCCTGGCTCAGCCAAAGCTTGGCGGCGGTCTTCCTGCTCTGGGTGCTCTGGTGGAATCTCACCACGGTTCATGCCCTCCGTGAGATGCCGAAGCCGCTCGGCGCTATCCTCTTCGGGCTCTACCTGGATGCAACGTGGAACCTGTTCGCACCGTTTCCGTTCAAGGATGATGGATGGTTCGTCATCGATGGACTCACCCAGAATGGGGAGCACATCAACTTGATGACTCCAGGCGCACCGCTCACGGATGCCAAACCCGCCCTCGTCGCGAAGACTTACCCCAACTCCCAATGGAGGAAATATTTCATGAGCCTCTGGTTTGGGGACAATGACGCCTACTTGCCTTACTTCGGGCAGTATTTGTGCAACTCCTACAATCGGGACAAGCAGGGACTTGATCGATTGGTCTCATTCAACATGTATTACATGCTGGAAATGACACCACCGCCCGGGGAGCCCGCTCCGCCCGTTGAGAAGAAATTGATGTGGACACAGTTCTGCAGCGATGAATCCTAGAAGAACATCCCTCCTCCGACGGTGGCGGTGGTGCGCACGTAGTCCGGGAAGCCCCCGTGCCGAGGACGACCTCTACCAAGGCCAGCCTGGGAGCGCTCTCCTCCTCGGGCCGTGGGTCCTCCCGTTTCCTTGGGTGTACCGGAGCGGCCGCCAACCCCCATAGCAAGGCTGCGCAGATGAGCATGAGGTGGCTCGCTTCCCCGCCCGGGACCCGCGGCGCCCGGGGAGCATCAGCGCCCAATTTGCGCCCAGCGAGGCTCGCGTGGTTCGACACCGAGTCGGGAGCGGCTCGAGCCTTGTTCCACCACCACAGAGTGTTCACTCTTGAAGAAGAGCCTACGATTCTAGGTCGAGTTTATTGACTCCCGAGAGGCAGCGGAGCGGGAGGTAGCGAGGAATCGGAGGACCTATCGGACAACAGAAGGGGGAAGGGCCATGTCAGTCGGGTTGAAGAAACCACTGGGTTTCGGAGGGATGCTGGTCGCGGCGGGAATGCTGTTCAACACGGCGAGCACAGCGCTCGCGGCTGACTCGGCTCCCAGCCAAGTTGTCCCGGAAGTGCTCGGGGCCGGCCCTGGTGGCGGCCAGGGCGGCGGCTACGGCGGCCAGCAGGGCGGTGGCCATGGTGGCGGCTACGGCGGCCAGCAGGGCGGTGGTCACGGTGGCGGCTACGGCGGCCAGCAGGGTGGTGGCCACGGTGGCGGCTACGGCGGCCAGCAGGGTGGTGGCCACGGTGGCGGCTACGGCGGCCAGCAGGGCGGTGGCCATGGTGGCGGCTACGGCGGCCAGCAGGGCGGTGGCCACGGTGGCGGCTACGGCGGCCAGCAGGGCGGTGGCCACGGTGGCGGCTACGGCGGCCAGCAGGGCGGCGGTCACGG
The DNA here is from genome assembly GCF_000737315.1 of Hyalangium minutum. Lineage (GTDB taxonomy): Bacteria > Myxococcota > Myxococcia > Myxococcales > Myxococcaceae > Hyalangium > Hyalangium minutum. The sequence continues at coordinate 496,159 of NZ_JMCB01000008.1, forward strand.
TGGCGGCTACGGCGGCCAGCAGGGCGGTGGCCACGGTGGCGGCTACGGCGGCCAGCAGGGCGGTGGCCACGGTGGCGGCTACGGCGGCCAGCAGGGCGGCGGTCACGGTGGCGGCTACGGCGGCCAGCAGGGCGGTGGCCACGGTGGCGGCTACGGCGGCCAGCAGGGCGGTGGCCACGGTGGCGGCTACGGCGGCCAGCAGGGCGGCGGTCACGGTGGCGGCTACGGCGGCCAGCAGGGCGGTGGCCACGGTGGCGGCTACGGCGGCCAGCAGGGCGGTGGCCACGGTGGCGGCTACGGCGGCCAGCAGGGCGGTGGCCACCGCGGCGGCCACGGGGAATAATAGGCGCACCGTCGTCTGGGCATGAGGCGAGGCTGGAGACCGCTGGACGCTCAGCGGCCTCTGCTCCCAGCGCCCTGCTTGCTGCTGGGCTGGCACCGTCCTCTCGAAGGGTGCCCCTCTACGGGTGGCGCACGGGAGGAGGCTCACATGTCGGGGTAAGCTCGCGGGCCACGCGCCCCCATGACCCGATTCCTCGACGAACTCACAGCCCTGCTGCGGCACTCCCGCAACCTTCCCGCCGCGGAGCCCCTGCCCAGGGTCTCTCGCGACTGGATCGATCGGGAGGCGCAAGGTGCTGGCGTCCACCTGGAAGCGGGGGCCATCCTCGCCTTGTCGCTCCGGCACTGTGGCCTGACGGCCCTCCCCGAGCCGCTCGGCGAGCTGTCCCAGCTCCAGCAGCTCGACGTGACAGGAAATCCCCTCCCTTCCCTACCCGAGAGCCTGGGGCGCCTGACGCACCTCTCGCGGCTCATGGCCGACAACTGCCGGCTCACGCTGCTCCCGGAGTCGCTCGGGGCCCTGAGCCAGCTCGAGTTGCTCTTCGCGGATGGCAACCAGCTCACGGCCCTGCCCGCCAGCCTGGAGCGGCTGACCCGCCTCCGGCGGCTGGACCTGCGCGGCAACCAGCTCGCCTCTGTTCCCGAGAGCCTCGGCCGCCTGAACTCGCTCGTGGACCTGCGGCTGGGCAAGAACCTCCTGACGTCCGTGCCAGAGTCGCTCTGGAACCTGACGGGCTTGGAGACGCTGGATCTGTCGGAGAACCGCCTTGCGTCCCTTTCGTCCGGCATGGGCGCGCTGTCCCGGCTGAAGATGCTGGACCTGGGCCATAACGCGCTGACCGCTGTCCCCGAGTCTCTCGGCCAGCTCACCGGCCTCTCGGAGTACCTCTACCTCAGCGACAACCAGCTGACCTCCCTGCCGGAGTCGCTCGGGAACCTGAAAGCCCTGAGGTACCTCAACGCCACGGACAACCGGCTGACGACACTCCCCTCCTCCCTGGGCGGGATACGCGCGCTCATCGAACTCCGCCTCTACAACAACCGCCTCACGGGGCTCCCGGAGGCAATGGGTGCGCTGGAGAACCTCCAAGAGCTCCACCTGAAGAACAACGCGCTGGACTCCTTGCCCGAGTCCCTCGGCCAGCTCACGCGGCTCCGGAAGCTCAGCCTGGAGAACAACAGGCTGACGGCGCTCCCCTCCTCCCTGGGAGGCCTCTCGCAGCTCACGGAGCTGGACCTGCGGAACAACCGGCTGGGCTCGCTCCCCGAATCGCTGGGTGCGCTCCGCCACCTGGTCTCCCTGGACCTCCGAGGCAACCAACTGCGCGCGCTGCCCGCATCCATCGCGGAGCTCCCGAGCCTTGGGAAGCTCGACCTGCGGTGGAACAAGCTGTCCTCGCCCCCAAGCTGGCTGCAGCGGCTCGAGCAGCGCGGGTGCATCGTGTACCTGTGAGTCCACGCGGCGAGCCGCGGCCGAAAGCGGCGGACGAGCCGGACGAGCCGGAGCCCTGAGTCAGAAGCGCCCGACGAGCCCGAACGTGCCGCCCTTCGGGGACACCGTGAACGAAGGGGCCCACGTCACGCCCGGGGACGGAGACACCGGAGCCGCTTGTGACGGCGACTGGCTCAGGGACGCGGACAGCTCATACGCCACGATGGAGGAGACCATCGGGAGCACCATGAGCGGGATGACCGACTCGGCGTCCTCCGCCAGTCCCGCGTAGAAGAGGCCTGCCCCCGCGCCTCCCGCGGCCAGCCCCGAGAGCAGCGTCGGGAGGAGCCGTCCCTGCCCTCCCATCAGCTCGCCCGAGGCATAGACAGAGACCGTGGAGCCCACCCCACACCCCACCATGGCCAGGGTCCCCAGGAGGCGGTTGTCACAGACGTCTCCGTTCCGGCAGTTCAAGCGGTCCACACTCGAGGAGTTCGCCACAATCAGCGTCGCCAGGGTCATCAAGAAGCCTCCCCCGGCGCCTCCGAGTACCTCCACGCTCACCCGGGCCGGGGACAACGCGTATGGCTTCACCTCGGGCCGCGACACCGCCACCTCCTCCAATGGAGGTCCCGGAATGAACGCGGGCTCCTCCGGTGCCGTCACGAGGGGAGGCGCCAGCGGGGGTTCCGGCGCGGCAGACTGGGCCAGCACGGCCCCGGGTGCCCAGGCAGCCAGGAAGAGCAGGACACGGATGTCAGGCATGTTCGAATCTCCGAGGGTCATCGCACTCTCAGTGGAGCAGCGCACCCGGGGGTTCTGCAATTCCTCAGCCCGAGCGAGACCTTGAAGTGCAGCATGAACAGAGCTTGGCTGCGGGACGACCCATGCGCCCACACTTCACTCTTTCTTCGCTGTTCGGACGAGCCCTCCCTGCGCTGCTGTGCGCGGCCACCCTGGTGGCGTGCGAGCCGGGAGACGAGCTCTCACGGTTCTCGGGCCGAGAACTGCGGGCAAGCGTGAACTCCTTCGAGGGCGGGCTCTTGGCGATACTCGACCGGTATGAGCCCGAGAGAGGCGGCTGCCTCCAGCTGCACCCCGACGTGGTGGCCACCTTCGATGGGGTTCCCCTCGAAACCTCCCCCGGCGGCCCCGTCGTCGAGCGCTGCGAGTTTCCCAATGATCCACCCTTCTTCACCGGCAAGCTGGACACCGCGCTGTTCTTCGATGCGCCGAGGAACGCGGTGATGGAGATCCGGGCCGGGGATGAGGCCATCATCGCGGAGTTCACGAACTTCTTCGGGCGGCACACCTTCACGCTGATCGAACCCGCTCCCGTGGTGAAGCCCGGCGAGGAGATCTTCCTGGAGTGGGACCCGCCCACGGATGACCTGTCCCAGCTCGAGGGCGTCAGCATGAACGGAACCGTCATCCCGGCAGCGCTGGAGGGGCACGGAGTGCGATTCACCGTCCCGGCGAATTTCCCCACGGGCCGGTTCAACGTGGGCCACGTCGGACAGGTCACCATCCCCGCCGCGCGCTGCGAGGGCGTAGCCCGCTGCCGATCCTTCCCGTGGCCCCTCTACCGGTTCGCGCAGCTGAACATCCAGCCCTGAAGCCTCTCTCTGCCCTGAGCGAAGAGGAGCGCCAGTACCGGCGCGCAAGTCGAACAGCTAAGCGGCACAGAAGGCCAACAGAGCGCCTGCGGCGGTGGCCACCACGTTGACGGTGTCGTTGCCCAGCCAGGACACGCCTCGGAGGGCCCGGGTGGGCTGACCGCAGTGGTGCACGCGGCGCTCGGTCTCCCGGGCACAGGCCTCGCACCAGCGCACATCCTGCACCGTGGCCCCCAGGAAGCTGTCCACCAGCGAGCCCACCACCCCCGCCAGCACGAGCCAGGGCAGGAACTGCCACGGGACGCCCGTGACCAGCGCGAGGCTCCCCACGAAGGCAGCCCCGGCGGTGGAGGCCAGCAGCCCCATGCCCGACACGGCGCCCGAGGTGCCAGGAGCCACCGGCCGCAGGGTGGTGATGCTCCGGGGATTGGAGCGCGAGAGCACTCCCAGCTCCGTGGCCCAGGTGTCCGCGTTGGCGGCAACCAGTGCTCCCAGCATCGCCAGCAGGAAGCGCGAGTCCCCCGTGAGGCCCAGGAGCACGGCGGCCAGTGCGGCCACCCCGCCGTTGGCCAGCGCCTGCCCGAAGTCTCGTGTCCCCGTCTTGGCGTACTCGGCCTCCATGGGAGCCTTCCGGTCCCGGAAGGCCTTGGAGAGCGCGCTCGAGGAGAAGAAGAAGCCGAGCAGGGCCGCCGTCCCCACCGCACCCGCCAGCCCGAACACCGGGGCTCCGACGACAATGGCGCCCAGCACACCGCTGGGACTCAGCGAGCCCCGGAACCAGGCGGCCACACCAATGATCAGCGCCACCCCCGCGCCCAGGCCCAGGCCCGGAGCGAAGGAGGCGGGAGTCCAGCCGAGCACGGCCAGGGCGCTCAGCGGCACCCAGAGGTTGTCCCGTCCCCGGATACCGAGAGCCTCGGCGCAGGTGGCCACCACGGCGCACAGCAGGGCCAGCGGCACTCGGGGCAGCTCAGGCGCCAGGCCCGGCAGCCACGTGAGCGCGGCCAGCACGGACAGGAAGGTGCCCACGAGCATGGCCAGCGAACCCTCCAGGCTCTTGCGCTCCCCTGCCAGCGTCTCATAGCGGTGGCGTCCGAAGCGCCGGCCTACCAGCGACGCCAGCGCATCCCCCACCACCATCGCCAGCACGCTGCCCACTGCCACCGCGGGCCGGTCCCATGCCAGCCAGAGGCACGCCGAGAAGCTGAGCGCGTACCAGACCGTCCCCAGGTTGTCGGGCTCGGTCTCCACCGCCTTCAGCAGGCGCTTGCGGTGGATGACCCAGTTGGCCACCGCCGCCGTCATCGAGGGAACCACCGCCCACTCCCGGTGCTCGAACAACTTCAACGCGGCGAAGATCCACAGGCCCACGCCCACGTGGATGAACTTGCGCGAGAACTCCCGGGAGGCCCCCCGCCGCGCCAACACCTCGCCCACCAGGACGCACGCGCCCACGTAGGCATAGGACAAGAGGAGTGCCTTGAGGTCCTGACTCATGGCCCCCGAGTATAGGGGCCCCCTCTCAGTCTGGCTCCTCTTCCTCCGAGGCGAGCGGGTGCACCGTCACCACGCTTCCGTCCTTGTCCGGGGAAGCGCGCACGGCGTCCAGTTCTTCGGGCTTGGTCGGAGCCCTCTCCGAGAAGTTGTCATTGTGGAGGTGGCGCTGGCGCTGCTCGCTCGTCTCGCCGTACCCCTCTTGCATCTTCGATTTCTTCGCCATGGTCCGCTCCTCGGCTCACAAGCCGCCCGGGGCAACGACTCCTTCGACGATCTCCTCTTCCTCGCGCTCTTCCTCTTCCTCCTCCTCGCGCGCGCGGATCTCGCCGCCGATGTCGCTCTCCTCGGCTTCCTCGCGCCGTGCGCGGCGCCGTGCGAAAGGCTCCTCCGCCTGTTCGCCATGCGGCCTGCCGTGCTCGCCCTGCTCGAACTCGGCCGACTTGTGTCCCATCGTGCTCTCGGGTTGCTCCTGAAGATCCGTCCTCATGGAGGAACGGTGGGGACGGGCCGTTGGCTGGACAAGCTCCCCAAACTGACATTCTTGTCATCTTCGCGTCAGCTTCGCGCCCGCCCTGCTCACCCAGAATTCCGGGCCATGGTAGCGAACGAACAACGGCCCCATGCTCGGTGGGCCAGGAAGCTGGTTCTCCTCCTCGTCTCCCTCTCCGCCGCTGGCGGCGGGCTCGGCTGTTCCTCGGAGTCGCGCGCCGCGACGGGGCCTCCGGCTGTCCCCGTCCTCGTCGAGCAAGTCTCCCGCCGCGACGTTCCTCACTCCCTCCGCGGCATCGGCACCGTCCTGTCGCTTCACAGCGTGGTGGTTCGCCCCCAGGTGGATGGCCTCCTCACCGAGCTCGCCTTCAAAGAGGGCCAGCTCATCAACAAGGGCGAGCTGCTCGCTCGCATCGATGACCGGGCGATCGTCGCCGAAGTCGCCCAGGCCCGTGCCGAGAAGGCCCGCAACGAGGCCCTGCTCCACGCCGCGAGGGCCGACCTCGAGCGCTACGGCAACCTCGTGCGCGACGAGGCGATCTCACGCCAGACGGCCGACCAACAGAAGGCCCAGGTCGAGCAGCTCGAAGCGACCCTCCTCGCCAACGAGGCGATGGTCGCCGCAGCCCAGGTCCGCCTGTCGTACACGCGCATCACCTCGCCAGTCACCGGGAGGGTCGGCCTGCGCCGGGTCGACCCTGGCAACGTCGTCCGCACCTCCGACGCCCAGGGGCTCGTCACCGTCACCCAGATCGATCCCATCGCGGTGCTCTTCTCTCTTCCCCAGGAGGCACTTCCCCGGCTTCAGGCACTGCTGCGCGACACGGCGGGTGCCCCTGTCATCGCCTTCGATCGCGACGGTGGGACAGCGCTGGCCCAGGGACGCCTGCTGATGATCGACAACCAGATCGATCCCACGACCGGCACCATTTCCCTCAAGGCGGAGTTCCCGAACGCCGAGGGCAAGCTCTGGCCGGGCCAGTTCGTCACCGTCGAGCTCAAGACGGGAGAGAGCCAGGGGGCGACCGTCGTCTCGGCCCGCGCTGTCCAGCGAGGACTCCAAGGCCCGTTCGTGTTCCGGGTCGATGATGCCAAAGCCACCGTCGTTCCCGTCACCCTCGGTTACGCGGACGAGCAGCTCGCCGTCGTGACGTCCGGAGTATCCCCGGGTGAGACGGTGGTCAGCGATGGCCACTCCCGCCTCAAGGCCGGGAGCGCGGTGAAGATCGCCCCGCCCAAGGGCGAGACTCCGAAAGGAGCGGCCCCGTGATTCACTCGCAGCGCAGCCTCTCCAGCTGGTTCGTGGCCCGCCCCGTCGCCACCGCCCTGCTCACCCTGGGCGTCATCCTGCTGGGCCTCTTCGCCTACCCGCGCCTGCCCATCGCGCCGCTGCCCGAGGCGGAGTTCCCGACGATCCAAATCAGTGCTGGCCTGCCGGGCGCCAGTGCCGAGACCATGGCTTCCTCCGTGGCCACGCCCCTGGAGGTCCAGCTCAGCGCCATCCCCGGTATCACGGAGATGACGTCCACGAGCGCCCTGGGGACGACCTCGATCACCCTGCAGTTCGACCTCGAGAAGAGCATCGACACCGCGGCGCAGGAGGTGCAATCCGCCATCAATGCCGCCTCCGGCCGCCTCCCGTCGGAGATGCCGAACCTGCCCACCTGGCGCAAGGTCAATCCGAACGACAGCCCCATCTTCGTCCTGCGCGTCCAGTCGGACCTGTTGCCGCTCACGGAGCTGAGCGACATCGCGGAGACGCAGCTCGCGCGGCAGCTCAGCCAGCTCTCCGGCGTCGCCGAGATCGCCATGACCGGCCAGCGGCGCCCCGCCCTGCGCATCCAGGCCTCGCCCGAGCGGCTGGCGTCCCTGGGCCTGACGCTCGCCGATATCCGGGCGGCGGTGCAGGCCGCGAGCGTCAACCAGGCCAAGGGTGCCCTCTTCGGCGACACCCGGGTCTCGACGCTCTCGACCAATGACCAGATCTTCCGCCCCGATGACTATGACAACCTCATCGTGGCCTACCGCGAAGGCGCTCCCGTCCGCCTCGGAGACGTCGCGCGGGTGAGCACGGGCGCGGAGAACGACTACGTCCAGGCCTGGCAGAACGGAAAGCCTGGGCTCAACTTCATCGTCCGCCGTCAGCCGGGCGCGAATCTCGTCGAGACCGCCGACCGGATCATCGAAGCCCTCCCGCGGCTCCGGGAGCAGCTGCCCGCCAGCGTCGAGGTGGACATCCTCAACGACCGCACCCGGACGATCCGGTCCTCGCAGCATGAGGTCCAGGTCACCCTGATGATCACCGTCCTGCTCGTGGTCATCATCATGGGCCTGTTCCTGCGGCAGGTGTCGGCCACGCTCATCGTCGGCGCGGTGCTCCTGGTGGCCCTGGTGTCAACCTTCGCGGCGATGTACGCGCTCGGGTTCAGCCTGAACAACCTCACGCTGGTGGCGCTCGTCATCGCCGTCGGCTTCGTCGTGGACGACGCCATCGTCGTGGTGGAGAACATCCACCGGCACCTGGAGGAGGGAATGAGCTCTCACGAAGCGGCCCTCGCTGGCTCCGCGGAGATCGGCTTCACGGTCATGTCCATCAGCCTGTCGCTGATCGCGGCGTTCATTCCGCTGTTGTTCATGGGCGGCATCGTCGGGCGCCTGTTCAGAGAGTTCGCCCTGACCATGACAGCGGCCATCCTGCTGTCGGTGGTCGCGTCGCTGACGCTCGCTCCGATGCTCGCATCGCGGTTCATGAGGCCCCTGGCTCACCGCCCGAGCAGCGCGAGCCCTGGGTTCTCGCAGCGCCTCGTGAACGGGTATGACCGGACGTTGAGGTGGGCGCTGGAGCATCAGCGGCTCACCCTGCTCGGCTTCGGGTTGGCCCTGGCTGCCGCCGTCGTCTGCTACGTGTTCATTCCCAAGGGGTTCTTCCCCGTGCAGGACACGGCCTTCATCCAGGGGACGACCCAGGCGGCGCAGGACGTCTCGTACCAGGACATGATCGCCAAGCACAAAGCACTGGAGCGCATCGTCGCGGAGGATCCCGCGGTGCAGGAGTACGCGCATGCCGTCGGCGCGACGGGCGGCAGCCAGAGCACCTCCAGCGGCCGCTTCTGGATCGTCCTCAAGGATCGCTCGGACCGAGACGTCTCGATCACCGAGTTCATCGACCGGCTGCGGCCGAAGCTCGCCCAGGTGCCCGGCATCATGCTCTACCTGCGCCCGGCCCAGGACATCAACCTCGGAGGCGGCCCCTCGCGCGCTCAGTACACGTATGCGATGAAGAGCAGCGATGGCGCCCTGCTGTCCGAGTGGGCGGAGAAGCTCACCTCCCGGCTCACGCAGTTGCCGCAACTCCGCGACGTGTCGAACGATCAGCAACTGGGCGCCAGCGTCACGCGCCTCACCATCGATCGGGCGGCTGCGGCTCGCTTTGGCATCTCGGCCCGTGACATCGACCAGACCCTCTATGACGCCTTCGGGCAGCGGCAGGTCAACGAGTACCAGACCGAGGTCAACCAGTACCGGGTGATCCTCGAGATCGACCCCAAGCAACGAGGCACCTCGCAGAGCCTCGCCTATCTGCACCTCCGCTCCCCCCGCACGGGGGAGGTGGTGCCGCTCTCCGCGGTCGCGAAGCTCGAGCCCCTCTCGACGGGGCCGCTGTCCATCAGCCACAACGGCATGTTCCCGGCCGTGAACATCTCCTTCAACCTGGCGCCCGGAGCGGCGCTCGGAGATGCCGTCAAGGCCATCGAACAGGCCGAGGCGGAGCTCGGAATGCCCACCGCCATCTCTCGCAACTTCCAGGGCACCGCGCGCGGCTTCCAAGAGTCCCTCGCCAGCCAGCCGCTGCTCATCCTCGCCGCGCTCCTGGCCGTCTACATCATCCTCGGCGTCCTCTATGAAAGCTTCGTGCACCCGCTGACCATCTTGTCCACCCTGCCCTCCGCGGGGCTCGGGGCCATTTTGTTCCTCTGGCTGATGGGCCACGACTTCTCGGTGATGGCGATGATCGGCATCGTGCTCCTCATCGGCATCGTGAAGAAGAACGGCATCCTCATGGTCGACTTCGCGCTCGACGCGCAGCGAACGCGGGGGATGTCTCCTCGAGAGGCGATCCACGAGTCCTGTCTCGTCCGCTTCCGCCCCATCATGATGACGACACTCGCCGCGCTCCTGGGCGGTATTCCCCTCATGCTGGGCTTCGGGACCGGGTCCGAGCTGCGGCAGCCGCTCGGCATCGCCATCGTGGGCGGCCTGCTCGTCAGCCAGGTCCTGACGCTCTATTCGACGCCTGTCGTGTACCTGGCGCTCGATCGGCTCTTCAGCCGCCTGCGGAAGGCGTCTCCCCCGGATCTTCCCAGTCCCTCGAAGCTGGAGGCGACGTGACGCGCGCGTCCACGAGTCTTCTTGCCGTGCTGCTCGCCCTCACTGGCTGCGCCAGCTCGGCTCCGACGAAGCTGCCTTCCTCCGAGCTCCAGCAAGGCTGGGAGAGCGCTCCGGCCGCGGAGCGAAGCGCGTCGGTCGACGCGGCGTGGTGGCGGTCCTTCAGCGATCCGGTGCTCGATGAGCTGATGGTCCAGGCCGAGCGCCGGAACCTGGACCTTCGCATCGCCGAGGCTCGAATCCGCGAGGCCCGGGCGCTGCGCCAGGGCGCGCGGGCGGAGCTGTTCCCTCAGATCAATGGCACCGCTGGGATTGGCTACGGCCGGACTGCGTTGGCCAACGAAGAGCGGATCTCCGCTTCGATCGGCGCCGAGGCCAGCTGGGAGGCCGACATCTTCGGGCGTCTGCGCAAGACGGCCAACGCCGCGGACGCGGACTGGGCAGCGACCGTGGCCGAGCGCGACGGCGTGCGACTGTCGCTGGCCGCCGAGGTGGCCCAGGCCTATCTGGAATATCGCCTCTACCGCACCCAGACCACCATCGCCGGGGCCAACACGAAGGCCGCGGAGGAGACCCTTCGGATTGCCCAGGCCCGGTTTGCGCAGGGCGTCTCCAGCCGGCTCGACGTCGAGCGCACGCTGAGCTCTCTGTCCGAGACGCGCGCCCGCGCCGCTCAGCTCGCGGAGCTGGCCGAGTCCTCGCGCCACCGGCTCGTGCTGCTGCTCGCCACGACCCCGGCGGAGCTGGCAGCCGTCCTACCGGAGACGGGGGCGCTCCCGAGTGCCAACGCGCTCGGTGTCCTCCTCACCCCCACCGAGGTCATCGGCCTGCGGCCCGACGTGCGTGTGGCCGAGGCCCGGCTGCTCGCGGCCATCTCCCGGCGGGAAGCGGCTGAAGCCCTGCGGTATCCCCGAATCACCCTGGGCAGCATGCTTGGTCTTCAGAGTGGCAACGAGGCGTCGGCCTTGCTGTCCGGAGGCTCCCTGATCTGGTCGATCGGTGCGAATCTGCTCGCGCCGTTGCTCGACTTTGGCCGCATTCGGGCCACAATCGACGCCGCGGACGCGAGACAGGAGCAGGCCTATCTGAGCTACGAGCTGACCGCGCGCACCGGACTCCAGGAGGTCCAGACGGCGCTCATCCTTTATACCCAGGGAGAGATCCGGCGCACCGAGCTCACCGCCGCCACGGACTCGGCTCGCAAGGCCGCGGCGCTCGCTCGCCGTCAGTACGCGGAGGGGGCCCTCTCGCTGTTGGAGGTCCTCGACGCCGAGCGCACCCTCTATGCCCTCGAGCTGCAGGCGGCCCAGGCGACGGCCGAAGTGTCCCTCCGCCTCGTGCGCCTCTACCAGACCATGGGTCTCATGCCCCCGAAGCAGGAGCCGGCATGAAGATCCTCATCGTCGAGGACGAGTCGAAGACGGCCGAGTACCTGCATCGAGGCCTCAACGAGCAGGGCTACACGGTGGACGTGGCTCGGACAGGAACGGATGGGCACGCCCTGGCCTTGGAGCACGACTATGACGTCATCGTCCTCGACGTGATGCTCCCGGAGATGAATGGCTTCGAAGTGCTCCGGGCCATCCGCGCTCGCAAGCAGACGCCGGTCGTCATGCTCACCGCGCGAGACAGGGTCGACGACCGGGTCCACGGGCTGCGGGAGGGCGCAGACGACTACCTCGTGAAGCCGTTCTCCTTTCTCGAGCTCGTCGCGCGCCTGCAGGCGGTGACCCGGCGGGGCCGCGCCCACGAGTCGACGCAGCTCCGGATTGGAGACCTCGAGATCGATCTCCTCAGCCGGAAGGCGTACCGGGCTGGCGGGCGGCTCGAGCTGACAGCGAAGGAGTTTGCCCTACTGGCCTTGCTCGCCCGGCGCGAAGGGCAGATCCTGTCGAAGACCGTGATCGCCGAGCAGGTCTGGGACATGAACTTCGACAGCAACACGAACGTCGTCGAGGTCGCCATCAAGCGCCTGCGAGCAAAGGTCGACGGGCCCCATGAGCGCAAGCTGCTCCACACCATCCGCGGCATGGGGTACGTGCTCGAGGCGCGCGAGGACGGGGCGTCACCATGAGGGCCTCGATCGCCACGCGGCTGGCCGTGATGTTCGCGGTGGCCTCGCTCGGAGTCTTCTCGCTGGTGGGCATCGGGCTGCAGCGCGTGCTCCACCGGGAGCTCGTCCACCACCAGCTCCGCGAGGTGAACACCCGGCTCGAGTACGCGGGCATGGTGGTCGCCCGGAACGAGAGTCTGGAGCGGTGGCAGACAGTGCGCGCGAAGCTGGAGGCCATCACGCCACTCGATGGCAGCGTGCGCTTCTGGGTCGTGGGCCCTGACACCCGCTTCGAGTACGGAGACGCGCCCTCAGCACTCCGCGAGCGGCTGAGCACCCGCGGCGCGACCGGGCCGTTCGAGTTCGAGCTGCAGGGGCACGCGATGCGGGCGGCCTCACGCGCCATCGCCCCCCATGGTGAGCGCCCCACGGTCCACGTCATCACGGCGGTCGATTCGACGCGGTTCAACGACACGCTGAACTCCTTCGCCGGGGCGCTCGTCGCGCTCTGCCTCGCGGGGGCCGCGCTCGTCACACTCCTTGGCCATCGCATCGCCAAGGTGGGGCTCGCGCCGGTGAGCAGCCTGTCTCAGGAGGCCCAGTCCCTCAGTCCGAAGGATCTGTCCCAGCGGCTGCGGCTCTCTCCCCTCCCTCGGGAGCTGGCCGACCTGGTCTCCTCGTTCAACGGGGCGCTCGACCGGCTGGAGCGCGCTTACGCCCAGCTCGAGGGATTCAATGCCGATGTGGCCCACGAGCTGCGCACGCCGCTGACCAATCTCATCGGCCAGACGCAGGTCGCCCTGGCCAAGGAGCGGACCGCCTCGCAGCTCGAGGAGGTGCTGCAATCGAACCTCGAGGAACTCGACCGCCTGCGGGCGATCGTCAACGACATGCTCTTCCTCGCCCGCGCGGATCAGGGAGAGAAGGCGCTCGACCGGGTCCACACGTCGGCCGCGGAGGAGGTCTCGAAGACCGTCGAGTTCTTCGATGCCCTCCTCGACGAGGCGGGCGTCTCGGTGCGAGTGGAGGGAGATGCCCAGGCGTCTTTCGAGCGCTCCCTGTTCCGGCGAGCCGCCAGCAACCTGCTGCTCAACGCCATCGAGCACTCCGACCGCGGCGCCGAGGTCGTCGTGGCCATCACGCGGCAGCAAGCCGAGGTGCGCGTCGCCGTCACCAACCCCGGCACTCCGATTCCGGAGCAGCACCTGGAGCGGTTGTTCGATCGGTTCTACCGGGTCGACGGCGCACGCCGGAACAGCCGCGACAACCACGGCCTGGGCCTGTCGATCGTCAAAGCGGTAGCCAAGATGCACGGGGGCGCCGTCTTCGCGATGAGCACGGGAGGCCGCAACACGGTCGGCTTCACGCTCCAGGACACCGCCGCCAGCCCTGGCGCCACTCCCGCTTGAGAGACCTCAAGGCCGGGAGGCGTGGGGCCTCTCGTCGCTCGTGAAGGTGCGCATCCAGGCGCGCAGGGCTTCCGGCTCCAGGGGCAGGTCGTCCGGCCAGAGCCGGATGGCGCCATCCTGGCCGGTGGATGCCAGGGTCTTTCCGTCCGGGAAGAAGGCCGCGGCGCTCACCGGCCCGGTGTGGCCTCGCAGCGCGCGGCTCTCTCCAGTGGCCACGTCCCACAGCCGCACAGTCTTGTCGAGGCTCGCCGAGGCCAAGCGCGTCCCATCCGGCGAGAAGGCGAGGCCCAGGACATCGCTCTCATGCGCCCGGAGCTCGCTGCGGGGCGCTCCCGTCCGCCCGTCCCAGAGCATCACCCGGCCATCGTTCTGGTTGCGGCTGGCCACCACGTCGCCCCCGGGCGAATAGCGCACCTCCAGGACGTCGCCCTCGCTCGTGTTCTGAGGATGGCGCTGGCCACTGTCCAGCTCCCAGAACACGAGGTGGTCCTCGCCTCCCATGGCGAGGCGATGGCCCTCCGGGGAGAAGGCCACGGTGTACACGGCCCCTCCGCCACCGTGCAGGGATTGGAACCCGCCCGTGGCCACCTCCCACAGCCGCACCGCGCCGTCCCCGCCCGCGGAGGCCAGGTGCCTGCCGTCCGGTGAGAACGCGAGCTGCGACACCCTCGTCCCGTGGGCTCCGAAGCGGCGCCCCTGGCCCGAGGAGAGCTCCCACAGCCACACGCCGCCGCGCTCGTCCGCCGTGGCGAAGCTCCGGCCATCCCCGGAGAAGGAGACGGCCGTGACGGGAGCGTCATGCCCTCCCAACAGGGGCTGCGCGCTTCCCGTGGCGGAGGCGTACAGGAGGATCCGCCCATCGAGTCTGCCCGCAGCCAGCCACTGGCCGTCCGGGGAGAAGCTCAGCGCGCTCGACGCGAAGCCGGGCGCCTCCAGGAGGAGCTTCCCCGAAGAAGCCTCCAGGAGCCGCAGCTGCCCCTGCTCGGACAGCGAAGCCAGCCGCTGTCCCGTGGAGGAGAGCAACAGTGAGGACTGGGGCGCGGCGCGAGAGAGCACGCGGTGGGGCTTCGTCTCCAAGGAGAACACGCGCAGCGTGCCATTGAAGCTGGCCACGGCCAGCTGCCGGTCATCCGGAGAGAACCGGACGAGGTGGGCCTGTTGCCGAGGCCCTCGCAGCACGCGGAACTCTCCGGTCTCCAGCTCCCAGAGGAGCGCGGACCGGTCGGCGCTGGCCGAGGCCAGGTAGCGCCCATCCGAGGTGACGTCCAGGCTGTTGACGAGCCCATCGTGGTGAGCGAGCTCCCGCGTCTGTCCCGTGGCCTGGTTCCACAACCGGATCACCCCTTCTTGCGTTCCGATGACCACCCAGGGAGTGCCCGGCACGAAGGTGAGCGCCGTGCCGATGCCCAGGTTCCGCGCGAGCAGCTGCCCCTGGGCGCTTCCGGGCCTCCAGGCGTGGAGGTTTCCCTCGGTATCCACCGTGAAGAGGCGGCCGTCCGCGGCGATTCCCCCCACGGTGGGCCGAACCTGCTTCAGCACCTGGAAGGAGCCCTTCTCCACGTCTCCCAGGGCCGAGGCGGCGTTGCGGTGGCCCCGCACGAACACCCAGGAGGAGTCCGGCCACACCTGCACCTCCTCGATGCCCTCGACGCCCGTATGGAAGGTCCGGGACTGGCCCGTCTCCAGGTCCCAATACAGGAGCACGTCATCCCGCTGGCTGGCGGCCAGCAAGCACCGGCCCTGGCAGCCCACGGTGAGCGCCGACACGGGGCCTGACAGACCCGCGAAGGGCTTGAGCTCACGGGTGCCGGTGTTCCACTTGCGCAGGACGCCCTGCTTGTCTGCGGAGACGAAGCCCAGGCCCGCCGGGAGGAGTTGGATGCGCCAGACCTCGTCCTCGTGGCCCGGCAGCACGAGGGGCGCCTCGTTCCGCGTGAGCCCCCAGACACGCACCGTGCGATCGTCGCTGGAGGTGATGAGGGACTGGCCGTCCTCCGTGAAGGCGAGGTCCGTGATGTGCAAGGTGTGGCCGCGCAGCACGGTGACGAACCCCCGGGACTGGGCATCCGCCGCGATGGTCCGGGCCGCGGACCACCGCTCGAAGTCGGGCGGGAGCTGCCGCAGCGGATCGAGGGACTCGTTGGGCGCGTCATCCACGGTGGCCCGCGCCTTCGTCAGCAGGAGCTCATCGGCCTGGTCCCGGGCCTCTCGCCGGGCCTTCTGGGCGGCATCCCGCTGGGCGGAGACGCGGCGGAAGCTCTCCACGCCCAGGGTGGCGAGCAGGACCGTGGCCACGGCCGTGACGAGCGCCACGGCCCGGTAGCGCCACAGGAAGCGGCGCACCAACTCCATGCGCGAATACTCGTAGGCCCCAACGAACTGCCCCGTCTGGAAGCGCCGCAGGTCCTCCGCCATCTCGCGCGCGGTGGGGTAGCGCTCGGAGGGCTCGCGCGCCATGGACTTGGTCACGATGGCCAGCAAGTCTCGAGGGATGCGGTCCTGGAGGCTGGCGAGCTGGGACGGCGGGCCGCTCATCACCCGCGCCAGGACCTGATCCGAGCTCTCCCCGTCATAAGGACGCTCGCCCGCGAGCAGGTGGTAGAGAATCGCCCCCAGGGAATAGACGTCGGCGCGCTCGTCCACGGTCAGACCCGCGGCCTGCTCCGGCGGCATGTACGCGGGAGTCCCCATCACCGTGCCGAACCGGGTCAGGGCACCATCCGCGGGGGAGCTCCCGGTATCGGAAGCAGCCGGGTCCAAGGGGCTCTCCGCGCGAGAGAGCTCCTTGGCCAGGCCCCAGTCGATGACCACCGTCTCGCCGAACCCGCCCACCAGCACGTTGGCCGGCTTGAGGTCGCGGTGGATGATGCGCTCGGAGTGCGCGTAGGCCATGGCCTCGGCCACTGCCAGCACGTGGGGCAGCAGGGCCAGCCGCTCCTTCAGCGTCCGCTTCTCGGCGAGCACGTCCGCCAGCGAGCGTCCGGAGACGAGCTTCATCGCGTAGAACAGCTCGCCGTTGGGCCAGCGCCCCGCCTCGTAGACCGGCATGATCGAGGGGTGCTGGAGCCGCGCGGTGATGAACGCCTCGGTCATGAAGCGGAGCTCGGCCTCGGGAGAGGGCGAGAGGATCTGCTTGATGGCCACGGGCCGGCCGAGCCGCAAATCCCTGGCGCGGAGGATGCGGCCGATGCCGCCCTGGGCGAGCTCCCCGTCGATGGCGTAGTGCGCGGGGTCCACCACGGGCACCCCCTCGCCGGGAGGGGGCTGCCGCGGGAGCGGCCGGGAGGAGGGCAGCGTTTCGGCAGCTCCGATGTCGGAGTCCTCCCCTGGGGGGCCCGCCTCGGCGGGTATGGCCTTGCTCATGGATGCGCTCCCGGAGGTTCCGGGTCCTCGATGAAGGAGCGCTTTTTACGACAGGGCACCGCTGAAGCGGAACCCTCCCGGAATGGGAGGAGCCCCCCGCGTCACTTCAGGGGCAGCGACACATAGGACGGGCTGCTCGACGACGAGGAGAGCTTCACCGAGGAGAAGGCCGGCGCCTTGTCCGCATAGAGTGGATCGGCGGTGTCGACGACCAGCGAGAGGCGGTGGCCGATGGGAACGTCATAGGCCGTCGCCGGGAAGTCCACGTCCACAGCATAGGGCTGGCCGGCCACGGCGTTGCGGAGCGTGACGGCGACGTGCGTGATGAGGCTCCCCGTCCCGGCCCAGTCCGTGTCGTAGAGATAGGCGATGACCGTCGTCTGTCCGGAGCTGCCCGGCGTCACGGTCAGGCGCAGGTGCGGGGCGCCGCGCACGCGCTGCGGGCTCGACAGCCAGTCCGACTGCCACACGGCCCCGTTCAGCCGGTCCACCGCCGGAATCCACGCGGAGATCGGCTCCCCCGTGATGGCCTCCGCGCCGTTCGTCAGCAGCGCGACGCCGCCGTTGGCCACGGTGTCTCCCGCGACGAGCGTCTTGTTCCAGGCCGCCTGCGAGCCCGCCGTGAGGTCGCCCTCGTTGCTCCACCAGTGCACCTCGCTCAGGTTGTAGCGCGCAGTGCTCGTCGAGATGGCGCTCCACGAAGGGAACGACTCATAGGTGCTCTGGCCCCGGAGCTGGAGCTGAACCGGGTTCTCCGTGGCGATGCCCGTGTTCACGCCGCGCAGGTACTGGTCGAACCAGCGGCGCGTGCTCGTCCAGGCGTCATTGGGCAGTCCGAGGATTCCGGTCAGCTCGGGGATGGCATGGTCCCCTGGGCGCAGCTCGAGCCGCTTCGGCCCCGCCAGCTGGGTGAAGAAGCCCGTGAGCTGATTGGGGCCGAAGAAGCTGTCGCCGTAGGCGTTGCCCAGGAGGATGGCCGGACGGTTCGCGTTGAGGCGATCCAGGTACGTCGCGGCGCTGCGGACCTGGGCGTAGGCGATGACGCTGTCCAGGTTCTGGTTGGCGAAGAAGTTCGAGAGGGCTTGCTGTAGCTCCGCCGAGGGCTTCCCGGTCAGCTCCGCCGAGAGCCCCAGCAGCCCGGCACTCTGCAGGTGGCGCGTCTGGTGCGAGAACAACGAGTACGGCAGATCCGTCCAGCAGCTCAGCGCGGCGACGGCGCGAATGCGCGAGTCAAAGGCCGCGCCGATCAACGACATGCCCGCGCCATAGGAGACACCCGCCGCGCCGATGCGCGCTGGATCCGAGGGCGTCTGGGCCAGCGTCCAATCGATGACCTGGCTCAGGTCCGCGATGTCCTTGGGGCCCGCCGTCTCGATG
The DNA here is from genome assembly GCF_000737315.1 of Hyalangium minutum. GTDB lineage: Bacteria > Myxococcota > Myxococcia > Myxococcales > Myxococcaceae > Hyalangium > Hyalangium minutum. Next base: position 514,123 of record NZ_JMCB01000008.1, read on the forward strand.
AAGCCCCCCGAGGTGTAGAAGCCTCGCGGGGTGTACGAGACCACCACGTACCCTGCATCCGCGAACTTCTGCGCCTGCACGAAGTACTCCACGCTGGGCAGCGCCCAGCTGGTAATGAAGAGGATGGCCGGGTACCGCCCCGGAGTGTCGGGCGTGAAGACGTTGCCCTTCAGCGTCACTCCATCTCGCATGGTGAGGTCGACGATGCGGAAGGACGAGGACGCGAATGCGGGACTGGCGGCAATGCACAGGGACACAACGACAGACACAGCGATGGCACGTAACCAGGACAAGTCTCACCTCCGGTGAGAGGGGTTGAAGGGGCACTGCATTTCCTGCTGTCGATTCGGGCCGCCGGATGAGCACTTCCACTCCGGGTGGCTTCCAGGGTTGGCGGGGCAACTTCACAGAGAGTGCTCGTGTGTCAGGCCCCGGGGGTTTGCCTCCGTAGGTGCTCTTTCGATACGAAAGAGAGGGAGGGTGACATGACGTTCAGACTTCGTGAAGGCCTGAGGCTGCTCCTCGCCGCGACCCTGTTCTCCGCGCCAGCGATGGGCCAGGAGGCGGACGACGGGGACGACGAGTCCGAGGTAATCCTCGATGGCGTGAGCGATGTCGCCCAGGACCTGGTTCAGGAGGGTGTGGAGCGGTCGCTGGAGAATCACCCCGAGCGGGCCCTCCCCCCGCCCCCTCCACCTCGCGTCATGGTGAAGCCGGGAACGGCGGGCAGCGGGCTTCAGGGCACGGCAGGCCTTGGCGACGATGCGCTGCACACCGTCCCCGTGGGTTCGTTCGCGGATGATGTGGCGCATGCCGTTCCCGTGGGCTCGTTCGCGGACGACGCGGTGCGTGCCGGTTCCGGCATGGCCTCCGTCGCGGATGACGCGGCCCGCGTGGCGGGCGGTGGTTGCATCAAGGCCATCGGTGGGGTGTTCGCGGCCCTGGGCGCCCTGCTCGCGAAGCTCTTCGGTGGCGGCAAGAAGGAAGAGTAAGGCGCGGCAACGGAGCGTCCATCACCTTGGACTCGACAATGGTTCAGCGCGCGGTCTGGGGCGAGACCCTGCAGCGCGCCATCGATCCGGGCACGCAGCAGAGCATCTGTGAACTCTTCCCCAGTGGGCAGCCCACGCCGGACTGCCCCACCCCCGAGTCCACGGATGGGGGTACTGCCACGGATGCAGGCACCGTCGCGGATGCGGGTACCATTGCAGACGCAGGCACGGGAGCGGATGCCGGAACGCCCGGAGACGGCGACGAGCCTCACGAGGAGCCACCGCCTCCCGAGAAGTCGGGCTGCGGAGCCACCTCGGCGGCTCCCCTGCTCGGGGCGCTCGTGCTGCTGCTGGGGCTGCGCAGAAGGATGTCCTAAGAGGCTCGCGCACGCATCCGGTTGTTCTTGGGCTGGTGCTCGACCTCGGCGAGCCCGAGCGCCTCGAGCACAGGGGGCACGTACACGCCGAAGCGGCCGCGGAGGCCCTTCTTGAGGCCATACCAGCCACCCACGGGATTCTTCGGCGAGCGGCCCCACGCCTCCACGGTCCCCTCGGCGGCGGGCTTCTGCTCGTCCGCGCCCCCCAGCGAGAGCCAGTCGCCATGGCGGACGAGCATCGCGTGCAGGTCCTCGATGCTGCGGAGGTGGTAGCGCAGCTCGGTTTTCCCCACGCGCACCACGAGAGCGGGCGGGTCCAGCGTCTCGTCGCGGAAGGCCTCGAACTCCGACGTCCCAGGGGGAGTCTTGAGCTTCCAGGGCTGCTCACGCGTCCCGAGGCCACCGGCGCCCGCAGCCTGCTTCTTCGCTTCGGGCTTCTTTGCTGGAGTCTTCTTCGCTGGAGCCTTCTTCGCCGGGGCCTTCTTCGCCGGAGCCTTGGTGGCCGGGGCCTTCTTCACCGAGGACTTCTTCGCTGCGGGCTTCTTGGCTGCCATGGTGTCCCTCTCAGGGATGGCCGGCGCATGGAGCGCCGACGATGGACCTGAAGCGGTGACTCTAACTTACTGGAGGCATGTGGACGCTGCGGCAGGAAGCCCTGTGGGCCATCCGCTGGATCCCTCTCTCGGACCTCGACTGCGGCCGCAGGAAGTCTCCTGACGAGCGCCTACCCTTGAAGTAGGATAGGAGTCACCGCATGCCGAGTGCCTCCTCGCCCCCATCGCTTCACCCCGCTCTGCTCCCACGGGGTACCGCCATCGGGCCTTGGCGCGTGGTGGACTGGGTCAACCGGGGCGTCAACGGCGCTGTCTACCGCGCCGTCCGCATCGGACAGGAGCACCTGCTTCCCGTCGCCCTCAAGCGCGCCCTGCTCGCGGAGGATCCTCGCTTCGAGCGCGAGCGGGAGCTGCTCTCGCGCACGTTGCATCCGCACATCCCCCGCCTGGTGGACTCCGGCTACTGGGTGAGCCCCAGCGGCGCGCGCCATCCTTTCGTCGCCATGGAGTGGATCGATGGCGTGCCCTTGTACGACTGGGCACGGATGTTCCTTCCCTCGGCGGCCCAGCAGTTGCGGCTGCTGGCCCAGGTGGCCTTCACCCTTCAGTATCTCCACGCTCAGGATGCACTCCACCGGGACTTGAAGGGCGGAAACATCCTGGTGCGCCGCTCCGACAGCCGTCTGTTCGTCACCGACTTCGGCTCGGGCATCTACCCGGACGCGGCCACGCTGACACCGCAGCAGTTGCCCCCAGGCACTCCGGCCTACCGCTCTCCCGAGGCCTGGCTGTTCAGCCAACGAAACCGGAACACCTCGGAGCGCTACCGGGCCGGGCCCGCGGATGATGTGTTCGCCCTGGGCGTCACCGCCTGCGTGCTCGCCACCGGCAAGTACCCGGAGATGGGTGAGCTCCGGAAGGATAAGCAGGGACATTGGTCCCTGGACTCGCTGATGCTGCCTCGGGCCTTGTTCTCGGCCCGGGTGCCGCCGCAGCAGCGCGACTTGATTCTGCGCATGCTCTCCATCCTCCCCGAGGAGCGCGACACCGCCGGGGAGCTGGCCCCTGCACTGGAGCGGGCGGCAGACTCTCTCTCCCATCCCTGCCCGCGTCCCAGCGCTTCGGAGACAGAGCGAGCGCCTTCGCACTCACGGCCGCCCTGGCTCGTGCTGGCGGTGGCCGCAGGCACGCTGGCGTCGTGGGCGGCATGGCTGACGTGGGCGGCCTTTCTCCCCGCGCGGGAAGAGGCCCCGCGTGTCTCGCAAGCCACCGCCCCGGCCGAGAGCAAGCCCTCACCCGAGGCGGGGCCTGTGGGGCTTGGCGAGGATGCGGCTTCCGCCCCACCTCCGAGCCCTGCCCTGCCCTCCACCTCCACGCCCTCGATCTCGGACAGTCCTCCCGATCCGTATGAGGGCCAGGCGCAGCCCGACAAGAAAGGCCGGTGTCCTCACCTTCAGCAGGTCATTCTCAACGGCGCGTGCTGGGCTCGTCTGGCGCTGACCCCAGAGAAGTGCGAGACCAGCGGCGGCGAGATGTACCAGGGGACCTGCCACGTGCCGATCTTCCCTCGCGGCGTCAAACGCCCCAACACCTCCGGCCACGAGCATCCCCCATAGGGGTCCTGAAGCCACAGATCTCGGCGAGCCGGGCTTTGTGCTTCAGAACGTGTTGGGTTCTATGAAAGAGCCGAACCAGGGCGATTCGTGCGCAACCCCCTACGGGGACCCTGCGATAACTCCGAACAGTGAAATCCGGATGGGAAGCCCCTTGGCACTGGCTCGTGATGCTTGGCGCTCTGCCTTGGGTGTCGCCTTAAGCGCGAGCCTGATGGGTGCCATGGGGTGCAGTGCGACACACGCCGCCCACCAGAGCACAGGCGAGTCAGGCTCGACGGCTGGCACCGCTGAGCGCGGCGATGCCCTCGCGCAGCGCGGGGACTCCCTCGCGCAAGCCGCAACGTGCGGCCCAACAGACAGCACCATCTCGTGCTGCCTCAAGCAGCATCCAGGCGTCTACGAGCGCTGCGGAGCGCTGGACCCCACGAAGGTCCCTACGCGAGCCCCCACCAAAGCCTCCCAGACGGATCCGCCTCCCCTTCCGCCCCCTACGAGCGCGGCCCCTCCCAACCGGAGAAAAAGGGAAGAGGAGTGCCGTCAATACTGGCTCCAGTGCATCGCGATGGGAGGCGAGTACGAGAAGCGCGGGCAGCACGGCCAGACGGTCTGCCAATCTTGCTACGAGACCTGTAAGGGAACAGGCTCCTGGCCTTCGGAGGTCAACGGCCTCGAGTGTCTCGGAGGCTACTAGCTGTGTCGCGCTCGCGCCGCGAATGGTGGAACACGGTTGCAGAGGCCCGCGAGTGGCTCTGCCTCGGAATGGCTTTCGGTGAAGTGCCTTTTGACGCCTACGTGGGCGCGCTCGTGGATCTGGAGCGGCAGTTTGCACGAGAGGCGCGCACTCCCTCCGAACGCCTGCACCTCCAGCGTCTGACGGCATTGAATGCCGTGCAAGCAGCGTTCGATCAGGCTCGTCCATGGAAGGACTTTGGCCCATGGCTGCGCAGGCTCCAGCGGTTGGGATTTCCCAACCTGTGGAACCGCCATCATGTCGCGTGCCTCTACGTGCAGTCCTTGAACAACTTCCCGGACCGGGCCCGAGACGCCTTTGCGATGTTGGCGGACACGGAGCAAAGGGTGTTAAGGCTCCACAAGGATCGTCGTTCGCAGCAACAGATGCTTGACGGGATCGACCATGCCCGACGCGAAGCCGCGAGCTACGGGATTCAACCTCCTGAGGAGTTGAAGCGGTAAAACTGGAATGCACTCGCGCGTGGCATTTACCTCCGACGACACCCGGGACTGGGGCCCGTCTGTGGCGGGTCCGGGCATGCTGCTGGACATTCCCCGCGAGGGACGCTGGCTGCAGCGGCCCTCCCTGCACTTCGAGGTGGCCGCTCCGTACCGGCTGCGTCTGACGAGTGGCGGGCAGCCGCTGCTCTGGGTGTGCATCGACAGCTATTGGGATCAATGTGGCTTCCTCCGGGGCACCGCCAGCGCGCCCTGGGGATTGCCTCCGCTGCGGGCCGCCGAGCTCCGCGAGGTGACCCATGAGCCAGGAACCGACCGCTGGTGGGAGGCCTGGACGTGGCGCTTGGGCCGAGCGCTCACCGAGTCGCTCCATCCCCTGCTCTACGCGGGCCGCTGGTGCCTGCGGCCTGTCCGGGCCATCGACGTGCGCCAGGCCTCGCGCTACCCCATCAGCCCCATGGAGTGGGGGTTCGGCGAGGAGATCGCTCCACCCCACTCCCTCGAAGGCCTCTCGCGCTTCGAGACGTTCTGGACCGAGGACTGGGCCACGGAGTCCGTGCTCTCAGGCGCGGTGCTCCCGCTGCGAGCCGCTTCCCCGGAAGACGACGGCCGGGTGAAGAGCTGGCGCAAGCACGCTCGGGACCGGACGTTGCCACCGGCGCTGCTGCTCTATGTGGACCTCCTGGCGAAGTGGCTGGTGCTGGATGGGCACGATCGCCTGCAGGCGGCTCTCCTCGAAGGGGTGACGCCGCCCCTGCTGGGGCTCTGGCCGGTCGTCGAGCGGGCGGACCCCTCCCGCGCCGTGTCGCAACAGGGGGCGCTGATTGCCGCCGAGTTCCAGCTGCGCGCGGGGGAGACTCCGCAGCGCATCGACCAGGTCAACCGCATGCTGGTGCGCAACTTCGCGGGGCCGCGGCGCGGCACCGTCACCCGTGCCTGGCCGCTGCGGGGTGGCCTCGAGGTGTGGAGGGCCGAGGTGCTGGCCTGGCGCCGGTGGAACACCTTCCCAACAGCCCCCCAGCCCTGGGAGTGGTTTGTGGGCACTACTTCTTGAGAGGCAGTTCCAGCTTCGCCGCGATCTCGAACCATCCGCTGTCGATCACCTCGGCCGAGATCTCTCGCGTGGCGCAGTCCACCCGCAGGCGCACGAAGTCCGCGCCGTCGTCTCGCTCCAGGTTGGCGTAGAAGACCAGCTCCTGAGGAGCCCGTCGCGGCGCCTCCCAGCTCGCCAGCCCGCGCTCCCCGATGGTGCCGCTGTGGATCACCTCCGGCCCCGGCTGATCCAACGTGAGGAAGTCCAGATCCTCCTTGGTGCGAGTCACCTTCGCCCCGGTCGCCAGCTCCACCAGCTCCATCACCTGCTGGAAGCTCGCCTCCGAATCCAGTTCCGCCTGAGTTCCTCGCAGCGCTTCGCTCAACTCCTCGATGGAGCGCGGCGCTGGCAGATACCGCGCTCCGAGCTCCACCCAGACCTGCCAGCGGACCCAGGCCAGCCGCACGCCGGCCCGCTCGGCCCAGCGCTCCGCCCCAATTTCCTCGAGCCTCGCGCGCAGTGCTGGCTCTGCCTCGTGGAGTTCGTGCTCGCTCATCGCTGCCGATGCTACCCCTGGCCTGTTACGCCTGGGAGCTCCCCCCGCTCTTTGGGCTGCATGGCAGAAGCCTGACGGGGAGACGTGGGCACGCGCCACTTCCGGCGGTGGGAAAAAGTCGGCGCTCGACCATGTTGGCGTTACAGCTATGCGCAAACACTCACTGATCATTTCCAGTCTTCTGGCGGTGTGGATCGTCCTGGCATGCAAGGACTCGGCAGCATCGGTGGAGCGGCCTTCCGCCGTAAGCGCGAGCGAGCTGCCCGCGGAGGACTCGGGGCCGGCACTGCTGCGCCAGCCGTACCTGCAGAGCGTGGGGCAGACGAGCGCCATCGTGGCGTTCCGGACCGGCGAGTCGTGCACGCCCCTGGTGCGCTATGGCCAAGGGACAAACGTGTCGCAGACAGCGACGGCCAACGAGGCGGGCTGGCGGCACGCGGTGCAGCTCACGGACCTGACGCCGGGGCAGACGTACAGCTACGTGGTGGAGGCGTGTGGCTCGGTCACCGGCGTGCGGCAGTTCCGCACCGCGACTCCCGCGACGGCGACGAGCCTCACGTTCACGGCGATGGGAGACTTCGGCACGGGCGACGAGACGCAGCAGGGGGTGCTATCGCGGCTCGCGCAGCCGGGCAACGCCGGCGAGCTGCTGCTGACGCTGGGAGACAACGCCTACTCCAAGGGCACCGAGCAGGAATTCCAGGACCGGATGTTCACCCCCATGGCGGCGGTGCTGCGGCAGGTGCCCCTGTTCCCCAGCCTGGGCAATCACGAGTATGGGACGGACCAGGGCCAGCCGTACCTGGACAACTTCTACCTGCCGGCCAACAACTCGGAGCACTCCGAGCGCTACTACTCGTTCGACTGGGGCCCGGTGCACTTCGTGGCGCTGGACTCGAGCTGCGCCATTGGCAGGGCCTCGCCGGATCGCTGCACGCTGGAGGCGCAGAAGCGCTGGGTGGAGCAGGATCTGGCCGCCTCGCAACGGCCGTGGAAGGTGGTCTTCTTCCACCACCCCTCCTGGTCCAGCGGCAAGCACGGCTCGGAGCTGACGATGCGGAACGAGTTTGGTCCCCTCTTCGAGCAGCACGGGGTGGACCTGGTGCTCACGGGGCATGACCACAACTACGAGCGCACCCAGCCGATGTGGGGCGGTGACGTGGCACCCGCGGGGACTCGAGGCATCACCTACGTAGTGGTGGGCAGCGGCGGCGCGAAACTGCGGCGCTTCCCGGAAGAAGCGCCGAGTTGGACGGCGTACCGCAACAACACGGACACGGGCTACCTGGAGGTGGCGGTGAATGGTGGCACGCTGACCGCCAAGTTCTACAACCCCAACGGCGAGGTGAAGGACAGCTTCACGCTGACGAAGACGCTGCCGGCCTCGGCGGGGCGCCTCGAGGCGAGCCCGGCCCCGGCGCTGGAGACGCCTCCGGGACCGGTGGACGATCCGGCGCACCCGCCCGCCTGGCTGCACTTCGAAAAGCCCCTGCCTCCCGCGAGCCCGGAGTCGATGGAGGACGACGACGAGCCGTCGCCCTGAGCGGCGCACGCTCGGTCCCCTCGTGCCCCACCTGCCGTGTCAGGGGTTCGCTTGCAGCGGCTTGCGCTCCTTCACGCAGACCTGGACCAGCTCGACCATGCTCATGCTGGAGCCGCCGACGTCGAACTTGTGGTTCTTGAAATCGGGATACCCGTTCTCCAGGACGCGCCCCGTCACGATGCACTCATTGAACTGTTCGAGCGCCTCGCTCTTGCGCGACTTGGCCAGGAGCGCCTTTGCCGATTCGTAGGCCTTCTTCGGCCCCTCGTCGAACCGGATCCGCACGTCGACCTGCTTCTGTGGCTCCTGCAGCGCCTCTGCCTTCTGGGCACACTGAGCCATCACCTCTTTCGGCTTGGCCGGTTGACCGCCCACGAGCACGTCGGACGAGGCGAGCCTGGCGTTCTCCTTCAACATCATGGCGCCTTCGTCCTGGCAGGCCTTGAGCTTCTCCATGGCGCTCGCGTACAGCTCCTTCCGCTTGCGGAGATCCGAGGAGGACGTAGCCGCAGCCGTCGCCGAGGTGGCGGCGTCCAGTGCCTCACCGGTCACCCGGCGCAGCGCCCGCTCCTGCTTCGCGAACTCGAGCACCTCCACCAACCTCAGCAGCTCGTTGCGCCCCCGCTCCGCGGACGAGGCGTAGCCGGCGTCCTGCCGCTCCAGCTCCATGCGCGTCTCGATCGCTTGCATGAGCGCGTCCACGCTCTTCGAGGCGGCCTCGATGTCGGCGTCGGTCGTCGTGAGAGCCTTCACGGCTTCGACCTTCTCCCTCGCCGTGGCCACCCGCTCGGTGAGCTGCGCGCGGGCCTCCACCGCGGACAAGGCGATCTTCCGCCGGGTGATGCGGTCGCTCAGCTCCGCCATTCGCTCCTTCGACTCCTTGGCGTACAGCGCGTAGTCGCGATCTTTCTTGACGAACGGGGCGCCCGCATCCAGCACCACGCCGATCTGCTTGACCGCGTTCTCCGCCTCCAGCAGCTGCGCCTCGGTGGGCTTGTCCTTCTGGATCTGGGCGACCACGGCCGTCGCGTTCTTCCGCGCCTCGTCGACCTTCGCGCGCTGACGCTGCAGATCGACCTCGTACCGGCGCTTCTCCATCGCCGCCTTGCCGTCCTTGATGAGCTGGCGCGCCTCGGCGGCGGCGGGGCTGATCGCGGGGTTCTTCGCGTGAACCGTCTCGAGCGTCTTCGACAGGATGGTCAGTGCCGTGTTCGCCTCCTCGAACTGCTCATCGGTCGGCGCCCGCTTCTCGAGATTGCGCAAGGCCTGCACGACGTCGACGCGCGCCGCATCGAGGCTGCGGACCTGGAGCGCGACCTCCACCTCGACGAGCGTGTTCTTCACCTCGGTGATGTACTGGCCGATCGCCGGACTCCGCGAGGCCTGCGGCTCGTACTTCTCCACCAGCTTCCGGACGACGAACGCCGCGGTCTTGGCCTCGGCGAACTGCTCGGGCGTCGGCTTCCTGGCGCGCAGCGCCTTGGCGGACGCGACGAGCTCATCATGGGCAGGCCCCATCTCCTCCTTGACCCGCGAGACGCCCGCCGCCGCCACGCTCTCCTCCATCTTCTGCTTCGCCTGGGCGATCTCGGCGCGAGCCTTGTCCGCCTCCGCGCGGTACGCCTTGTCGCTCGCCTCGAGCGGCTTGCCCTCGTCGAGCTGCTTCTGCAGCGCCGCCGACGCCTTGTCGGCGGCCCCGAACTTCTCGTCCGACCAGGCCTTGCCCAGCTCGGCGAGCGCGGTGGACAGGGCCTTGCGGCGCTCGTCCAGGAGTCCTCGCTGCTTCTGGGCCGACAGCGCCAACCACCGCTCGTCGATCGCCTTCTCTTGACGGGAAACGGCGGTGTCGACCTCGGTGAGGTACGTGGCGAATTTCGGATCCTGCTTCGTCAGCGACCGGCTCTCATCGGCCAGCTTCTTGACCTCCGCCACCGCGGCGCGCGCATCGTCCATCTCCTTGGGACCGGGCTCCTTGCCCGCGACCTTGGCCATGCGCTCGTTCAGGGTCGCCATCGCGCTGTCGATGCGCCGGCGGAACTCGAAGATGTGGATCTTGGCCCGGCGCTCGTCGACGTACTCGCGCTGCGTCCGGTACTCCTTCCGCGCGGCCAGGACGGCCTTGGCGTAATCGAGGTCCTCCGTCTCGAAGCTCGCTCCTGCGTCGAGCGCGCTCTTCAGTGCGTCCACCGCCGCGAGGGCGGAATCGAGGTCCGCGTTGCTCGGCGGATCCTTTTCAATCCGTTTGACGGCGGCCGACAGGGCGGTGCGCGCGCTCTCGAGCCGCTTGGTTGCCTCCGCGACGGACTTCGCGGCGCCAGCCTCTGGCGCTCCGGCGGAAGCATCGACGGAGGCGAGGGCGAAGAACCCGATGAGGATCAGCGTGGGGGTACGTACCATGCGGGCGTATTTACTACAGCGGGGTGGAGGGAGCCTCGGGATAATGGCGGCGAAACCCGTTCCGGCTCGCCCGGCTGGAGACCGGAGAGAGAGCCCGCTGGGCGCACGCGTCGTCGCTGTCGACTGGGACCCAGAGGCGGACAAAAATAGAACGGACCTCCTCTTTCTCATCGCCGACACGGCGGGTCTTTCGAGCCACTCCACACCTGGAGACTTCCTGAATGCTGAAGCGAATCATTCCGGCCCTTGCAGCACTGCTGGTGGCCTGTGTCGGCAACACCGAGTGCAGACTCGATGATCCACACTCATGCTCGTCCGGCCTCGTCTGCGAGCAAGTGAGCGGGGAGGATGTCCCCCAGTGCTTCGCGCCGGTGCAGGTCGAGGGGAAGGTGTTCGATCTGCTCTCGGGCCAGCCAGTCGCGGGCGCGGAGGTCACAGCGCTGGACATCAACGGGACCGCCGTAACAGGCGTTGCGGTGAGCGGCCTGGATGGCCACTACACCCTGCCCATCCCCACCGAGCGCTCGGACAGCGAGGGCACCCCTGTGGGCACGAGGGTGACGTTGCGGGCTGCTGCGCGCAACTACCGACCGTTCCCCTCGGGCGTGCGCATCTCACTGCCCCTGGACACCACGGGCGCCACCAGCGCCGGGAGTGAGCAGCCTTGGGTGCTCGCCTCGGCCCAGACGGACGTGGGCTTGAGCGCGGGACTGTCGGCGGAGCGATTCTGGCTGAACGTGTCCGGCACTGTGGAGCTGCCCACAGGCAAGCCCGCGCTCGTTGTTATTGAGGGCAACGGCCGGGTGTACTCCGCGGTGACGGACGCCTCGGGGACGTTCCGGGTGTTCAACGTGACACCGGGGAGCGGCTATACGGTCCAGGCCTATGTGAAGGGCGCCAACTACACGCAGGTGGATCTCCAGGTGCCGTCGTCGGGCATGGATGTGTCCTCGGTGAGCCTGCGCAGGGCGGGAGACGCGAGCGCTGTGCTGAACGGCAGCGTGCAGTGGGTGGCGGGGGCCAACAGCGCGGGCACCAGCGTCGTGATGATGGTGGAGAGCACCTTCCATGACGCGCTCGTTCGCGGCGAAGTGCCACCGGGGCTGCGTGCGCCGGATCCAGGCCAGGCCCCCACGGTGACGGGGGCTTTCTCCATCTCCGGAGTTCCAGACGGCAAGTACGTGGTGCTGGCGGCCTTCGACAACGACGGCAACGTGCGCGACCCGGACCCCAGCATCTCGGGCACACAGATTGTCCACCTGACGGTGGCCAATGGCATCCCGAGCCTGAGTCCCTCGTTCAAGGTGACGGGCGCCATCGAGATCACCAGTCCGGGTCCCGGGGAGGCGACCGACCAGGTGACGTTCCCGCCAAAGTTCCGCTGGAAGCCCTACCCCAGCGCCAGTTCCTACGAGGTGCGCCTGTTCGACTCGCAGGGCAGTGAAGTGTGGGAGAACCTGGCGGTGGCTGCGGACGCCCAGAATGGCTCGGGCTTTGTCCAAGCGTCATATACGGGCAAGGCGCTGATCCGAGGCCTCACCTATCAGTGGCGCGCCACCGCCAAAGACACCTCGGGCAACCCCATTTCCAGCACCGAGGATCTGCGCGGCCTGTTCATCGTGCAATAGCGGCGACGGCCGCTGGGCCCAGCCAACCTTGCAGATGCTCCAAGCGGCGGGTTCGATTGCCGTTGCCTCCTGGCCGGAGTTCATGGGTCCGCTATCAAACATCCGGCCAGTCAAGCGCCTCATTCAACTCGCGCCTTTTGCCCGAGAAACTGTTGGACGGAAACAAGCAGGCAAGACGGAAGACACCGAACAGGGGGTCGGCTCTTCGCTTGGAACTGGCGGTGCCGGTCTCCGAAACTGCGATGACGAACACATCCAGTGTTGTTCTCTCGCGTCGACGAAGCGATTGACTGGATTAGGACTCACAAGGCTGAAGTGGCACTCGGAATGGTCGTTATCATTGCCGGAACCGCCTTCGTCATCACCACAGGCGGCACTGGCGCGCTGATTCTCGCTCCTCTTGCACTCTAACCTGACACGCCAATGACCTATAACTCAAACTTCGACATTGACGCCGTCATGAAGACCGTTGGTACAGTGGGAGCAAAATACCCGGAGGGTACGCCGGAAGACGAGGCGCTCCGAATTGTCTCGCTGGCGTTGCTTTACGTTCGCGACATCCAGAAGTTGGATGACTACCGTGAATATTTCCGGCGATTCTTCACCTACAAGCCTGTGACCATTGCTCAGACATTCGCGACAAGAGACGAAGCGGACACGTGGCTCGCCAGCGGAGAAGCAAAGGACGGCGATCTGGTCAAAATCGCTGACCAAGGGTTCATCGTGATAGATGCGCTCAAGGGGTTGAAGTTCGTGCCGACGCGCCTGCCGGAGGAACTGGCACCTCCAGGTTCGCAGTAGGCCACGCTCGGGCGGTGCGGGCTACTGAGGTGGGCATTGCAGACCGTGTACGCGCGGCCCGCAAGTTCTGGCCGCTCGCATCCGTGAGCGGCTCCCCCCTGGTGGCCGCATGTACCCCCCGTGTGCCCCTCCAGCGGGGAATTGAGGGGTTTTGCTTCCGCCTTGATGCGGGTTCGATTCCCGCCGCTCCCAAGCAGAGCAACCCGCCGCTTTCAAGGCGCCGCCCTCTGAGAACGGCGGCGGCGCTCGCATTTTCGGGACCAAATCCGGTTTTTGGGACCCCAAAAGGACCAAGCCGGAGACGGAAACGACATGAGCAAGACGTGGCTCGGCAAGTGGAAGCGTATAGGCGGGATACGCCTGGCTAGACAACGCGGCCACCATGAGTGGCCAGGTCATCATCCGAGACCTGGGGCTGGATGGAAACTCCGCCAACAACACCACCGCCGAGACGAATGGCATGGTGTTGCTGGCCGACAACGCTGTCGTGGAGAACACCCAGATCTTGAACATGCGGGGCTCTGGAATCCAGCTGACGAGCACCAACCGCGCGGGCACTCCAGCGAATGCACTCTCAAGCTCCTTCCCCACGCTGGGAGGGCGCATCGCGAAAAATGTCATTTCGAAGCCGGGCGGCCACGGCATCCTCATCAAGGGTGTGGACTGGCTCGTCGAAGTGCTCGACAACCAGATCGATGGCACCGGCCTGGATGGTATCGTCCTGGACAGCGGTAGCGTGTGTGTGGTGCGCGGCAATGACCTCTTCATGATCGGCAAGAATGGGATCGTCACCAAGGCCCATGTGTTCATCACCACCGTAAAGTAGCCTCACCGTGATCGGGAACACCCTTGATGGCGTGGGGGGCACTGGGCTTGGGAACAATGGCCTTCATTATACCTATGGTGTCGCTCTTTCGAGCACTGGGACCTGGATCATCAAAGATAACTTGATTAACCATATCGGAAGCATACACACGCCGTATTTGAAGACGTACCAGAAAACAGATTCGGAATGCAGCAGTTTCTAGGCAGCGCGCCGCCAGGCATCAGACATCCTTCCATTCAATTTCTCCATGCACTTTGAGTAGCTCGCCAGTATAGCGTGATGACATGAACCGATTCGCCGTCACAATGTTAGTGGTTACGCTGTCCGCGGGGGTGTGCGAGGCGTTGGGCTCCAGCCCGCCAGGCTACAGCGTTCAGATAACGCGCGCTGGCCTCGACCCCCTCATCAACGGCATTGCCAACCTGTCCGAGGCGTACGCCAAGAAAAGCCCTGCGCCGGACGCCACCATGGACATCTCTAACGTCCACTTGATCTTCAAAGGGATGAGCATCAGCACGTTGGAGCGGCCGGCGTTCGTGTACACGTTGCAAGCACCGAACAAGCTCCTCACCAAGGTCACCTTGCCCAAGGTCATCATCAAGGGCCTCTTTCAGGCGTCGCGACGGACGCAATTCGAGACGCAAGAAGATCAAGGCAACGTCGACTTCACCCTGGTCAACGCCACGCTCACGCAGTCCGTCACCCTCGGCACGTTCGAGAACGGCATCCTGAGAGTCGACCAACGCGACTGCAAAGCGACCCTCGGTTCGACCAACGTGGCCATCCAGAACAACCAACAATCATTCTCGGCCGATGCAGTCAGGGCAGCCGCCCCAGCGGAACGGCAACTGCTCGCCACGAATCTGTGCAACGTGTTGACCCAGCTGCTGACGAAGAAAGTGGACAGGGCCCTGGCTCAATTGCCAAGCGTGTTGAGCTTCAGCAACAACGTGTCGTTGAAGGGGCAGCTCACGCCGGCCTTCACAGTCGACTCTGTCAAAGTGAACTTCTCCGAAGAGAGCATCACCGGCTTCGCCAGTGCCTGGGCGCCGGTCCTGTGCGACACGAGCGTGGCAGGCAGTCCGCAGGCCATCCTGACCGTGAGCGACGTCACGTTCAACAAGCTCTTGTACCTGGATTACAAGAGCGGCCTCTTGAACTTCACCCTCTCGCCGTCCAGCGCGCCCATCCTGTACCAGAAAATAACGTTGGACTGCGGCGAGTCCGGCGTGTGCCTGGGCAACGTGGACAAGAAGTTGCCCGAGCGCTTCGGCAAGGACGCAAAGGTCGAGCTGCAGATGGAAGCGCCCATGGCGTCCACCCTCGAATTCAAAGAGAGCAGTACCGCCATGACGGCCAGCTGGCGCGCCACTGTCTACATCACGAAGAATCAAGAGGGCGCCCCCCGGACGCTGGTGGCCAGCGGCGCTGTGTCCGCCAGCGGGCCGCTGCAAGCGAACATCCAAGGCGAGAAGGCCTACGGCAGGGTGAACATCGCGGAGCTCAAGCTCAAAGTCGATCAGCCCGAGGTGCAATCCTGGGATCAGGACGCCCAGAGCCTGTTCAAGGACATCGTCCAAACCTACATCAACGATTTCTTCTTGAAAGACGGACTCTCGTTGCCGTCGGGACTGAGCGTCGAGAACGCGAGCATCAAATTCAGCCCCCACTGTGGGAAAGCGCCGTTCAGCTTGGACTACACGGGAATCTTGAGCAGCGAAGAATGACCCAAAGAGAGCGCTCCGAGGCCATGCTGCTATGGGGCGCGCGGCGCTCTGGCCCCAATGTCTTGCCCCATGGCACGGGACATCGGAGGGTTGCGCGCGGCGGCCCGCAGCGTCACTCTCTTGCCCACGGGGGTGCCCTCGCTGTCCGAGCGCTCGGTGGGAATGGGCAGGGCGTAGTGACCATCCACGCCGCTCACCGCGACGCCCGCCACGGCGGTCCCGTTGATGTCCAGCGCTGTCACCTCCGCGCCCGCGACTGGCTGGCCTGAGAGGAGATCGAACACCTTGCCCTCGACCTGCACCGGCGCGAAGCACTGGGGGATATCCTTCCCGCGCACATGCTCACAGACGAGACCGGACGAGCATGAGCGTGGATCATCGAGTCTGCACTCGGTGTTGCCGACACAGGCCATCAGCAGTGCTGCAAGGGCCGGAATGATTCGCTTCAGCATTCAGGAAGTCTCCTGGCATGAAGGGGCTCGAACGACCCGATCTGGCCCTGGTACTCCGGACGAAGGCAAGCGAAGTTGCCCCCCAGACAGCAGGCCCACTACTGTCGGAGCTTTGGTCTTCCAAAGGACCGCACGCGTGCGACGCTCCTCTCTCAGCCCTCGGCTCTCCCCCGCATCTTCCTCTTTCCTGGCCGTCCTGGCCCTGCTCGTCGCGGCTCCCGCCAGCGCGCAGTGGACTGCGGGGCCTGCCATGGCGGGTGCCCACTCGCAGGGGGTGGCTGTCACCGATACCAACGGCCGCATCCACGTGATCGGCGGCAGCAGCACCACTGCCAGCGAGACCAGTCTTCACGAGGAATTCAACCCCGCCACCAACACCTGGACCAGCCGCGCCCCCTTGCCCACCGCCAGTCGTGGCATGGGGGCCTCCCTGGGACCCGACGGACGCATCTACGTCTATGGTGGCTACAGCGGCACGGGCGCCACCGGCGCGTTCTACGCCTACAACCCCAGCACCAACGCGTGGACCACCCTGCCCTCCATGCCCACCCCTGTGTGGATGCCTCGGGGCGACTTCGCCTTGGACGGAAGGCTCTTCGTCTTCGGTGGAGAGAACAGCTCGGGCACCCCTCTCGACACGACCCAGATCTACAACCCCTCCAACAACCTCTGGACCCTGGGTTCAAGCATGGGCCTGGCGCGCAAACAGCATGGGGTCTTCCGAGGCTCGAGTGGGAGCCTCTACGTCGTGGGCGGCCAGAACGCCAACGGCGTGGCGATCAGCTTGGTGTATTCCTACACCCCCTTCACCGGTACCTGGAACGTCGGCCCGAGCATGCCGGTGGCCATGAACTCCTTCGGCCAGGCCCTCTCGGCAGACCGCACCCGGTTCTTCGTGCTTGGAGGCTCGAGCAGCAACGGCAACGACAGCGCGCCCTACTTCAACAATGTCTACATGTTCAACGAGGAGACCCATACCTGGTCGAGCCTCACCCCGCTCACCACGGGGCGCCGCGACCTGGCGGCCAGCGTGATCGGCTGCCGGCTGCGTGCCCTCGGCGGCACCAACGGCACCCGCCTCGCGACCCATGAGGTGTTCCAGCTCACCGGCGCGCCAGACGACAATGGCAATGGTCTACCGGACTACTGCGAGAATGGGGCGGACAGGGATGGCGACTCGGTGGCGGACGCCAACGACAACTGCCCTACCCTCTCCAACCCGGATCAGCGCAACACCGACGGTGACAGCCAGGGTGACGCGTGCGACGCCGACGATGACAACGATGGGGTGCCCGACACCACCGACAACTGCTCGCTGGTGGCCAACGCCAGCCAGGCCAACGCGGACGGCGACAGCCAGGGTGACGCGTGCGACGCCGACGACGACAACGATGGGGTGCCCGATACCACCGACAACTGCTCGCTGGTGGCCAACGCCAACCAGACCAACACGGACGGAGACAGCCAGGGTGACGTCTGCGACGCCGACGACGACAACGATGGGGTACAGGACACCGTCGACAACTGCTCCCTGATCTCCAATTCGAACCAGACCAACACCGACGGAGACAGCCAGGGCGACGTCTGTGACGCGGACGATGACAACGACGGAGTGGCGGACGTCACCGATAACTGCTCCCTCCTCTCCAATCCGGACCAGCGCAACACGGACAATGACAGCCAGGGTGACATCTGCGACGCCGACGACGACAACGATGGGCTGCAGGACACCGTCGACAACTGCCCCCTGATCTCCAATTCGAACCAGACCAACACCGACAGCGACAGCCAGGGTGACGCGTGCGACGCGGACGACGACAACGACGGCGTGGCGGACGCCACCGATAACTGCTCCCTCCTCTCCAACCCGGATCAGCGCAACACGGACAATGACAGCCAGGGTGACGTCTGCGACGCCGACGACGACGGCGATGGGGTGCCCGACACCACCGACAACTGCGTCCTGATCTCCAACCCGGGTCAGGCTGATCAGGACAACGATGGCCGAGGCGATGTCTGCGACAACGACGGCGACAACGACACCGTGTCCGATGCGCAGGACAACTGCCCCACCGTCCCCAACGCGGACCAGACCGACTCGGATGGCGACAACCAGGGCAACGTTTGCGACCTGGATGATGATGGCGACGGAGTGGCGGACGCCACCGACAACTGCTCGCTCATCGCCAACTCCGACCAGCGCAACACCGACGGAGATTTTGACGGTGACGTGTGCGACCAGGATGACGACAACGACAGCATCACGGACAACGGGGACAACTGCCCCCTGGTGGTCAACACCGACCAGCGCAACACCGACGGCGACAGCACGGGCGATGCCTGCGACAGCGACAGTGACAATGACGGGGTGCCTGACACCACCGATAACTGCGACTTCGTCTCCAACGCCGATCAGGCCAACGCCGACAACGACGCGCAGGGCAACGCTTGCGACTCGGACGACGACAATGACACCGTGGCCGATGGCTCGGACAACTGCCCGCTCACCCCCAACACCGACCAGGCCGACAGCAACAGGAACGGCAAGGGCGACGCCTGCGACGTGGACAACGACACCGACAAGGACGGCATCGCCAACGCCGTGGACAACTGCCCCCAGGTGGCCAACCCTGACCAGGCGGACTCCGACACGGACGGCAAGGGCGACGCCTGCGAGGGCGACGGCGAGGGCGGAGGTTGCGGCTGCGGCGCGGGCCCTACCGGCGCCTCGAGCCTGATGGTGTGGGCGCTGGCCAGCCTCGCCCTGATGGCCCGTCGGCGCTTCGTCCGCTGAGACCTGAGCCCTGGATGGGGCCTTGCTCACAAGCCCAGCCCTCTGACATCCCCCTGCTGCGAGGACAGCCTGGGCAGGGGTGTGCATCATTCTCCTGCTCGCCAGCTCATTCCTTCCGTGGGGCCATCCCGGCCCCTCGAAAGTGAAACCATGCCTACCCTCCGGCGTCTCGCCTACCTAACCGCGGTGCTGGTCTTTGCCGTCGCCTGCACTTCCGAGCCCACCGGCTCCGTGCAATTCATCGCCTCTGTCCCTCAGGCCCTCTCCGCCAACGATGTCACCCGCGTCAAGGTGACCGTCTCCGCCGCGGATATGTCTTCCCTCGTCGTCGAGATGGCACCGTCTCATGGCTCCTGGGGCGGACTCATCGGCAACATCCCGGCTGGCTCCAACCGCTCCTTCCTCGCCGAGGCCTTCGACTCCTCCGGTATCAGGCGCTTCCAGGGCCAGAGCTCTGGCGTCACCATCACCGCCAACCAGACCACCGCCGTGGCCATCACCCTCCAGGAGCTGGCTCCCCCTCTTCCCTATGCCAATGAGGCTCCCGTCATTGACTCCCTGGTGGCCTCCTCCACCTCTGTCCAGGCCGGTTCCGCGCTCTCGCTGACAGCCACGGTTCATGATCCCAACGCCGGAGACACCCTCACCCTCGCGTGGACTGCCTCCGGTGGCACCTTCACCGCCCCCACGGCCACGAGCACCTCCTGGACGGCTCCTTCCTCTGCAGGCGTGCAGACGCTCACCCTCACGGTGACCGACTCCCAGGGCGCTGCCGTCGCCGTCTCTCTCGCCGTCAACGTCCTCTCTGGGGCCTCCACCGGTAACGCCGCCGTCAACATCTCCTTCAACCTCTGGCCCACTGTCTCCAGCGTCTCGGCCTCTCTCCACCGCCTGGATGCAGGTCAGTCCACCACCGTCTCCGCCCATGCCTCGGATGCCGATGGCGACGCCCTCTCCTACCAGTGGGCTGCGAGCTGCCCTGGTACCTGGACGAATGCGGCTTCCAGCTCCGCATCCTTCGAGCCTTCCTCGGTTCCGGCCGGCGTGTGCAACAACTGCCGGCTCACCGTCACCGTTCAGGACGGTCGCGGCGGGCAGACCACCGGCTCGCTCCACCTCTGCATCGCCTCCTCCTCTACCCAGCGCTTCGCTCCGTCCTTCACTCACTACTACCAGTCCGCTACGGCCGCCTCCCCGGGCCAGACCGTGACCTTTGACGTCACCGCCCTGGACCCTCAGTCCAGTACTCTGACGTTTGCCTGGGCCTCCAACACTGGCTCGCTTGCCTCGGCCCAGCACACCGCCAACACCAGCCATGTTGTTTGGACGGCACCGGCCTGCGTGCAAACAGGTGTCACCCCCACCGTCACCGCTACCGTCACCAATGCCTACGGCTTGCCGGCCTCCAAGGCGTTCTCCCTTTCTGGCCTGCCGACGTGCGCGGCCGACTGGACCGCTTCAGGCTCCATGTCCGTCGCCCGCCGGTTCCACACCGCCACCCGGCTCGTCTCCGGCAAGGTCTTCGTCACGGGAGGCGACGATTCGTCTGGCTATCACACCGCCGCGGACGTGTTCGATCCGGTCACCCGTTCCTGGTCCGCCGCGGCCCCCATGGCCGTGGGCCGCAATGCCCACGCCGCCGCCCTGCTCGCCTCCGGGAAGGTCCTCGTCACGGGGGGCAACAATGCTGGCGCCCTTTCCACCGCTGCGGTGTACGACCCGGATACCAACTCCTGGTCCGCGGCCACCTCCATGACCACGGCCCGTTTCCACCACACCTCCACCCTGCTGCCCTCCGGCAAGGTGCTTATCGCGGGAGGCCTCAACTCGGCTGGCGGCCTTGCCACCGCGGCCCTGTACGATCCGGCCACCAACTCCTGGTCCGCGGCCGGGTCTATGGCTTCGGTCCGCTACCAACACATCGCCACCCTGCTGCCCTCGGGCAAAGTGCTCGTCACCGGGGGCCCCGGCTCTCCCCTTGCCGCCGCGGAGGTGTACAACCCGGCCACCAATACCTGGGCCTCCGCCGGTTCCATGGCCACGGCCCGCCAGCTTCACACCGCCACCCTGCTCTCCTCCGGCAAGGTCCTCGTCGCGGGAGGTGATCAGCCTGGCCCCCTTGCCTCCGCGGAGGTGTATGACCCGGCCACCAACTCCTGGTCCGCGGCTGCTCCCATGGCCGTGGGCCGCCGGGCTCACGCCGCCGCCCTGCTGCCCTCTGGCAAGGTGCTCATCGCGGGAGGCCTGGGCACCAACAGTCCCATGGCTGCTTCGGAGGTGTACGACCCGGCCACCAACTCCTGGTCCTCCACCGATTCCATGACATCGCTCCGCAACTACCACACCGCCACCGCGCTCTCTTCGGGCGAGGTTCTCGTCACGGGGGGCTACACGGCCCTCCACTCTGCCGTCACCTCCTCCACGGAGCTCTACAGGCCCTGAGCCTGGAAACGCCCTCTGATAACGCGTGTTTTCGATCGCGGGGATTGCGGCGAAGCGCGGGATCGTCCACGGCTGGGGACTCTCCGTCCGCCGCCGTGGACGGTTTGTGGTTATAGGGGCTCACCGACGCACCCCCGCTCGCGTGAGGGCCTCAGCCAGGGCCTGGGCAGCGTCTCCCACGGCCTCCAGAGCGCGAGTCCCCTCAAACATGCTGCGCATGGCTTCGTCGTCGCCCACTTCGATGGAGAGCAGCTCGCAGGCAGCAACGGCCATGCTGAAGTTGTTGAAGGCCAACTTCACGGCCGCCGGCGTGTTCCCTCCGTACTCAGCGGCGATTTCCGCCACCGCCAGGTACCAACACTCGGTGGCCCGGCGCTGCGCCTCCCATGCCTCCCGGTAGTGCCGAGCCGCCTCCTTCAACTGCTGGGCCGCGTTCCGGAAGTTCGCCTCGGCCTTGTTCAGGTTGGGGGTGCTCATTCCGCGTTCGCCCGCCGGGCCTTGGCAATAGCTTCCATTGTTTTTACGAGGGGTTGCGAAGCACGCCGAGGGGGACTTGAACCCCCAACCCTTGGCTTCGAAGGCCGATGCCGCTGGTTAGCGCCCTTCAGCTGCCAGCACGTGCCTACCTCGGGCGCATTGCTCGCGGCGGTGGTGCTGCGCACGGTGCGATGGGAGGCGATGCGGCTGCTGCTTCGCTTCTTCCGGGTACTGCTCTTCACTCTGGCGGCGCCCATGGGCCCCCAAAAGCGAGAGGGCCTGTCGCCGGGGTAGAGTCCCGACAACAAGCCCCTCTCAGGACAGCAGGCGCGGCCAAGCGCCAGCGCTGGCCTCACCCTCCGCCCAACAGGCTCACGCCGGACTCGCATCCGGGCATGAGTACCCCTATCGGGTGCTCGGGTGCGCATACAGCCTTAGCACGGCCAAGACCGGCCGTCCTAGCGCGCCCCGTGGTGCTCTACCCACCCCTGCGCGGGGTGGCACCCAGTTCGCACACGGGCTGCACAGGTTTGGCCGCCTGCGCGTGGCACGGCGTTACCCGTGCCCCCGTCACGCGCTCAACACTGCGCCCCTGCGCGCACGGGCGTCAAGAGGGTGCTCGCGGCCACCCCTTGTCGCGCAGTCCTCACGCGGGGTTACTGCGCAGGCACAGCAGGTGCTACGCGCGCGTGGGCCCGCGTGCGTGTCCTCCTAGTGAGCGCGCTGCGCAGGCACCGGAGGCACGGGGAGAGTGCTGCTCGGTTCTTTGGGGGTGGGGATGCTCGGCAGGTAGCACCGGCCCTGCCACTCATACCCGCGCGTCTTGCACGCCGCGCGGCTGTAGACGATCTG
This sequence comes from Hyalangium minutum, assembly GCF_000737315.1. Taxonomy (GTDB): domain Bacteria; phylum Myxococcota; class Myxococcia; order Myxococcales; family Myxococcaceae; genus Hyalangium; species Hyalangium minutum. The sequence goes on from NZ_JMCB01000008.1 coordinate 536,381, forward strand.
CACCCAGCACGCGCGGGTGCCGTCCTTCAGCTCAATCTCAAACTCCGTGCCGTCCTCGCAGGGGGCCTTGCGCTGGCCCTTGAATGGGCGCGGCGGCAGATCCAAGCCCACTGCTGGGCGCTGCGCGTCCACCGCCCCCACTGGCAACGCCTCCGGCTCAGCAAGGGCCTCTTCCGCCACAGAGGCCAGAGCGGGCTGCTCAGTCTCCTCGGGAATGGGCTGCGCAGCCTTCCATGCGCGCGGGGCCAAGGCTGAGCACGCCAGCAGTCCGGCCAGAGCCGCCCACTGCCAGCTGCGCATGCGCGCACGTGGGCGGGCGGCAGGCGCGCACAGGTGGGCCATGGCCTCGGGGTGGTGCTCCAGTCCCTCCAGCACGCAGGCCAGCGCATCCAGCCCGTCGTTCACCTGGCCGAGGGGGTTGGTGCCCTGGGGCGCGCGCTCCACCTCCAGCGCCACGTAGGGAGAGGGAGAGGTGCCCGCACGCACGCGCAGGCGGTACTCCTCGGCGGGGGCGTAGTGGCCTGGGGCAGCAGCCGTCACAAGCAGCGCGGGGCGGCCAGTAGCGGACTGCCACGCGGTGTACAGGCGGCCCACGCCACCCTCGCCGCCGGTCGCGTTGCGCAGCCTGCGCAGTACCGTGTACGGCCCCACGCGGTTCTTCTGCCAGTTGCTGCTCATGTTCCGGCCCTCCCTCGCATCAAGGGCCTTTCATGTACCACGGCGCACGCTGGGAGGTTGCGCGCCGTCGAAGGCGCTCCGCGCTCTGGGACTTGGTCTGCTGCTGTTTGTGTAGCTGTTGCTGCTCGTGTGTGGTTCCCGGGTCAGACTAGACGGCTCGGAGAAGCCTAGTAACCTCGTTGAGGCATATGAGCCTTCAGGTGGCGTTCAGCTCGTCCAACTCGGCCGTACGCGTCCACCCGTTCGTCGTCTTTTGGGACGCGGCCGCCTCCGAACAACTCCGTTTCCACCGCGTCGCCTGTCTTCGTGTAGAAGTTCTGGGCTGAAGAGCACTGTCACGGCCAACCGCCTGGGGCCGCATTGACCTCTGGACGATCAGGCGGAGTGTGGTTTCAGAACGACGCAGTTCGCGGAGGCCGATAAGCGCAAAGACCTCGGATCTCAGGGCAAGGCCCTGAAAACAGCAGCCCGGCGCCCACAGGTTCTCTACCTCCTGCGAGGGCCGGGCTTTCAAAACGACGAGCCCCCAGTTACCCAGGGACCGTACTCGTGGGCACGAGATTGGTCATTCTGGACACTGCACCTGCTCGTCGTCAACACGAGCCTTCGGGCTCCGTGCAGGGGGATCGTCTGCCCTGCGCAAACGCCGTGCTCTTGGTTTTAGAACCCATCGAGAGAAGCGCTGAGGAATACCTCATGACCATTCTGACCGACGTCGTCTCACTCTTTTCTGTGCTGAAGGGCAACCCCGAGGCAGTCGCTCTTCTGGGGAATCTGCTCGACCGCATCGACCCAGGATGCTTGTTCGTTCTGGCCGTCTGCTTCTGGCGCACTCGTGAGCGATCCCCCACGTGCGGAGCGTCAACGGGCGCAGGCAAGCAGACGAAGAAAAGAGCCACACGAAGCAGCTTGAAGAAGAGAAAGGGGCCCACGAAGAAATGATGGCGCCTCCTGTCCGCTGGCTGCTGCGTGAAATTTCAGGTGCGCACGGGTGCAATGCGAAGCGCCAGGCGGCGGTGAAATTTCAGGTGGTCGGGGACCAGGGAGCCGAAGGCCGCAAGGCCTTCTTCATCGAGATCGAGGCGCGACCCGGGCAGGAGGACGCGGTGGTGCAGATGCTGCGCGACATCCGTGCCTGCGTCGAAGACGAGCCCGCCACCGGCCCCTGGTTCGCGGTGCGGTTCTCGACGACGCGCTTCGGCATCTTCGAGGCCTTCCCCGATCTGGCGGGGCGCCAGGCGCATGTGGACGGCGGCGGCGGCGACATCTTCCGCGACATCGAGCGGATGAACACGATCCTCAATGTCGCAGCCCGGGTCCATCGGGTCGATGTACTGATGAGCAAGGACCGGTTCGCTCCTCTGTGAATCCTCTCGTTCCGGCCGGCTTCACACTGAGAACGCTTCCAGGAATTCCCGAATCCCTAGACCGTCGGCACCGTCCCCCCGTCGATCAAGTGCTCCGAGCCCGATATCGAACCCGCGCGCGGTGACACCAGAAAGGTGATCAGGTCGGCGACTTCCTGCGGCTTGGCCGGCCGCCCGAGCGGGATGCCGCCGAGCGATTGCATGATGATCTGCTTGCCGCCCTCGTAGTCCGTTCCGGCCTGGGTGGCCAGGCGCTCGGCCAGCGCAACGGAGGCTTCGGTCTCGACCCACCCGGGCGAGACGCGCAGCACGCGCACGCCCTTCGGTGTCACCTCCTTCGACAAGGCCTTGCTGTAGGTGGACAGGGCGGCCTTGGCCGCTGCATAGGCCGTTGTCGATTCCGGCAGCGGCAGCAGACGCTGGATCGAGCTGACGTGGACGATGACACCCGAGCCTTGCGCCAGCATGGCAGGCAGCAAGGCGCGGTCGAGCCGCACGGCCGGCATGAGGTTCCGGTTCAACGCATCGAACCACTGCGCATCGTCCAAAGCCGCAAAACCACCACCCGGCGCGCTCGAGCCGCCGAGCACATTGATCAGGATGTCGACGCCGCCCCAACGCTCTCGCACCGACCGCGCCACCTCGGCGACACCTTCGGCCGTCGAGAGGTCGGCCGCGACATACGACACGCCGGCGTTCGGCTCCGCGGGCACAGCGCGTGCGGTGGTCATTACCTGCACGCCCGCAGCGTGCAGACCTTGAACGACAGCGGCGCCAATGCCTTTGGTGCCTCCCGTGACCAGCGCCCGCAGGCCTTTCAGTTGGAGATCGAAGCTCATGCCGTGATCTCCAGCGATGCGATCAGACCCCGCTCCAGGCGGAACCGATACCGCAGATCGACCGGACTACCGGGGAAGTTGCCGGTGACGTGGGCTTGGACGACCTGCGAACCGGCCTCGCGCTCCAGCGTGAACGGCTGCGTCGTGTACGTGTACTGGGCCGACGCCGCCGCCTTCCACGCCTTGATGGCGTCGAGGCCGATGTGTGTGTGGCCTTCATCTTTGACCACGGCCTGAGCGGCAAAGCAGCGGGCCACGGCCTCGGGGTTCTGTGTGTCGGCGGCGAAGTAGGCCGCAATCGGCTCCGGAAGGGTCAGATCGTTCATGGTGGTTCCTCGGTAGTGATGACCGGAGAATGCGCGCCCTGGAGAAATAAGAGAATCATATAGACTCTTCACAGGTTATGTAGAGGTGGCTACAGAATGCGTGGATCGGAATTCGCCGAACTGAAGGCTTTTGCCGCAGTGGTCGAGCGCGCCAGCTTCGCGCGCGCAGCAGAGCACCTGGGGGTGTCGCCTTCAGCGCTCAGCCAGACCATCCGCCTGCTGGAAGCCCGGCTTGGAGCGCGGCTGCTGAACCGCACCACGCGCAGCCTGGCGCCCACCGTCACCGGAGAGCAGCTGTACAGGCGCATCGCGCCTCTTCTCCGAGAGATGACCGAGGCGGTGGCCGAAGCCAGTGCAGCGGCCGGGCGAACGCGCGGCACGCTGCGCATCAACACGCTGGGGATGGCCGCCCGCCAGGTCATCGCGCCACGGCTGGGCCGGTTTCACCGCGCGCACCCGGAGGTGGCACTGGACATCGTGGTCGACGATGCGCTGAGCGACATCGTCGCCGGCCGCTTCGATGCCGGCATTCGCGTGGGCGTACGTCTGGAGAAGGACATGGTCGCCGTGCGCTTGACGCCGGACGTGAAGATGGTCGCCGTGGCGTCCCCTGACTACCTCGCGCATCGCGGCATCCCGCGCACCCCCGGTGACCTGCATGGCCACGCGTGCATCAACTGGCGACTCCAAGTCGATGGACGTGCCTACCGCTGGGAGTTCGAGAAGAGGGGAAAGCGGATCGAGCTCGCGGTCGATGGCCCGCTGGTCACCAACAATGCCGATGTCGGCGTTGCCGCGGCGCTGGAAGGGCTGGGCATTGCCTATGCGTTCGGCCACGAGGGCGTGGACGAGTACCTTGCCCGAGGAGAGTTGGTCCGGGTGCTCGCGGACTGGTCGATCGCACGACCAGGGCTGTTCCTGTACCACCCCAGCCGACGCCACTTTCCGGCTGCGCTGCGCGCCTTCATCGACTGCATGCTGGACAAGGACATGCCCGCACCGTGACCCGGATGGCGCTCACGCCAGCTCGAACACCACGTCCTGTGCGCCTTCCCACAGCTCCAGCTCGGCTCAGGGCGCGCGCGTCGGACAGCTCCAGCTCGGGCGCCGCGTACAGGTCCACCTCGGCACGGGGGACATACCGTAGGACTCTCCAAGTCCTATTCAACTACCCGCCCTCTGCGAGCATGAACTTTCCAAGTCGGTGCGTGCCAGAAGACTTCGTAGGTCATAGGCTGGGATGGCATGGGACTTGTTAGGTCCTAAAATCTCGTCTGACGTATTGGTGTGTGCGCAACCTGTCCCGGGGAACTTGCGATAACTCCGATCACTCGGGCTGTGCCCGGGAGGCCCCATGACCCATCACGCCAACTCTTGGCGCCTTAGGTGTGCTCTCCTGATCTGCGCCAGCCTGTTAGCCGGTGTGGGCTGTAGTTCGACGCAAGCTGCCCATCAGGGCACCGGCGGATCGGGCTCTGCGGATGGGGCTGCCGCATACGTGCAGGAAACCGCGCAGCGCGGGGATTCCATCGCGCAGGCTGCCCCCGCCCAATGCGGCCCGTTTGACAGCACCGTTTCCTGCTGCCTTAAGCAGCACCCGGGCGAGTTCGGACGCTGCGGGGCTATAGACCCTGGGAAGGCCCCCACGCGGGCACCCAAGCAAGCGCCCCGGACGGATCCGAATCCGTACCCGCCCCCCACTACGGATCCGTACCCGCCCCCCACGGATGCAGCCCCTCCCGACAGACGGAAGAGGGATCAGCAATGCCGCGAGTATTGGAATCAGTGCATCGCGCTCGGAGGCGAGTACGAGAAGCGCGGGCAGCATGGCCGCACCATCTGCGCGTCCTGCTACGACCAGTGCATGGGGCTGGGCTACTGGCCCAAAGAGGTCAACGACTTTGAATGTCTCGGAGGCTTCTAGCCGTGGCCCTCCTTCGTTGGGAATGGTGGAACAAGGTTGCCGAGGAACGCCAGTGGCTCACCCTCGGAATGAGCTTCGCAGAAGTGCCTTTTGACGCCTACGTGGCCGCGCTCAAGGATCTAGAGCGACAGTTTGCACGAGAGGCGCGAACTCCTGGCGAACGCCTGCACCTCAAGCGCCTGACGGCAGAGGACGCATTGAACGCGGCATTCAGGATGGATCGCCCATGGAAAGACTTTGGCCCGTGGCTGCGCAGGCTCAAACGGCTGGGCTTCCCGAATCTCTGGAGCCGCTATCAGATCTCGACGATCTATGTGCAGTCCTTGCACAACTTCCCGGAGCAAACCCGAGACGCTTTTGAGATGTTGGCGGACACAAGGCGCAGGGTCTTGAGGCGACGCAAGGATCGTTCTTCGCGCCAACAGATGCTTGACGGGATCGAGCACGCCCGACGCGAGGCAGCACAATACGGCATCCAGCCGCCCGCGAAATCGAAGCGGTAGGGCACGGGAAACGCCCGCACAATCCCAGCTCGGCCCCATGGGCGCGCGCGGCGGACAGCTCCAGCTCGGGCCGGTGGCGCTCGCCAGGACGGCAGCCATCGTCGCCGCTCCGGTCGCGGGAGGGACGGCCCTTCGCCTCATCGACTCGGGCCGCCCCCCGCACAGATCTCCGGCCCCCTTCTCGTACGCCAACACCCTGAAGCCTGCCTCCACACCTCAAGCACGCCAACACATCCAGGGCGAACGTCCTTTTCTGCAGCCCGGCCCAGTCCAAACCGGGGGTGCGCTCCTTCCAAAGGCTCCTCCACCCTCGCGGCAAAGGCGGGGCTCTCCTCCGTAAGCCCCGGCTCCGCCCCTGCTTGAGGGAGCAACGTCCCCGGCCTCGGACGTGCAGTCAGAGCATCGGGAGCTCGGGCCTGGGCTCGGAGGCAAAGGCCTCGTCGATGAGCGAAATCTCCTCCCGCGTGAGTCGCAGGTCCGCGGCCCCCGCATTCTCCTCCACGTGCGCCACGCGCGAGGCTTTGGGGATGGCGAAGAGCGAGGGGCGCCGGGTGACGAAGGCGAGCGCCACCTGGCGGAGGGTGGCCCCGTGGTTGCGCGCGACCTGGACCAGCGCGCGCCCCCTGGGTGACGAGGGAGACGGGAACTGGCCGTGGCCGAGGGGGCTGTAGGCGACCATCGACACCCGGTGGTCCTCGCACCAGGGGAGGACGCGGTACTCGGTGGTGCGCTCCTCCAGGTTGTAGAGCACCTGGTTGCAGGTGATGCGCCCCTCGCCCGTGAACCCGAGCGCCTCCTCGAGGTCGTCCACGTCGAAGTTGCTCACGCCCCAGCTGCGAATCTTCCCCTGGTCCACCAGCCGGTCGAAGGCGCCGAACGTCTCCTCCAGGGGATACTTCCCCCGCCAGTGCAGCAGGTAGCAGTCCAGCCAGTCCGTGCCCAGGCGCTCCAGCGAGCGCTCACAGGCGCCCAGGGTGCCGCGGAAGCTCGCGTTGGAGGGCAGCACCTTGGAGACGAGGAAGACCTCGTCGCGCCGGCCGGAGATGGCCTCCCCCACCATCTCCTCCACCGCGCCGGAGCCGTACATCTCCGCGGTGTCCACGTGGGTCATCCCCAGCTCCAGCCCTCGGCGGAGCGCCCGGATGGCCTCCTCCCGGTGGGCCTGGTCCAGGTACCAGGTGCCCTGGCCCAGCACCGGCACCTGCCAGCCGGTGGGGCCCCACGCGTGCGTCCTCATGCGGTACCTCCTCGTTGCCCGCAAAGGTTGGGCACGCCGCTCCCTCCGTGCAGGCGGAGGCCGTCACGACCCAGCGAGGGCTCACCGGTCCCGAGGCAGAGCCGCTCTGGCCGCCGGGCCGGGCCGGACGGACCTTCAGGCGGAAGGGACGGACGCTGGCGCCGGCGTGGCCGCCGGTGAGGAGGGCAGGATGCGCAACCCCCGGGTCGAGCAGTACAGCACCACGGACACCCGCCGTGCAGAGGGCTTCGCGGACGCGGTCTTCGCCATCACCATCACCCTGCTGGTGCTCGAGCTGCGTCCACCCGAGGTCCCGCCCGGCCAGCTGCTCGCCGGGCTGCTGCATCAGTGGCCGTCGTATCTCGCCTACGTGACGTCCTACCTCTACATCGCGGTCATCTGGCTCAACCACAAGCACGCCTTCCTGCGCATCCGCTCGATGAACCGGGGGCTGCACTGGGCCAACCTCGGAATCCTCTTCACGACCGCGCTGCTGCCGTTCGCGACCGGGGTCCTGTCGAAAGCGGTGCGGGAAGGCGATCCGGCCGACGAGCCGACGGCCGTGGCGCTCTACTCGCTGGTCGGCACGTTCCTGTGTGGCACCTGGGTGGTGTTCTTCCGCTACCTCGGCCACCACCCGGCCCTGCTCGACGAGGGAGTCCCCGCGGAGTTCTTCATCCAGGAGACCACCCGCGCGTGGCTGGGGGTCATCCTCTACGCCGCCGCCGGGGCGTTCGGCTACCTCGTCGCCCCGGTCATCGCGCTGGTGCTCTTCCTCGCCGTGCCGACCTTCTACGCCATCACCAGCCACGGGCTCTACGAGCTGGGCATCGTGTTGCGTCGGCGTCGCTGACGCTTCGAGGAGGTGGACGCACTCCGTGGAGGAACCTCAGCGGGCATGTCCCACCTCACCCGGGGAACGTGCAGCACCGATTTTCCCTCTCCGGAAAGCCATGTCAGATTTCAGGGGCCCCGCCCGGGGCTTCTCGCCATGCTCTCTCTTCGCCAGCTCCCCCGCCTCGGCCCGCTCCTCCTCGTCCTCGCACCGCTGCTCGCGTGGGCTGCGGGGGGGCGCCCATCCCGCTGAGGGAGGGCTGGCGGCACCGATGGGGGATGCTCCCTCCTGGGCGGGAGCATAGGGGCGACGAGAAACTCGTCCTTGCCACTCTCGCAGCGCACCCGCGCGAAGCCGTGCGCCCTGGGAGACCGGGGAACTCAGGCCGCTTGCGTCCAAGCAGATTGCCCCTGTTGGGCCGCATGTGCCCCCAGTGTGACCCTCCAGCGGGGAATTGAACGGGACGAGACGGGACGGAGCGGAGGAGCGATCCACTGTGAGATCAAGGCGTTAGCCGGTAACAGCGCGACCTGCTTGGGGTTTTGCTTCCGCCTTGATGCGGGTTCGATTCCCGCAGCCTCCAAAAGCGGTGAACGTCCGCAACTTGCCCGCCTAAGCTGCCCCTCATGCCCTGACGGCGAGCAGGACACGCGCGATACTCAGGCCCGGGCCGCGTGCTTCTGGTACAGTGGCCGACCCGCAGAGATAGGAATTTCAAAGGAGCGCATTGTGCAGCTTGTCTCGGTGCAGGTGGGGCCGTTCAAGTCAATCGACCAACCACAGACGGTCAAGATCGACCCAGAGGTAACCGTCTTCGTCGGTATGAACGAGGCGGGTAAGACCGTGTTCCTTCAGGCCCTTCATAAATCCGACGATGCCGCCGGTGTTGCCGTGTTCGACCCTGTTGAGGATTACCCTCGCAAGGACTTGTCGGCCTATCTCAGGCAACACACGACGAAGCCCGCCCAGGTCACGAAGCTTACCTACAAGCTTACAGCGGGCGAACTGGACGAGTTGAACCGCGACCTGCATACGAATCTCCCCGCCGACTTCGAATTTTCCCTGCTCCGGCATTATGACAATACACTACGGATCCAACTGGGGATCGACGAAAAGCCTGTCCTGGATCATCTACGCCAAGATAGCCGGCTCAGCTCGGATGTGAGGGCAGCGCTAGCGGCAGTCACATCGGTAAGAAGTATCCCCAAAGCGACCGAGCATCTCAGCCTTACAGACAACGACAAAGGCTGGCTCGCCTCGGTCCAGCAGCGCATCACCAAGACGCAATGGGAATCCGTGACTCAAGCTGAAGCTTGGAATTGGTTGCAACCCCGCCTCCCAAAGTTTGCCTTCTTCGGAGAGTACGAGCTCCTGCCGAGCAAGCTGAATCTTACCGACTTGGCACGACGTGTTGAACAGGCGAAGTCAATCACGACGCCCCAGAATGCTCAGCAGGCCAAAGCTTCACAAAAACCTCTGGAGCCTCAGCATCGTGCGGTACTTGCCTTATTGAGGATGGCTGATATCTCCGTAGAAGACTTCACGCGACCTGGAGGCGGGTATGAGTCCCTCAAGGCTAGGCTTGAAGCCATCTCCATCAAGCTGACCGACGAAATACTGGAGTTCTGGAAACAAAACGAAGATCTAGAGGTCGAAGTCGACATTCGGCTCGATCCGGACGAACAGCCGCCTTTCAACAGTGGGCCGAACATCTACCTGCGCATCAAGAACCGGCGGCATCGCGGGGTCAGTACACCGTTCCACCAGCGGAGCAGGGGCTTCACCTGGTTCTTCAGCTTTCTGGTGTGGTTTGACAGCGTGCAACATCAACTAGCTGTTGGCGACCCTGGGGACCGTGACCTCATCCTGCTGCTGGATGAGCCCGGGCTGAATCTCCACGCACTCGCCCAAGCCGATTTCCTGCGGTACATCGACAGATTGGCTGAGAAACATCAAGTACTCTACACCACGCACTCTCCATTCATGGTCCACTCTGACCGGCTTCACCAAGTCCGTGTCGTCGAGGATCGCGTAAAGGTGGGTACTGTGCTTTCCGATAATGTGAGCAACTCAGATCCGCGAACCATCTTTCCACTACAGGCGGCATTAGGCTGGACCCTAGCGCAGAACCTCTTTATTTCGGAGCGAAACCTATTGGTGGAAGGGCCCTCCGACCTGCTGTACCTGCAGGCGATCTCATCCCTCCTTGAGGCCCAAGGACGAGTTGGTTTGCGTGAGGAAGTAACTATCGTACCGACAGGTGGGCTCGACAAGGTGGTCACCTTCGTTGCGTTGCTTGGGGCAAACGGGCTCAAGCTTGCGGTCCTTCACGACTATCGGGGAAGGCCAGAGCAGAAACTTGAGGACCTTGTGAAGCAGAAGATGATCGCCCCCAAGGCCTTGCTCGACGTTTCGCAATTCCGAGATCTCGCCAATATCGGAAAGAGCAGCCGAGCATCGGACATCGAAGATCTCCTGCCGGTGAGCCTGTATCTCGATTACTTCAATAGGGCTTTCAGCCAGCAACTAGGTAGCACGAAGGTCACCGAAGCGGACTTGCCGGCCGGGGACCGGGTTCTTGATCGGATTGAACGACATCTGTCCACCACTAGAATACATATCCGCCCCAGTGGAGGCTTCAATCATTACGCCGTGGCCTCCCTCTTCGTCAGTAGTCCTCCATCCAGTCTCGACGCGGATGCCCTGGCTCGGTTCGAGTCGTTATTCCGGGCAGTGAATGGGCTGTTCTGATCAACGCCTGTTGGGTAGAAAATGCGCATAAGAAGGATAGGGGCAGTGTTGAAGGGAACGGGCGAGAGCAGAGAGGCAGCCGAGGGCTGCTGACGAGTGCCGGAGGGCCGAGTGCCACGTCGGTGCACCCACAGCGCAGCCTAAGAGGGTACACGCCTGCTTAAGCCGCCCTCCCATGAGGAAGCGGCAAGCGATGGGCCACTGCTGCTGATGAGCTGATGACTCAACACCACGAGTTCTGGGGGCCCCCGCGCCGGGGCCAGCCTCCCAGGCAGCGTGGGCAGACCTTAGGTGCTCCAAGAGGGCACGCACCCCACCGGGAGCCGTCACATACGTCAGCACCCGGCGCTTGCCTCCACACCTGCCGCACGCGAACACGTCTAGCGCGAAGCTCCTGCGCAGCAGCCCGACTTCGTGGTTGGCAGGGTACGCAAATTCGTACAGGAGTAGTATCCGGTCCCATGTTGCAGATCCTGAGTGAAACGGTTCTCAAGGGCACCTACCGCATCGATCAGAGGATCGGCATGGGCAGCATGGGCCCCGTCTATCGAGCCACCCACCTCGGGCTCGATAAGGCCATGGCGGTCAAGTTGCTCTCGCCGGATGCGCTCACCACGCCGCAAAGCTTCGCGCGCTTCAAGCGGGAGGCCATGGTCGTCAGCGGGGTCAACCACCCGGCGATGGTGCACGTCATCGACTTCGGGGAGGAGCAGGGCACGCCGTATATCGTCATGGAGTACGTGGACGGCATCGATCTGGCCGAGTACATCGCGCACCAGGGGCCGATGCCGCCACGGCAGGCGGTGGCGGTGATGCGGCAGCTCGTCTCGCTGCTGCGCACCATGCATGCGCAGGGCATCATCCACCGCAACCTCAAGCCGAGAAATATCCGGGTGCTCCAGGACGGCGAGGAGGATGGCCAGCTCTTCGTGAAGGTGCTTGCCTTCAGTCTCGCCACGGTGTTCGGCGAGCCTATCCATTCGGTGATACAGGGCACGCAACTGTACATGGCGCCAGAGCTGCTTGCCGGCAGGCAGAGCGACCAGCGGACGGATCTGTACGCCGCAGGGATGATCTTCCAAGAGATGCTAAGCGGAGATCGGCCCCCTCCTCTGCCCCTCCGCTGGGGGGCGCGACCTCTCCCCCCGGCCATGCCGGTGCCGAACGTGGTGCGCCAGACGCTGTGGACGTTTTGTGAGGAGCGCCCCCAAGATCGCTTCCAGAGCGCAGCGGAAGCGGAACATGCGCTCAGGGCTTGTGAGGATGCGCTGCGTCCCACTCCACCGGTGGCAGAGCGCAACCCCGCACGGCCCTCGGCCCAATCCAAGCCCCTCTCCCGCGAGAAGCCCCCGCCAGCCAACGGCCTGGACGTCGCCATCCTTACGGTCATCCAGCCCGAGCTCTTTGCCGTGCTCGACGCTTTGGGCATCTCTGCTTCTCAGAGAGAGAAGGATGCACACGGGACTGTGTACTTTCGCGGTTCACTGCGCTCGCAACTCACTGGGAGGGACTACGAACTCGTGGTGACGTGCATCGGTGCTGCCGGCAATTACGATGCATCCGCCGCCGCCTATGGCGTGATTGCGAAGCATCGACCCCGAGCGCTGCTCCTGCTGGGCATTGCTGCGGGAATGCGGGAGAAAGTCCAGATCGGGGAGGTTGTCCTCTCCGAACGCGTGGTGGCCTATGAACCTGCTGCTGTCGTGTCGTCGGGCGATGAGCGCTCATCGAACACGGAACCACGCCCCGAGATCGATAGGCTGCCCCACTCAATGAGTCAGGATGTCACCACCTACAGGCCCAAGCCCGCCAGACTCGAGGCCCTATTCCGCGATGCCGGAGGACAGTTCCCTGTTGCGCCGGCCGGCCGAGAGGACGAGTTTCTAAACCTGGTCGCCACGACCATCAAGGTACGTGCCGCGACGATTGCCAGCGGGGAGAAGCTGCTGAGAGACCCAGCCAAGCTCCGAGCCGTCAAGCAGGAGCAGCATGGCAAGGTCGAGGTGGGCGAAATGGAAGCTGCGGGGCTGGTGGCTGCGTGCCGCCGCGCCAATGTCCCCTGGCTGGTCATCCGGGGCATCTCGGACTTTGGAGATCCATTCAAGGATGATCGTTTCCACGATTTCGCTTCACGTGCGGCAGCGACGGTCCTCGCGGATTTCCTGGCGTATGGGCTTTCCATTCCTGCCCGCTCGGGTCAGGTGACGGTGCCCGTTCCTCACTACCCCGATGAGCAGACCCGCCTCTTGAGCCTTCAGCTTCAGGGCGCACGGGAGCGGAAGAAGCGGCTCCAGGACTCTGGGGTTGGGACGGCTCAGGTTGATCAAGAGATTCTGGCTCTGCGCCGTCACCTCCGAGAAGGAGGCCGGCTTCGAGCGGGTGATTCGCTAGGGGATGGCCGATACCTGCTGATCGAGTCCGTAGGCAGTGGAGGCTTCGCTACCATCTGGAGAGCACACGATCAGCAGGCGCAGAGGATCATCGCCATCAAGGTGCTGCATGCGAACCTGGCCGGCGATGAGGAACGACGGGAGCGATTCTTCCGCGGGGCGCGACGCATGGCGGAACTCCAGCACCCCGCAGTGGTTCAGGTGCTCGAGCAACACGGCGAAGACGGTGGGTACCAGTACTTCGTCATGGAATACATGCCTGGTGGAAACCTTCGTCAAGCAGTGCTCGAAAGACTCATCATGCCCGACAGAATCATTCCCATCATCCTCCGTGTCGGAGAAGCACTCGCGCTGGCTCACTCAAAGGGGATCATCCACCGCGATATCAAGCCCGCCAACATCCTCTTGGACAGCCATGGACAACCCCACCTTACGGACTTCGACCTCGTGGGTGCACTCGATACGACAGGAGGGACGAAGAGTGGAGCGATGGGGACCATCGTGTACGCGGCACCAGAGTGCCTGGAGCGTCCCCAGGAGGCAGACCCGAGGGCCGACGTCTATGGCCTTGGCATGACCGCCATCTTCGGGCTCCATGGAGCCGATCTGCCATTGCAGATCCTGAGGGGGCCCGAGCCCTTTCTCGAGCAACTTCCCTGCGCTGAAGGGCTGAAGGCGGTCCTGCACCGCGCCACCAGCATGGTTCCGGGCGATCGCTATGAAGATGCAAGCGAGTTCATCACGGCCCTTAGCGCATCGGGCGAATAGGATGCCGGTTGAGGGTGTGGGACGCATAGGAGGGACAGGGGCACTGTTAGGTGCGAGGGAGGGGCATAGAGCGGCAGCGGAGGGTGGCTGACAGGGTTCCAGGGCCGTACGCGGGACGGGTGGCACCCACGGAACTCCGACAGGCCCGCTGTCAAAATGCTGCGGCTGGAAGTCCTACGGGACCTACGCTCGACCGTGTGAGATCGCCCTCGCCAGAAGTTCCAAGCGGCGGGTTCGATTCCCGCCGCTTCCAAAGGATGAGCGTTCTACTGAGAGCCAGGAGGCACAGAGCTCGGAGGAGGCTTTCTCCCTGACGGGCCTGACGAAGCAGTCCTCTGTTCTCCCTCCGAGGCACCGTGCAGTGGAGTGTGTACCGCCTGCGAAGCCCAGAGGTCACCGCGAGCGCCACCATCGTCGCCGTTCGAGGCGTTGCGGCTCTGCCGCGACGCACGTAGCGTCGGTGCATGCCAGTCGACCTCTACGCCGGGATCGCCGTCTCGGACTTCGCCACGGCGCGCGACTGGTACTCGCGACTGTTCGGGGGACCGCCCTCGTTCGTCGCCACTCCCACGGAAGCGGTTATCGCGATCCCGACGGGAACGAAATCAGCGTCGGCGGCGTCCCGCTCTGATCCTTCACAACCTGATTGTCACCTGAAGAGGAGATACAGCCCATGCAGATGTATCCCGCCTGTCCGAAGAGCTTGTTCGAATCCGTGCCTGGCACAGTCCAGGGATTGTCGTTTCTGGCGATGTTGAGTGCACTGCCGTTGCTGGGATGCGGCCTGGGACAGGGCTCCCCCTCCCCCGTCAGCGAGCGGAACCTCTCGACAGCAGGAGCGCTCACTGGGTGGGCGAGCGATGATCCAGGACAAGCTTTTGCATCCACCTTCTTCTCAGAGGTTCAGGCGGGTTATGACAACACCTGCGGCGTGAAGACGGACGGAACGCTCGCGTGCTGGGGGGAGGACTCCTACGGCCAGTCGTCGCCGCCAGCTGGCAGCTTCACGCAGGTCAGCGCGGGCAATAGCCATGCCTGTGGGTTGGATACGGCCGGGGCCGTCTCGTGCTGGGGGAACAACAGCGGGGGCCAGGCCACGCCGCCCACCGGCAGCTTCACGCAGGTCAGCGCGGGCACTTCCCACACGTGCGGCGTGAAGACGGACGGGACGCTCGCGTGCTGGGGCTTCAACTCCTACGGCGAGTCCTCACCGCCCGCGGGAACCTTCACGCAGGTCAGCGCGGGCATGCAGCATACCTGTGGAGTGAAGACGAACGGGACCGTCGCGTGCTGGGGACTCAACTTCGCCCGCCAGGCCTCACCTCCCGTGGGGACCTTCACCCAGGTCAGTGCGGGCTACGCAAGCACCTGTGGAGTGAGGACGAACGGGACGCTCGCGTGCTGGGGCTTTGCGCATGCGCCGGGTTCGCCACCGACGGGGACCTTCACCCAGGTCAGCGTGGGCGGCTACCACACCTGCGGCCTGAGGCAGGACGGGACGGTGGCGTGCTGGGGAGCCAACAACGACGGCCAGTCCTCGGCTCCAGCAGGCCTCTTCACGCAGGTCAGCGCGGACGGCTACCACACCTGCGGCCTGAGGCAGGACGGGACGGTGGAGTGCTGGGGAAACAACTTCGCCGGGCAGACCTCACCCCCGTAGACCCCAGGACGCCAGATCAGCCCTCGGGCCCCTTGGCTGGTCGAGCCCCCCGGCCGCCTCTCTGCGCGTGTCCGGGCTAAGGTCGGGCATGATGAGGCGCGCGAACTCCCCTCTTGTTGCCACCCTGGCGCTCTTCCTGACGGCGGCCGCGCCTGATCCGCGAGCGACGCCGGTGCTCGACACCTTCGACGACCTCACGCCTTGGCGGGTGGCGGCGTCGGATGGCGTCTCCGTCTCGAAAGCGCCGGTGCCGGGTGCGCAGGGCGGTGCGCTCCGGCTGTCCTTCAACCTAGGCCCATCCGCCGGCTACGCCTTCGCTCGCCAGGACCTTCCGCTCTGCCTGCCGGACAACTTCGAGCTCGCCTTCCTCGTGCGCGGCGAGGCAGCACCCAACAATCTCGAGTTCAAGCTGGTAGACGCCAGCGGCGACAATGTCTGGTGGCATGTCCGGCGCGACTTCCAGTTCAGCCGCGAGTGGCGCGAAGTGCGCATCAAGAGACGCCAGATCTCCTTCGCCTGGGGTCCCCTTGAGGACAAGACCCTGCGCTGTACCGCAACGCTCGAGTTCGTGGTCAGCGCGGGCAGTGGCGGCGGCGCGGGATGGATAGAGATAGACCAGCTCATGCTCCGGCACCTCCCGGCTGATTCCGGAACTCCGCCGCCGATCACCGCGAGCGCCACAACTGCGAACGGCCTTGCGCCACTCGCCGTCGACAACGATCCAGCGACCGCATGGCGCAGTCCTGCACCGGCCCGCGATCCACAGATACTGACGCTCGATCTCGGCCGCATGCGCGAATTCGGTGGGCTCTCGCTCCTGTGGCTGCCGGGCGCTCACGCGCGCGATTACGACATCGAGCTCTCGGACGAGGGGCTCCACTGGCGCCTGCTGCGCCGCGTGCACGGTGGAGACGGTGGCGAAGACCCGATCATGGCGACGGAGTCGGAGGCCCGTTTCATCCGGATCCGCATGCAGAACCCCGCCGGGCAGGGCTTCGGGCTCGCGGACATTCGCGTCGAGCCGCTTCAGTTTGGCGCCGATGCGAACGCCTTCCTCACGGAGCTGGCCCGCCGGGCGCCGCGCGGCCTCTATCCGCGAGGATTCGCCGGTCAGCAGACCTACTGGACGCTGATAGGCGTCAAGAGTGGCGGCGACGGCGCGCTCTTGTCCGAGGACGGCGCACTGGAGATCGGCCGCGGCGGCGTTTCCATTGAACCCTTCGTCATTGAGGCGGGCCGCCTCACAACCTGGGCGGACGCGGCAATCGCGCATCGCCTCGCGGACAACGCTCTGCCAATCCCTTCGGTGGAGTGGACACGTCCCTCCTGGAAGCTGACGGTGGCCGCCTTCGTGGCGGGTGAGCGCGGAAACGAACGTCTCGTTGGCCGCTACACGCTGAAGAACCTCACCGGCGCACCGCTCTCGCTGCGTCTTGCCCTGGCTGTCCGTCCGCTGCAAGTGAATCCTCCCACGCAGTTTCTGACAACGCCGGGCGGCATCAGTCCGATCCGCACGATGTCGTGGGACGGCACGGTGATGAGCGCGGGCCTGCGCCGCATCTACCCGCTCCAGCGCCCGGACATGGCGAGCGTCTCAACCTTCGACAGCGGCGCCTATCCTCAACGCCTCATGAGGGCTGATGCCGCGGGCGAACGCGCGGCCGAGGACGAGACGGGCCTTGCCTCTGGGGTACTTGCCTACGATGTCGTCCTGCCGCCAGACGGAGAGAAGCGCCTGGGCATTGTCGCACCGCTGACGGGCAACACTCAGGCCCTGCCAAGTGCGGCACCCGACAGCTGGCTCGATGAAGAGGAGGCACGCGTCGCCGCCTTCTGGCGGAAGGAGCTCTCCAGCGCCGTGGTTGAGGCAGCCGGCGAAGGGCGCGAGGTGACCAACGCCCTGCGCACCTCGCTCGCGCACATGCTCATCATGCAGGACGGGCCGATCCTGCGTCCTGGAGCACGGTCCTATGCGCGCTCCTGGATCCGCGACGGCGCGATGATCGCCGAGGCGCTCCTGCGTCTGGGTCACGCGGAGGAAGCCAAGGCCTATCTGCGCTGGTACGCAACGCACCTGTTCGCCAACGGCAAGGTCCCCTGCTGCGTCGATAAGCGCGGAGCCGATCCCGTTCCGGAGAATGACAGTCACGGCGAGTTCATCCACCTCGCGGCGGAAGTCTGGCGCTACACCGGCGACCGTGCCCTGCTTCAGTCCGTCTGGCCGAAGGTGGCAGCGGCGGCGGAGTACATGAATCAGCAGCGCCTCTCCGAGCGCACACCGGCCCATCTCGCCACGCCCGAGCGGCGCAACCTCTACGGGCTCATGCCGCCCTCCATCTCGCATGAAGGCTATTCAGCGAAGCCCGCCTACTCCTACTGGGACGATTTCTGGACGCTGCGAGGCTTCGAGGACGCCGTCATGCTCGCGGCGGCGTTCGGCGATCCTATGACACGGACGCGCCTTGCCGCTCAGCGCGATGAATTCCGCACCGATCTGATGAAGTCCCTTCGTCTGACCGCGGACCGGTTCAAGATTCCCTATATCGCCGGTGCCGCCGACCTGGGCGACTTCGACGCCACCTCGACGACGATCGCGCTCTCGCCCGGCGGACTCCGCCGTCAGCTGCCCTCGGATCTCCTGGAAGGAACGTTCGATCGCTACTGGCAGAACTTCGTGGCGCGCCGCGATGGCGCTACCTCATGGAAGGATTACACGCCTTATGAATGGCGCGTGGTGGGCGCGTTTGTCCGCCTCGGGAGCCGCGACCGGGCCAGACAGGCCCTCGATTTCTTCATGAACGATCGCCGCCCGCTCGCTTGGAACCAGTGGGCGGAGGTCGTCGGCCGCGAACCGCGCGAGCCACGCTTCATCGGCGACATGCCGCACGGCTGGGTTGCCTCCGACTACATCCGCTCAGCGCTGGACCTCTTCGTGTATGAGCGGCGCGACGACAGCGCGCTCGTGCTCGCGGCTGGCGTTCCAGAGAGCTGGCTGCGCGGTGACGGCGTACGTCTCGAGAATTACCGTACGCCGTGGGGAGCGCTGAGCCTCTCCATGCAAGCGGAGGGTGATCGGCTGACCATTCGCCTCCAGGGCACCGCCCGGCCACCTGGCGGTTTCGTCATTCCCGCTGATCTCTTCGGCCCTTCCGACGCGCTCGTCGACGGCCGGCGCGCGAAGTGGAGCGGCGCTGAGCTCAAGGCCGCGCGCGCTCCGGCGGTCATCGTCCTCACCCGCCGGAAGGGAGGTCCCTGACCCGGCGGACCGGCGGGCGCAGAGGACGAATAGGAAACGGGTTGAGGGTGAGGGCTGGAGGCGTGCTCGAATCGTAGTGTTGCCACCGCAGGCCGGCCGCTTCGCCGAGCTGGTGCTCAGTGAGGATGCAGGGGGGAGGTTGCCACGAGATCCGCGAGGTGCGCATCCCGGAAGAGCGCCTTGGTGAGCCGCGCCTCCCTCTCCTTCGTGAGGGGGCCGGGGAGAGGGGGAGCGCGCACCTCCTCCTCTCCTCATGGCAGAGGGGTGGGCGCTGGCCCCCGGCGTGGCCAATGTTGTGGCGAAAGAGGATTCTCCCCATGGCCACACTCGCTCCTCCTCCTCCAGCTTCGGGCGTCCTTGCGCACGGTCTGCCAGCCGGTACGCTCGCACCCGAGCTGGACCTTCTATCCACCCCTGATGGGCGACGGGTCAAGCTCTCGGACCAGAAGGGCTCCCCCGCCGTCCTCGTCTTCTACCCGGGGGACTTCACCCCTGTCTGCACCAACGAGCTGGGGCTCTTCAACGAGCTGATGCCCGTGTTCGGCCAGTTCGGCGCGAAGGTGTTCGGCATCTCGTGCGACTCCCTCTGGAGCCACATCGCCTTCGCCAAGGAGCTCCACATCCAGATTCCGCTCCTCTCCGACTTCCATCCGAAGGGAGAGGTCTCGCGCCGCTACAACATCTACCGGGAGGACGTCGGCATCTGCGAGCGGGCGCTCTACGTTATCGACGGCAAGGGCGTCATCTACTGGAGCTACGTCTCGCCCATCGAGCTCAACCCCGGCGCGGACGGCGTCATCGACGCGCTCGAGCGGCTGACCGGCAAGCAGATGGAGTTCCCCACCTTCCAGCCACAGCAGCAGCCACTTCAGCCGGAGGCCCGGCCATGAGCAGACTTCGTAGAGGCGTGGACGCCAATGACTGGGCGCGGGGGCCGGCCGATGCCCCCGTCACCCTCCTGGAGTACGGCGACTTCGAGTGTCCCTTCTGTGGGCGCGCCTTCTGGGAGCTGAAGCGGCTTGAGAGCGCTGTCGGAGATCGGGTCCGCTTCGTCTCCCGCCACTTCCCCCTCACCCAGCTCCACCCGCACGCGCTGCTGGCCGCGGAGGCCGCGGAGACCGCCGGCGCGCAGGGAAAGTTCTGGGAGATGCACGACATGCTCTTCCAGAACCAGCAGAACCTGGAGGCTCCCGCGCTGCTGACGTACGCGGCCGACCTGGGGCTCGACATGGGCCGCTTCACTCGCGACCTCCAGGAGCACCGCTGCCTGCCGAAGGTCCAGCGCGACTTCATCGAGGGCGTGCGCAGTGGCGTGAACGGTACCCCGACCTTTTTCATCAACGGGGAGCGCCACAACGGCGCCTACACGGCCGAAGCGCTGCTCGCCGCCATCGAGCAGCGGATGGGGCCCGACATCGAGCCGATGACGGGGCTTCCCTGGGAAGGCGGTCGCGTGCCGCGCATGGGCCGGCCCCATTCGCGCATGTAGGGGGCGCAGGGGCCCCGTGACGGCATCGCAACGAGAGTCCTCGGGGGCGAGCGCGAGCGTGAAGCGCGCGGACCAGCGGTACATGGGCCGCGGCTCCCCGCCGCACGACGGCCCCGACGACGGGACGCTGCCCATCCTCCTGCACGAGTCCGCAGGCAGCAGACACCAGGGCAGGCCCTGCAGTGCGTCGGTCCCCCTCCCGCCGCGCGTCCGGCTCCCTCTGTGAGGCGGGTTGTCATGACGTGCGTTCCTGCCAAGGCTTGTCGAGGACTACTGCAATGCCATGCACAGGGAGACACCATGAAGGCACTCGTCTACGAGGGACCGCGCAAGGTCAGTGTGAAAGAAGTGCCGGACGCGAAGATTGAGCGGCCCACCGATGTAGTGGTGCGCATTCGCAGTACCAACATCTGCGGCTCCGACCTGCACATGTACGAAGGCCGCACCGACATGGAGTCGGGCCGGGTGCTCGGGCACGAGAACCTCGGAGAGGTGGTCGAGGTCGGCTCGGCGGTGGACAAGCTGAAGGTGGGCGACTGGGTGGCCGTTCCCTTCAACGTCAGCTGTGGCCACTGCGAGAACTGCGAGCACGGCCTGACCGCCTTCTGCCTCAACGCCAACCCGTCGGGGACGGCCGGCGCCGCCTACGGCTTCGCAGACATGGGGCCCTACAATGGCGGGCAGGCCGAGTACCTGCGCGTGCCCTGGGCCGACTTCAACTGCCTGCGGCTGCCAGAGGACGCCGAGGAGAAGCAGCTCGACTACGTGATGCTCGCCGACATCTTCCCCACCGGCTACCACGTCACCGAGCTCGCCGGGCTCATGCCGGGCGAATCCGTCGTCATCTTCGGTGGAGGGCCCGTGGGACAGATGGCCGCGCTCTCCGCCACCATCAAGAGCGCGAGCAAGGTGATGGTCGTCGACTGCCATCCGGACCGGCTCGCTCTTGCCGAGAAGATTGGCGCCATCCCCATCGACTACTCGAAGGTGGACCCCGTCGAGCGGGTGAAGGAGCTCACCCACGGCAAGGGCGCCGACCGCGGCTGCGAGTGCGTGGGCTACCAGGCGCACGACCCGCAGGGGAGGGAGCACCCCAACCTGACGATGAACAACCTGGTGAAGGCGGTGAAGTTCACCGGCGGCATCGGCGTGGTGGGCGTCTTCATCCCCAATGACCCCGGCGGCCCGGACCCCCTGGCCAGGCAGGGTGAAATCGTCTTCGACTGGGGCATGCTCTGGTTCAAGGGGCAGCGCGTGGCGACCGGCCAGTGCAACGTGAAGGCCTACAACCGCCAGCTGCGCGAGCTCATCCACCTGGACAAGGTGAAGCCCTCGTGGATCGTCTCGCACACGCTCCCGCTCGACAAGGCGCCGGACGGCTACCTGCACTTCGACAAGCGCGACAGGGGATGGACCAAGGTCGTCCTGCAGCCGGCCGCATGAGCCGGCGCTAAGGCGAGGGAAGGAAGGGGCCGCTTGATGGGCCCCCAGGGCCTCGCGAACCGCGCGTTCGGCGACCAGCCCGACGAGCCGCTTCTAGGCGGGATAGAAGCCATGTTGAGGGTGGAGCGCACCCCAGTGGGGGCCTTACTTCTGCCGGGGCGCTGAACGCCAAGGGCTGCGGGGCCGCCATCCTGGCGGGCTTCTACCGAGCCAGCATGCGAGCCTGGACACGCGCTGGCTCTACAGATTCCAGGTTCTAAGACAGATAGGAGCTGTGCTGAGGGTGAGGGCTGGTGCAGAGGGGCCGAGGAGGGCCGAGGACGACCGCAGAGGGGGACATGTGGGCTGTGTGCCAAGCCGGTGGAGAGGCCGCGCAGCCACTTTGAGGTACACGCCTACCCCAGCCGCCTTCCCAGGAGGGGCGCGGCAGGTGCCTGGCTCTCTTGGCTGGCTGGGGCGGCTTGAGCTTCAACACCACGCGCTCTGGGGCGGCCCTCGCGCAGGGGCCAGGTGCTCACTCGCCGGGGGCAACCCCAGGTGCTCCACTATCGCTCTCACCCCTCCTGCTCCCTTCACAGACGCCAACACCCTTAAGCCTGCCTCCACACCTCAAGCACGCCAACACTTCCAGGGCGAACCTCCTTTTCAGCAACCCGGCCCAGTTCAAACGGGGTGTGCGCTCCTTCCTCGGCTCCTCCCCCGTCGCGGCAAAGGCGGGGCTCTCTTCCGTAAGCCCCGGCTCCGCCCCTGCTTGAGGGAGCGCCTCGGGCGACAGGTGCGCGTACTTCATTATCGAACGGCGGCTATTTTTAGGTGCGCCGTAGAGTGCTTCCGCAGCCGACCCGGGCAGGTCCACGCTCCTTTCTCGTCCCCTTGGGCAGCCCCCACGCCACACCAAGCCGTCCGGCGCACGTTGATCAGGCGCCCGGATTCCTCACGGGATTAGACGGCGCCATCTTGCCAACCCAACAGTGCCTTGATGCCCTAGAAAAGCATCAGCTACTCAATAGACCATAGGGCGGGTATATTGCTCTTATGATCCATGTGGACCGCAGTCGCGTCTCTCCTCCACCGAAGTTTTTCGCGGCGGCTCAATCTCTTCTCGATAAGTCACGGCTTTTTTTCAACAATCCAGATAGCCTCAGGAGCCAAAGCCGCCCCGCCATCTTCGGCCAATTCGTCAACCTAAAGAATGTGGTGCGACCTGCTCTAATCGAACTATTCCACGGCAAGTGCGCCTATTGTGAATCGAGTGTCGCAGCCACAGGAAGTACCGCAGTGGATCACTTTCGTCCGAGGATGGATGCTGCAAACCTTGATAGGAAGATTTCGCCCATCCACTATTGGTGGCTGATGGCCACTTGGGACAATCTCTATCTGGCATGCCTTGAGTGCAATCGATACAAGCGCAACCTTTTTCCGGTGCGCCACCAACGGGCTGTTCCCGAGAGCTTTGGACAAGCACTTGAGTCAGAAGGCCGGTTGCTTATCGATCCTTGCAACGACGAGCCCGAACAATCCTTCGCCTTTCAGCCCAATGGTCAAGTAGAGCCTCTTGATGAACACGCCAAGGTAACCATTGAAGTGCTGCAGCTCAATCGCCCTAGTCTTGTCCACATGAGACGGGATCATTATGCTCGCATCACACAGGAACTCGGCCTCTGGATATCTAGCCAGAGGCAGACAAGCGTGTCAGGCGATGATCGGCTTGAGGCTGGACTTCGAGATAGGCTTTTAAGCTATACGCACAGCAGCGCTCCCTATGCAGCCGTTGCGCGGCAGGCACTTAGGCACGTTCTCCATCGCCTGCGAGGAGATGCTCTCCATACGGAAGTCCCTCCGGCACAGAAGAAAATCAGGCGAGGGCATCAAATCCCTCGAAAGCTGGAAAAAGCAGCTGAATCGCTCCGAACAGGGTGGATCTCGCGAATAGAAATAGAGAACTTCCGCGGCATCGACTCCCTTGCACTTGACTTTCCTCGTCTAGAGCATCGAGATTTCCTTGTAGACGACGAGATGACAGCAATAGCTTCGCCTAGCGAGACAGAAGACCCTGACATACGCCGCGAACCATGGCTGATGCTAATTGGCCCGAACGGTGTCGGGAAGAGCAGTGTCCTCAAAGCGGTCGCTCTAGCCCTCGTAGATGAGCCAACTCGAAACCGTCTCATTCCTGATGCCTCTTCAGTGCTCAACCAGCGCTCGCGCAGTTCCACCGGTGTCGTATTTGTGCGCTTTGACAATGGTGAGTCCGTCAGAATTTCTTTCAGTCGACGGTCTCGTACATTTCGGCAGCAAGGAGGCAGAGCACACTCTCCATTGCTTGCTTATGGTTCAACCAGGCTCCTCTCGCCGGGCACTGCACGTCTCGAACGACCGCGTAGCGTGCGCGTTGATAATCTTTTCCACCCAAGAACTCTGCTCGGCGATGCAGAGAAGTGGCTTGCCGATACTAGCCAACTCTTAGATAGCGGCTTTGACCTTCTGGCCCGCTCACTCAAAGATCTCCTCTCTCTAGATGATGAGGACCGCGTCATCCGTCAGAATGGCCGCCTGCTCATAGAGATGTCGGGTTCCCGGATTCCTCTGCACGAACTGAGCGATGGCTACCAGTCCATTGTTGCACTAGCCACTCATATCATGGTGAACCTCTCACGAGGCGGCTTTGCACTGGAGCATGTAGCAGGAACGGTACTACTTGATGAACTTGAGGTTCACCTCCACCCAACTTGGAAAATACGTATTGTGCGCAGTTTAAGGCGAGTTTTTCCTCGGGTCCGATTCATTACAACTACTCATGATCCGCTTTGTCTAAGAGGCTTGGAATCAGGCGAGGTCTACCACCTTGATCGGGAACCAGAGTCGAAAAGGGTGCGAGCCATTCAATTGGACGTGCCGCCTGGCTTGCGTGTGGATCAACTCCTGACTGGCCAATGGTTCGGTTTGAGTTCAACTCTCGATGCAGACACGTTGGCTCTTATGGAGAAACACCAGAGCCTACTCGCGCGACGAAGACTCAGCGCAACGGAGCAACTCCAACTTGAGCAATTGAGCAACGAACTGCAAAGTCGCCTTAGCACTTTTGCCGATACATCTCTTGACCGCATGGCGCTGAGCGTCGCAGCACAACTCATGGCCAGCACATCAACTCCGCTGACCCCAGATGAACGAACAAGGCTTCGTGAAGGAATTCGTCAAGCTCTGTCGGAAAAGGCTCCTTGAGTCATGGACCGCTTCCCGCGTCCCTCTAAGCCAAGAGGTTTTGATGCTTCGGTCAAGGCACACAAGGATCGAGTTCAATCTCACTTCAAGAAAAAGAAGCCGGGCAAATGGAAGTTTGAGGATATTTGGAGCAAGTACAAGCGGAACATCGCAGTCGCCTCACATGGAAAATGTGGCTACTGTGAAGTACGCGTTACTGGCTCCCAACATGGAGACGTCGATCACTTCTACCCTAAGGGAGAAGTGTGGGCACTCCATGATGACCGTACCAAATGGGGTCAAGAGATTCCTGGGCTATCTAAAGTCAAAGGGAGAAAAAAGAAGCTCCTTTCGCGCAGAGGCTACTGGTGGCTAGTCTACGAATGGAAGAACTACGTACTGGCATGCCTTGTGTGTAATCAGCAATGGAAACTCTCGTTCTTTCCGGTACGTGCCAAGCGCCGCAAACTTCCTCCTTTGCCGCGTAGTAAAGAGAAACCCCTACTGCTAAACCCTTTCTTTGGTCCAGATCCAGTGAGGCACCTTCAATTCATCATTACAGGTGCAATCATTCCCTATAAAGGTAGCCGTTACGGTTTCGAGACTATCAGAACATGCGGGCTAGATCGCCCCAGTCTTACTCTCGATAGACATGAAAAAGCACAACGGGCCTACTATCTCCTCAAGAAGTTGACGACGTGTTTGCCGACGACTCCCGAGTATGACCTCACGCTCAAAGACTTTTTCCTTATGGGAAGAAAGGAAAATGTTCACTCTGGAATGATCCGCGCCATCTTTGAACAGGAGACTGCTATGAAGTGGAAGCAGCTTGAGAAACGGTTCGCTATCCCCTAGCACCTACCCTGGGGTGCGGTTGCCACGATAGGCGAGGCAGATCTTAACAGGTGTAAGTGGTGGCCCTTATGCTGGAGCAATTGACGCAGGCCGTTATCAGGCCTTCCACGAAGAAAAGCCTGATGCACAAACAGATTGCTCGCCAGTTGGGCATTTGAGAGATCATCGTCAACGCATAGACGGGATAAGTGGCCACGCACTCCCCGGACGCATGTGCCTCCAGTGTGCCTTGCTGAGGGTTCGATTCCCACCGCCTCCATTCTGAGAAGCCCAGCAAACTTGATGATGGAGAAGCGGGCGTCCCGGCTCAGCCCACCTCGTCTCTGGAGGCGCTGGTCCACAGCGTCACGGAGTGAAAACCGGCCGACGGGGAATTCTCACGGAGTTGGGAGCGACGCGTGAGGGCCGTGCAGGGCTCAGTGCATAGGAAGGACAGGAGCCCTCTTGGGCGTAGCGGGCGGGAGCAGAGCGGGAGGATTGCCCCTGTTGGGCCGCATGTGCCCCCGGTGTAACCCTCCAGCGGGGAATGGAACGGGACGAGACGGGACGGAGCGGAGGAACGATCCACTGTGAGATCAAGGCATTAGCCGGTAACAGCGCGACCTGCTTGGGGTTTTGCTTCCGCCTTAATGCGGGTTCGATTCCCGCCGCCTCCCTCCCGAGAGGCCTCGCAATCTCACCGGGTTGCTGGGCTTTCTCTTGGGCCTCGTGACTCCGGCGTCTCTGGCCGGAGCGGCGTGGAGCTGGGGCACGGTGTTCGACGCGGGCGCTTGATGCTCAGTACAGCGTCGCCTTCACCCGGCCGGGCAACTCGCGGTCGTACTCGCCGCCGTCGAAGTTATCCGGGCTCAGCGCCTCGAGGATGGAGCCGGGGCTTGGGAACTCGGCGCGGGTGACGTGCCGGGCCGGGTCCCAAAGCCTGGAGCGGACCAACGCGCGGCTGCATTGGAAGTAGACCGTCTCCACGGTGATGCGCAGCACGGAGCGCGGCGCCTTCCCATCGAAGGTGAAGCGCTCCAGCATGGACGGCTCGATGACGATGCTCGCCCGGCCGTTGACACGCAGGGTTTCGTTCACGCCCGGGACGAAGAACAGCAGCGCGACGCGCGGATCCGCCAGGATGTTCCGCAGCGAGTCCATGCGGTTGTTGCCTCGGCGATCGGGCAGCAGCAGCGTGCGCGTGTCCTCGATGACCACGAACCCGGCGGGGTCTCCTCGCGGCGAGGCATCCAGCCCTCCAGGGCCGGACGTGGCGAGGACCATGAACGGCGATCGCTCGATGAAGGGCCGGTATGCGGGGTGGAGGTGGTCCACCTCCTTGAGCACGGACGACTTCCCGGGAACCCCGTACAGGCGTTCGAGCGTCTCCACATCGTTCACGGTCTTCATCCGAGGGCGCCTCCTGGGTCCTTTTAGGCCTTTAAAATGGCCATGTCACACGCGGCATCGGCTGCGTCGTCCTGGGAATGGAAGGGCACTTCGCCCCCCAGAACGAGGACCTGCACATGAAGCCCCGGATGAATGCCTTCGCGGTCGCGCCGGACGCCGTCAACCTCATGTTGGATTTCAGCAAGAAGGTGGAGGCCCTGGGGCTGGAGCCGAGCCTCCGCGAGCTCGTCAAGATCCGCTCGTCCCAGCTCAATGGCTGCGCCTTCTGCATCCACATGCACACCCGCGACGCCCGCGCACATGGGGAGACCGAGGAGCGCATCTACCTTCTGGACGGCTGGCGTGAGTCGCCGCTGTACACCGACCGCGAGCGGGCGGCCCTGGGCTGGACCGAGGCCCTGACGCTCGTCTCCACGACACATGCCCCGGATGAGGACTACGCTGCGCTCAAGCCGCACTTCACCGAAGAGGAGATCGTGAAGCTGACCCTCATGATTGGTGTCATCAACTCCTGGAACCGGTTCGCCATCGGCTTCCGGTCCATCCACCCGGTGACCGCTCGCAGTGAAGCCGCCTGATTCAAATCCTGCGGACGTCTTCGACCCGCTCCGCCCCCGGCTGCTCCGCATCGCGTACCGGATGCTGGGCATCGTCGCGGAGGCGGAGGACGTGGTGCAGGAGGCGTATCTGCGTTGGCACCAGACGAACCGCGACGTCGTGCGGGACGCCGAGGCCGTGCTCGTCCGCACGGTGACGCGCCTGTGCCTGGACGTCCTGAAGTCCGCGCGCGTGCGGCGCGAGGAGTACGTGGGGACCTGGCTTCCAGAGCCCATCCTCGAGACAGTGGAGGGCGATGACTTGACGCTGACCCTGATGATGGCCCTGGAGCGCCTGTCCCCGCTGGAGCGCGCCGCGTTCCTCCTGCACGACGTGTTCGGCATGGACTTCGAGCAGGTGGCGAAGGCGCTCGACCGCGCTCCCGCGGCGTGCCGCCAGCTCGCCAGCCGGGCGCGGGACCATGTGCAGGAGGCCCGGCCCCGCTTCCCCGTGACGGAGGCGAAGGGCCACGAGCTGGCCTCGGCGTTCCATGCCGCGTCCCGGAGCGGCGACACGCAGGCGCTCCAGGCCCTGCTGGCCCAGGACGCCATCCTGTACGCCGACGGCGGCGGCAAGGTGAAGGCGGTCCTCAATCCCATCTACGGCCGGGAGAAGCTGGTGCGCTTCTTCGAAGGGGTGTGGCGCATTCCAGCCGTGGGCTCGGCGCAGCTCGTGCACGAGGGCACCATCGACGGCCTGCCCGCGTACGTCACGATGGATCCGGATGGAATGCTGCAGACCACGGCGTTTGCCATCGAGGACGGCCGGATCGTCGCCCTCTACGTCACGCGCAACCCCGACAAGCTGAAGGGCATCCGGCGCGCGGTGGTGGGCGAGTCGTCCTAGGAGGCTTCAGCGCGCGGCGAAGAACTCGCGCGCGAAGGTTACAAAAGTCTCACTGGTGAGACTTGGCCGCCTGTGGGATTCCAGCGGTAGCGGTTCGAGAGAGCTGGGGACGCTCCGGCATCATCCTCCCCGGAGTACAGTGGGCACTCCCGATGCCCCTCCTCTTCTTCCTGCTGCTCCTCGGAACCGGCTGTGCTGCTCCAGGCCGCGACCAGGAGTGGCACCGCAACGTAGATGCGGAGGTCGTCACCTGGCTTGAACGCAACCGCAATGCAACTGCGGAGCAGTTCATGAAGGAACTACACGAGATCTACAACCGCCCCGACATGCTCAAGAGGTTCCCCCATGGCTTCGGACCCGCCAAGTGATCCGCGCTTCTTCGTGCTGGAGGATGACATCCGGGGGCCGTACGACACCCAGTTCGAGAAAGCGGAGCCTGTCCACCGAGGAGATGCCCCTCAGTGCCCACAGTGCGGTGAGCCCATGGGCATGCTGTCGTGGCTGCCACCATACCGCGTCGTGCTGGCACTCTCTGGCCAGGCCCTCGGTGACTTCGTGAAGGGCCCTGGCTATGACTTCCTCCTCTCCGAGCGCATGGCCGAATCCTTCAGAGCAGAAGGATTGTCGGGGCTTCAGGGCTTCCACCCTGTCGAGGTGGTGAGCGTCCGGAGGAAGCGCAAAGGCCCCAGGCCCGCTGCCGTGCCCCCCTACTTCGCTGTCACCGCCTGCTTCGGCCGCGGCGCGGTGGATGAGGCACACAGCCGGCTCCGCCGCACCTCCCCCGTCACATGCTCCGAGTGCCGCTCCACAGGAGTCGACGCCATCCACGGTCTCGCCCTGGAACCCGGCACCTGGCAGGGCGAGGAGCTGTTCCGCCCTCGAGGAGAGCAGGGCAGCCTCCTCTCCTCCGAGCGCTTCGCCTGGTTCGTCAAACGGCATGGCTTCACGAACATGAAACTGACGCCCTCCGAGCAGTACGTGTGGGATCCTGGCGGGAAGGGCCCACTGGCAGCTCCTCGCGAGACTCCCACTTGAGCAGGGTGCTCAACGCCTTTCGGCATCACGGCAAGGGGGACCCTGCCAGCTAACCCGGCCCCGCCCAGGGGACTGAGTGCTCTCCCTTCAGGTGCGTGGCAGGCGCCGAGGCCTGTGGGGTGTCTTGAGCGCCTCAACACCCCGCTGCCTTATGGGGCCCTCGCGCCGGCGCCAGCCTCTCACCTGCCGTGGCCAGGCCCAGGTGCTTCACCATCACGCAGCGTCACGGGACAGCGTGACGGTCACGCGTCCGATGGAGGCAGCGCGGAGCACCGCTGGAACTCCGGCGGAGTCCTCACGGATATCGACTGGCCATCCTGCGCCAGTCCGCAGCGCGGCGCTACGTGGGGGGCGCAGGGACGTGGCGAGTGTCCAGCCGTCAGCCTCGGGCGCGAGGCCGCCCCCGCAGGGTGCCCGGAGGTGAAGGACAGTACCACCCGGTGGCTCCTCCTCTTCTCCGTGTCTGCCCTCTACCCTGATCCCCTCCTCGCAAGAGCGGGTGACACATGCTGCCATGGCGGATGCTCTGGAAGGCCGAAGCGCTGTTCCTTGCGTTGTTGGTGGGGTGCGCCAGCGTCCCTCGGGTCCCCGTCGTGGAAGACATCGGCCAGGGTATGGCCGTCGTCCACGTGCCCCGCACCGCTGACCTGCACCCGGTGGAACTGGAGGAAGAGGAATTCCAGCAGGCGGTGAGGCGCCTTGCGCGCGAGGTGCGGCTGACAGGCACGCCGCGCCAAACGGCGGAGCGGGCTTTTCAAATGGGCCCGCAGAGCGGCTACTACCACTACCTGATGCGGGAAAAGAAGATGGCGCCAGATGGGCCCGGTGAGTCCTGGGACGGCACGTTGACGAAAGAAGACTTGGAGCTGGCGGAGCGCTATCGGCTCTGGTGCCAGAGCGCATACAACTTCTATGGAGATTGTCTTGGGGGCGCGCTGGTGGCAGGGCGCTACCTGGACATGCAAGGCCGCTACGTTTGGGCGCTGGCCATGAGCAAGAGCCCGGTGCTGGACGAGATGAAAAAGGCGCTCGGGGAGATGGTGGAGTTCCGCGCGCTCATCAGCGCGGCCCTGTGGACGTTGGGTTCGATGCTGCTGATCATGGCCCTGACTCCCGTGGCGCCTGGGCTGGTGGCTGTGCTGGGCGTGGGGCTGCTCCTGTATGTGGGCTATGACACGCTCCACAACCTCGTGACGGGCTGGGCTGAGTTGACGGAGGCGGCAGAGGCCGCGACCACCTTCGAGCAGCTCCGCGAGGCGGGCGAGAGGTTCGGGAAGATCATCGGGCGAGAGGCGGCGCGCGCGTTCGCCATGCTGCTGGTTGCGGCGATTGGCTCCACGGCGCAGCTGTTCGCGGCGAAGGTGCCGACGCTGCCCGGCTCGGCTCAGGTGGCCATGCAGGCCGAGGGGCAGGCAGGATTCTCGCTGCCCGCGCTGGGGGCTGTGCAGGAGATCGCGGTGGCTGCCGAGGGCGTGAGTATCACGCTTCCCGCGAACGCGGTGGCGATGGCGGCGCGGGGCAGTGGCGGCAAGGCTCCTTGTGTCGAGACGCACCACATCGCCACCATCTGCAACGACACGTCCACCGCACGCGGGGGCGCGTGGACACCGCGGTTCCGGAAGGTCTTCGCCAAGGCGGGAATGTCGATGGAGAATCCTGCGAACAAGATGCCTCTGCAGGGGCATTACGGCCCGCACCCCGAGCGGTATCACCAGATAGTCTTCAATGCACTGGATGACGCGACGCGGACCTGTCGCAGCGTCGTCACGTGCCGGGCGAAGCTGATGGAGGCCCTCAAGGATCTGGCTCAGGACATCGCAACCCCGGGAACAGAGCTGAACCAACTCGTCACCCGGCAGTAGCCGCGCTACATACGGAGCCCATGTCCCAGCGTTTCTTCGAACTCGCCGACGATGTGAATGTCCCGCACCGATGGCACCTTGACATGCCGACGGACAGTCACACTAAGCAAGTGGACGACGGACAGTTCAGGATCGGGGTACCCGTTCATGTCAAAGAACGCCTGAGAATCCCCGTCGAGATCGCAGGCAAGCCGCTGGACTTCACAGAAGCGGGCATCCGCATCCCGGTGGTCCATGTCCGAGTTGCGTCCATCTTCGCGGAACTGGCCCCGGACGACGTGCAACTGATCCCCGTGGATGTGGACGGCCAACCGGATCAGTACCTCATCCTCGTGGCCACACGTCTCATCCCCTGTATCGACGAGAATGCTTCGCGGTTCAGCCGCCCGGGGGAGCCTGATCCAGTCAGGCGGTATTCCATCATGTACGCACTGCGCATCGACAAGTCCAAGGTCGGAAGCGCCAAGGTGTTCCGGTGCGAGGGGTGGCCGGGCCCGCTGATCGTCTCTGGGGAGATCAAGGAGGCCTTGGATCGCATGGCCGCTACCGGCACGAGGTTCGAGGAGGTCTAATTCGCTCACCTGCGGTTTTCGCACCGCCCGGCGTGGGTTCGATTCCCGCCGCCTCCAACCCAGAAAAGCTTCACGGGTTCTAATGAGAGGGGGAGGTGTTTGAGGACTCCCGCCCGAGCCCATCTCCGTGGCGGACTCCAAGGCTCGCACGCTCAGGTGAGCCTGGACCTGAAGTAAGCTGGGGCTCTCGCGCCCTCATGTCCTTCCTCCTGGTTCTGCCGGATGGCCGCCGCACCACCCTGGACAAGCCGGTGGCGTCCGTGGGCACCGACTCCGCCTGTGACGTCGTCCTCCGCGCCTCCGGGGTGAAGGCCAGCCACGCCCTGCTGTTCCGCGACGCTCAGGGTTGGTCCGTGTCTCCCGCCGGCCCTGGCTGTGACGTGCGCGTGCGCGGCAAGCGCGTGGAGCTGGCCAGGCTCGCCCCCGGCGACTCCTTCTCCTTGGGCAGCGCCACGCTCACCCTGCTCGCTCCCGAGGAGACGCAGGTTCCCGCGAGTCCTCCCTCCAGAGCCGCTTCCTCCGGACGAGTGCTCTCGGTGCTGGCGGGCTTTGCCTCCCGGCTGCTGTTGCAGCGCCCTGCCCCGGAGCTGCTGGAGACGGCCATGCGCGGGCTGGCGGAGGCGGCCGGCGCGGACGTGGGCTTCCTGGTGTCGGCGGAAGGGGCGCGCCGCCAGGTGCTGTGCGCCACCGGCCCAGTGCCCGACGCGGCCGTGGTGGACAGCCTGGTGGATCGGGTGGTGGCCTCGGGAGCGCCCGTGCTGGTGCCGGACGTGGCAGTGGATCAGGCGCTCGCGAGCGCTCCGAGCGTCGTGGCCCTGCGCCTCACCTCCGCGCTGGTGATCCCCCTCCGCGCGGGGCCTGCGCCGCTCTCGGCCGTGTACCTCGGACGGCGCGCGGGCAGCCCTCCCTTCTCCGCCGTGGAGCTGGAGGAGGCCATGGCCCTCTCCGCGCTGGCGGCGCTGCTGCTGGCCACCTCGCGCGAGCTGACGGACCTGCGCGCGCAGGTGGACAACCTCACGCAGCGGATCCAGGCGGCCACCTTCGAGGGGCTCATCGGCGAGTCCCGCCCCATGAGCGAGCTGTACCGGCAGGTGGAGCGCCTGGGGCCCACCGCGCTCAACGTGCTCATTCAAGGAGAGACTGGCACAGGCAAGGAGGGCGTGGCCCGGGCGCTTCACCGGCGCAGCGGACGGCGCGGGCGTCTCGTGGCCATCAACTGCGCAGCGCTTCCCGAGTCGCTCATCGAGCGCGAGCTGTTCGGCCACGCACGCGGCGCCTTCTCGGGCGCGGGGGCGGATCGGCCCGGACTGGTGGAGGCGGCGGACGGAGGCACGCTCTTCCTGGACGAGATCGGCGACATGCCGCGCTCGCTTCAGTCCCGGCTGCTGCGGGTGGTGCAGGAGCGCGAAGTCACCCGGCTCGGCGAGAACCACCCGCGCAAGGTGGACATGCGCATCATCTCGGCCACGCACAAGCCACTCAAGTCGCTGGTGCAGCAGGGCCTCTTCCGGGAGGACCTCCTCTTCCGGCTGGAGGAGGTGCGCGTGGAGGTGCCGCCCCTGCGCGAGCGCGGCGATGACGTGCTGCTCATCGCCCACCATGTGCTGACCCAGGAGGGGCGCCGCGCGAAGGGCTTCACCCAGAAGGCCACCGAGGCCCTACGAGGCCACCCCTTCCCCGGCAACGTGCGCGAGTTGGTGTCGCGGGTGCGGCGCGCGGCGATCCTGGCCTCGGGAGAGCTCATCGGCCCGGCGGACCTGGAGCTCGGCGGAGAGCAGACGCCGCTGCAGCCACTGGACGAGGCCCGTGACGCCTTCGTGCTCCGCTATGTGCGCGAGGCCATCGCCCGCAGCGGCGGGAGCAAGAAGGAGGCGGCACAGGCGCTCGGCATCGGACTGCGCTCGTTGTTCCGCTACCTGGGTGAGGGAGAATGAGCCCCATGCACCGGCGCACCTTCCTCCTCATTGCCACGCTCCTGAGCACGGTGTGGCTCGGGTGTCCGCTCGACATCCAGGTCCGTTGCGAGGACGCCTCCTCTTGCGGCGACAACGAGGTGTGCGCGTCTGGCCTGTGCACGCCCTCCTCGGGCACCGGGGATGCAGGGACGGATGGGGGAATAGATGGAGGCGTGAAGAAGTGTGCCGCCGACACGGAGTGCCCGGAGGACTGGCGCTGCGGCGAGAGGACACAGCAGTGCGAGCTCGGGTCTCGGCTTGGCGAGAGGTGCTACGAAAGCTACGAGTGTCCGTGGACTGCAACCTGCAGCGCCCTGCGCAACGTCTGCGTGAAGTACTGCACCCTGGACCCGTATTGTCCGGTCGGCTACCAGTGCAGCCCGGACAAGTTCTGCGTGGCGAAGTGCACGGCCCCGCCGGAGACAGTGGGGCGCCCCTGCTCGGACTCCATGGAATGCGGCTGTGGCTTCTGCGTGAACACCGGAGGACAGGAGCTCTGCCGCCTGCCATGCGTGTTCGACCAGGACTGCCCCAGAGGCGAAGTGGGAGTGTGCGAGCAAGTGGGCTCCACGAACAAGAGAGCCTGCAAGCTGTGAGGCGGCGGAGGTTGCTCCCTGGGAGCCCGGCTCTAGAATGCGCCCGGGATGACGGGTGAACTGCTGGCCGGCCGCTACCAGTTGGAGCAGGAGCTGGGACGCGGAGGTATGGCCACGGTCTTCCTGGCCACGGACTTGCGGCTGGCGCGCCGGGTGGCGGTGAAGGTGATGCACCCGGGCGGAGACGCGCGCCGGACTGAGCGCTTCCGCCGGGAGGCCGCGCTGGTGGCCTCGCTCAAGCACCCCTACGTGTTGGAGATCCACGACTTCGGCGAGGACTCGGCGCGCGGCCCCTTCCTGGTGTGCGAGTGGGTGCAGGGCGAGAGCCTGCGGGAGCTGTCCCAGCGGCTCGCCCCCGTGCCTCCCGAGTCCGCGGCGGTGCTGGGCTGGGCGCTGGCCCAGGCGCTCGGCGAGGCCCATGCACGGGGAATCGTGCACCGGGACGTGAAGCCGGAGAACGTGCTGGTGGCCCGGGGCGGCCCGCTGAAGCTGGCGGACTTCGGCATCGCCGCGCTGGCGGATCAGGAGCGGCTGACGAGCACCGGCGCCATCACGGGCTCGCTGCCGTACATGGCTCCCGAGCGCATCGACACCGGCGCCTTCTCACCGGCCTCGGACGTGTACGCGGTGGGCGTCATGCTCTTCGAGCTGTGCACGGGCACCACGCCGCATGGAGGAAAAGGGGCTGCGCACCTGGCGGCCTCAGTGCTCACGAAGGATGTGCCGCCCTTGAGCGAGCTCGTCCCGGGAACGCCCGAGCCGCTGAGCGCCCTGGTCTCGCGCTGCCTCGCGAGGGATCCGCGAGATCGCCCTGCCCACGGAGGCGAGCTCGCGCCACTGCTGGAAGAGGTGGTGGGCCGCATCGCCGGGCCTCCGGCCGAGGAGTCCCGGGCGTTCTTCCAGGATCCTCAGAGCTACAGCGCGCGTCGGCGCGAAGCCCGCTTCCAGCAGTTGTTGAGCGAAGCCCGCGCGCTGCTGGAGGAAGGACAGGGAGCCAAGGCCGCGAAGTTGCTCAATGGAGCGCTGGCGCTCCGGCCGGACTCGCCCGAGGTCGCCGCGCTGCTGCGCCACCGTCCGAAGTCTCGGAGGAAGAAGGTGGTCGCGGTGGGCTCGGCACTGGCGGCCTCCCTCGTGGTCACGGGAGCACTGGCGTGGGCCGCGAACCGGTGGCTCGCGAATCCGCCTGAGCCCCAGCCCATCGCTCAACCCGAGCAGCGCGCTCAGGAGACGCGAAGCACGGAGCCCCGCCCGGAGAACCGTCCCACCGTCCCCAGCCCTCCACCGGCGACGGCCCAGGAAGCGGCTCCTCCCGCGCCCGAGCCTGACCGAGTGGCTCCGCGCCCGGAGCCCAAGAAGAAGAGCGCCTCGGCAACTCGAGCCCCGGCTCCGCGTGAGGCGCCTGCCTCGTCCCCTTCTCCAGCGCCTCCCCAGCTCCCCGCTCCCTCAGTCTCCCAGGAGCAAGAGCCCGCGAGGCCCGCGACTCTGAAGCTGACGGTGCGCCCCTGGGCCGAGGTGTTCGTGGACGGCCTGAGCCGGGGCTACACGCCCCGCGTGCGCGAGGTGAACCTCTCTCCGGGAGAGCACCGCCTGCGCCTCGTCAACCCGCTGTGTGAACCGATGGAGGAAGTCCTCCAGGTGGCCGCAGGGGAGACGGTGACCCGGGAGGTGGCGCTCCGGGTGTACAAGGCCGAGGTGATCATCACCGCGCCCTCGGGCGCCCGCGTCTTCATCGACGGAGTGGAGACGGGCATCGCGCCACTGCCGGGCCCCGTGTATGTCGAGCACGGACGGCATGTCATCTCGGCCCGCCTGCCGGGAGTGCCGCCCCTGCAGCGCGAGGTGGACGCGGTGGCTGGCAAGCGCATCGAGGTGATGCTGGAGGGGACTCCATGACGGGCCTCATCGTGGCCATGGTGCTCGCAGCCGCCTCTCCGCTGGACCCGGCCCGGGCGGCGTACCAGTCTGGCGAGCTGGCGCAGGCGCGCACCGAGCTGGAGGCGCTCCTCTACCCTCTTCGGCTCGACGGTGAAGCCCTGGAGTCCGAGGCCCACCTGCTGCTGGCCGCCACGTACCACGCCCAGGAAGACACCTCCCGAGCGGAGCACGAGGCCGTGCTGGGACTCGCCGCGAGCCGCGACACGAAGCTGGATCCCCTGCTGTACCCACCGGACTTCATCACCTTCGTGGAGCGCGTGCGCACGATGCACCGCGAGCGCATCGCCGCGCTGGCCGCCGAGCGCCGCCGTCCGATCCTCGTGCCCTCCCCTCCTCCAGTCCAGGCGCCACCTTCCGCCCAGGCTTCCCCTCCCATTCCCTCAAAGAGCTGGTACCTGATGCCATTCGGCGTCGGCCACTTCCAGCACGGCCAGCGGACGAAGGGCACCATGCTCGCGGTGACTCAGGGGACGTGCCTCACAGTCTCCGCGGTCTCGCTGAGCACGGCGCTGTCGCTGCGGGGACGGGACGGGCTGTACAGCGCCTCGGATGCGCGGACGGCCCGCAG
This sequence comes from Hyalangium minutum, assembly GCF_000737315.1. GTDB lineage: Bacteria > Myxococcota > Myxococcia > Myxococcales > Myxococcaceae > Hyalangium > Hyalangium minutum. The sequence continues at coordinate 573,258 of NZ_JMCB01000008.1, forward strand.
GCTCAACACGTCCTACCTCGTGTCGGCCTACGCCTTCGCGGCCCTCTATACCTACGGTGTCCTCGACGGGCTCGTCTTCACGCCCTGAGTCAGAGGGCCTCATAGGCCGAGCGCCAGAAGTCCACGAAGGCGGCGGGTGGATTCGGAGAGTCCATCAGTCGCTGCGTCATCAGCACGCCAATGAGCCCGGTCTGGGGATCCCAGTAGCACGAGGTCCCGTACCCGCCGTCCCAGCCAAAGCCACGGGGATCCCCAGGCTCGTGCTGCTTCACGATGGAGAGCGCATAACCCCAGCCGCGCTTGTCCCAGAAGCCGGTGGAGAAAGGCGACACGGCCTTCTGCTCGGGAGTGATGTGGTCGGTGGTCATCAGCTCCACCGAGCGCTCCGACAGGAGGCGCTTCCCGCCATACGCGCCCTTGTTCAGCATCATCCGCGCGAAGGCGAGGTAGTCGTCGGCCGTGGAGACGAGGCCACCGGACGCGGACGGCATGCCCGGTGGGCGGCTGAACTGGCTCTCCGTACCCGCGGGATCGAAGACCTCGAACTTCTCCGCACCGGGAGTCCGGAAGTAGGCGGTGCACAGCCGGTCGAGCTTCTCAGCCGGGACACTGAAGCCGGTGTCCTTCATGCCCAGCGGCTCGAAGATGCGCTCTCGCATGAAGGCCTCGAGCGGCTGGCCCGCAGCGCGCGAGAGCAGCACGCCCAGCACGGTCATGCCCGTGTCATACATCCAGGCCTCGCCCGGCTGACGCATCAGCGGCAGGGAGCCCAGGCTGCGGATCCACGCGTCCATGCTCGGCGCCTTGGGCAACCACGGACCGACCGCAACGCCCTGCTCCGTCATCGCCTGGACGATCGGATACTGGCCCTGCGCCATGATCGCCCCCGTGCCCATGCGCACCGTCAGGAGATCACTGACGAGGATCGGGCGGTTCGCGGGCACGGTGTCATCCACAGGCCCATCGAGGCGCTTGAGCACCCGTCGGTTGGCAAGCTCCGGCAACAATCGGTCCACCGGCTCGTCGAGGCGGAGCTTCCCCTCCTCCACCAGGATCATCGCCGCAGCGCCTGAGATCGGCTTCGTCAGCGAGGCGATCCGGAAGATCGTGTCGCGCCGCATCGGGGCCGAGTTCCCAAAGGCCAGCGTGCCGATCGCATCCGCGCGCACCTCGTCGCCCCGAGCCAGCAGCGTCACGACGCCCGGCAGCTCTCCCCGCTCCACATGGGCCGCCATCACGGAATGCATGCGCTCGACTCCCTCCTTGGAGAGCCCACCCTGGGGCTCTGGGTTCAGCACTTCCGTCCGGCTGCAGCCCAACGCCGTCGCCGCACCCAGCGCTGCGGCGCCCTGTAACACACTCCTGCGGCTGACCCTGCTCATGCTGACTTCTTCTCCCGCAGCTCGCGGCGCAGGATCTTGCCCACGTTCGTCTTGGGCAGGTCCGTGCGGAACTCGATGTGCTTCGGGCGCTTGTAGCCGGTCAGCCGCTCCTTGCAGAACTCGCGCACGGCCTCCTCGGTCAGCGCCGGGTCCTTCTTGACGATGAACAGCTTGACCACCTCGCCCGAGTGCTCGTCTGGTACGCCTACCGCCGCGACCTCCAGCACTCCCGGACACTCCATCACCACGCCCTCGAGCTCGTTCGGGTACACGTTGAAGCCGGACACCAGGATCATGTCCTTCTTGCGGTCCACGATCTTCGTGTAGCCGCGCTCGTCCATGACGCCGACGTCGCCCGTCTTCAGAAAACCATCCGAGGTCATCACCCGCGCCGTCTCATCCGGCCGGTTCCAGTAGCCCGCCATCACCTGCGGGCCGCGGACGCAGATCTCTCCGGGCTGGCCCAGCGGCACCGACTTGCCGTCATCGTCGCGCAGCTCGAGCTCGGTGGACGGCAGCGGCAGTCCGATGGTGCCCGTGAAGATGTCCGTGTCGGTCGGGTTGCAAGTCACCGACGGAGAGGTCTCCGAGAGCCCATACCCCTCCACGATGGGGCACTTCGTGCGCTCCAGCCACTTGCGGGCCACGGCCTCCTGCACCGCCATGCCACCGCCGTTCGCCACGCGCAGATCGGAGAAGTCCACCTTGTCGAAGTCTGGGTGGTTGAGCATCGCGTTGTAGAGCGTGTTCACCGCCGGCAGCATGTGGACCTTCCACTTGCGGAGGTCCTTCAGCAGGCCGGCAATGTCGCGCGCATTGGGGATGAGCAGGGCCATCCCGCCGCTGCGCATGACGAGCAGGCAGCACACCGTGAGCGCGAAGATGTGGTACAGCGGCAGCGCCGTCACCATGATGATCTGATCGATGGGCGCGCCCTTGCGCAGCGAGGGCTGCATCCACGCCTCGGACTGGAGCACGTTGGCCACCACGTTGCGGTGCAGCAGCGTGGCCCCCTTGGACACGCCCGTGGTGCCCCCCGTGTACTGGAGGAAGGCCACGTCGTCCGGCTTCAGCTCCGCCGGCTTGAGCGTGAGTCTCTGGCCCTCCGCCAGCGCCGCGCTGAACGAGGTGCTGCCCGGCAGGGACCACTCCGGCACCAGCTTCTTCACGCGGCGGACGACGAAGTTGACGATCGTCCCCTTCACGGTGCCCAGCAAGTCACCCATGGTGGCCACCACCACGTGCTTGACCGGCGCCTTGTCCAACACCTTCTGGAGGGTGCTGGCGAAGTTCTCGAGGATGATGATGGCCTCGGCGCCGCTGTCCTTCAGTTGGTGCTCGAGCTCGCGAGGGGTGTAGAGCGGGTTGACGTTGACCACGATGTAGCCCGCGCGCAGCACCGCGGCCAGGGCGACCGGGTACTGCAGGATGTTGGGCATCATCAGGGCGACCCGGGACTTCGGTGCCAGCCCGCGCGACTGCAGCCACGCTCCGAGCTGGCGGGACAGCCGGTCCAACTCAGCGTAGGTCAGCGCCTTGTCCATGCAGACGAAGGCGCGGCGGGAGGCATTCTTCCGGAAGGACTCCTCCAGCAGGTGCACGAGGGAGGGGTACTCGCTGGGGTTGATCTCGCTCGGCACACCCTGGGGGTAATGCTTCAGCCACACCTTCTCCATCGACGCGTCTCCTGGGCTGGGAATCGGAGCCTCGGAGCGTAGCGGGGCTCCAGGGTTGGGTGAAGCTCAGCACCCCTCCATTCAGCGGGCGAGCAACAAAGCATATGACCCAGAGCGTCATGACCTGCCGGGTCTTGCTCGCAGCATCGAGGCGCTCATGCTACGCCGCCAACGCATGTCCCTGCTTCTTGGAGTGCTCGCTGTCCTCGTCGCCACCGTGCTGGGCCTGCGGCAGTGGCTGCTGTACCGGGAGGGCCCCCCGCCCCCGCCCGAGTCCTTCGATGGCGACGTCTACACCGTGGGCAAGGCGGCCATCGCCGAGCGCCGCTGCGAGAACCCGCGCGCCACCGTCATCGGCATGCACGGGTTCGTGGGTGACCTGCGCTACTTCACGGACCACTACCGCGACCCGGACCTGCAGCTCATCCTGCTGACAAGCTGCGACTACCACCTGCCCATCACCCAGCCTCGGTACAAGACAGCTCCGTGGGTGAAGGTGCCCACCCAGGAGGAGGGCTCCATCGCCTACGACGCCGCCGTGCTGGTGCAGGCCTTGGAGCACCTGCCGAGGACCCAGCGCATCCGCGTCCATGGGCACTCGCGAGGCGGCGCCGTCATCCTGGAGGCGGCGGCCCTGCGGCCGGACCTGTTCAAGCAGGTGGAAGTGGTGCTCGAGGCGCCCGTGCTCCCGCAGGCGCGCCCCTATGTGCCCACGACCGCCACGCAGCGCTGGTTCCTGCCGTTCGTGCTGCCCCTGTGGCAGCGGGAGCCCATCTCGCGGCGCAACCGGGGCGCCTGGGGCCCGCTGGAGAACACTCGGAAGCGCGAGCTCATCACGGCCTTCCCGTTCAACCCGAAGCGCGTGGCCACCATGGCGGCCAACCTGAAGGAGCTCGACTCCTGGATGAAGGCGCGCGACGTGTCGCTCTACCAGAACCTCGCGCGGGGCACGGTGCTGGTGCCGGGGAAGGACCGGGTGCTGGACACCCACTCCATGCTGGAGAGCGCCCAGAAGGCGGGCCCCGCGCTGAACGTGGTGAAGTTGGACGGCTGCAGCCACTTCGTCATCTGGGATCGTCCGGACGCGCTGCCCACCCTGGAGCGCTCGGAGGCAGCGCGCGAGGCCCTCGCCTCGTAGACATCGGGGGGAATGTCGGGGCTCTTCGGAGCGCCAGCTCCCTCAGGCCAGCACCACCACGTTGCGCAGGGGCTGGAGCGGCAGGGTTGCCAGCGGCTCGGAGCGCGACGGCGCGGACAGCTCGGCACAGTGGCGGTAGCCGATGGTCTGCAGCTCGTCGCGAAGCTCGGCCAGCGAGGAGCCCGCAGCAGTAGCAGCCTGGGCGTTCAGCTCGAGCAACAGGGGCGGAAGCGATGACAGCGCCCGCCGTCCCCCGCGCAGGGCCCCGAGCTCGCCGCCCTCGCAGTCCATCTTCACCAGCGCGTTCTCCCGAGGGATGGGCTCCGGGAGAAGCTCGTCGAGCCGAGCCACACGGACCTCCAAGCGCTCATGCCGCCCTTGCGCGGAGAAGGCCGCGTGCAGCCCGCCCGAGCCAGACCCCGCCGCCGGAATGAAGAAGGTCGACGCGCCAGCCTGCTCTCCGAGTGCCAGCTCGTGCACAGTCCCCTGCCGCATCCCATTGGACGCCAGAGACTGGCGCAGCAGCCGCGCGAGCAGGGGCTGCGGCTCGAAGGCCACCACGCGCCCCGTGGGGCCCACGCGCCGGCCCGCCAGGAGCGTGTAGCTGCCGTGGTTGGCGCCAATGTCCAGCATCATCCCGCCGGGCCCGAGCGTCCGCTCGATGAGCTGCGCCTCCGCGCCCCTCCCCTGCAGTTCGCCCAGCACCCAGAGCCACCGGTTGTCGAGCAGGTCCACGTGTACGGTCAGCCCGTCCACTCGGAACGCCTGCTCTCGCGGCAGGCCTCGCCATCGGATGAGGTCCTGCATCCGCCGCAGCAGGAACGAGCCTCCCCGCGCCAACTGCGTCTCCGGGTCGATCATCCGCCGCAGGTACGCGCCATACACGCTCAGGTGGAGCGGGAGCGTTCGGAGCAACTGCGCGTCTTCGTACCAGGGATGGGGCTGCATGCTCAGTCGCGAATTTCCTGCAGCTCGCGCTGGGCGATGACCGCCAGGTCTTCCAGGGCCTGGTGATCCTCGGGCTGCAGGTGCCGAGGGCGGCTGTCGAAGAGGCACAGGGTGCCCACGGCGTGGCCCTGGGACGTCCGGAGGGGAACACCGGCGTAGAAGCGGTAGTGGTACTTGGTGAAGAGCAGGTTGTCTCCGAAGCGCTCGTCCTCCCGCGAGTCCGGGATGACCATCACGTCCCGGCCCAGGATCGTGTGCGCGCACAGGGAGATGGCCCGCGGGAGGATGTCCGGCCCCTCGCAGTTCATCCCCTTGCACACCTGCTGGTCCCGGTTGATGAGGTTCACCGCCGACACGGGCACGTCCAGCACCCGGGCCGCGATGCGGGCGATCCGATCGAAGCGCTCCTCCCGCCCCGCTCTCAAGACGTCCAGCTCCTCCAGCGCCGCAATGCGATCGATCTCGTTGGCCGGCAGATCCGCCGGGCTCCAGCGCAGGCGCGAGCGGAGCATCCAGGCGCGCGCCTTGGTGCGCACATGCGCGGGGTTGAAGGGCCGGACCAGCCAGTCCGTAACTCCCGTCAAATAGCCCCGGGCCAGATCCTCCGGGTGCGTCGCATCCACCACGAGGACGATGGGCACGTCATGCAGATCGTACTGCGTCATGGCGCGCAGCTCGCGGCAGTACTCCATCCCGTCCTGCGCGCCAGGACCGTGCTCGATAATCACGAGCGCCGGGTGCTCTTCCGCGAGCAGCGGGAGCTCCGACAGCTTGCCGATCTCGGTGGCCACCAGCCCGTCCTCCGCGAGCGCCTCGCGCACCAGCCGGGCCGTGGGCTCATGGCGGATCGCCAGCGCCACGCGCTGCCCGCGGGTGGGGGGGGACAGCTCGGCCGGCAGTGGCACGGGCGTCAGGTTCGGGCGAGCCCCCACCGCGCGCATCCTCCGCGAGGCCCGCCCCGCCAGCTCGATGCTCTCCCGCTCGGCGGCGGCGAAGATCTCCAGCGGACTGCCCAGCCGCGCCGCCCGCTCCTGGGCCATCTCCACCACCCGGTCCAACTGCTCGTCCGTGCGCATCGGGTCGTGGTGGAACAGCCCCAGGCGCTTCACCCCCGCGTCGCAGGCGATGTCGACCAGGTACTCCACGGTGCTGTGTCCCCAGCCGATCTTGCTGGGGTACTCGGCCGCCGTGTACTGCGCGTCGTGCACCAGCAGGTCCACGCCGCGGATGAACTCCAGGTGCCGGCTGTCCTCCGGGTGGTGCCAGCCTTCCGCCTGGCCGCGCCCACAAGCCTGGGTGCGGCCATGGGGCTCATGGTCGGTGACATAGGCGAACGTCGCCCCGCCCACCTCCACGCGGTAGCCCAGCGTGAGCGCCGGGTGGTTGAGGTAGCGGCTGGTGATGAGCGCGTCCTCCACCGCCACCGTCTGCTCGAGCAGCTCGTGGTAGCGCAGCGTGGCGCCCAGCGAGTCCAGGGGGACCGGGAAGTAGGTGTACTGCATCTGCCCGGCGAGCGTCTGCTGGAGCTCGCCCTCCATGCCCTTGGGGGCGTAGATGTCCCACTCGTTACCGGGGACGAACAGGGGCGAGAAGAACGGCAATCCCTGGATGTGGTCCCAGTGGGTGTGGCCGATGAACAGGTGCCCGCGAACGGGCTTGGGCCCCGCCATGAGCTCCTGCCCGAGCGCTTGGGCTCCCGTCCCACAATCGAACACGATGCACGCCCCGCCTGGGGTACGCACCTCGACGCACGAGGTGTTACCGCCATAGCGCAGGGTGGTGGGACCAGGCTTTGGCAAGGAACCACGGGTGCCCCAGAAGCAGATGCGCATGCCGCCCTCTCTCCCGGGCGCCCGCTCCTGATGAGCGCCCAATGACATTCTGCCCGATCAGGACGACGCCTGTGCCAGGGGGGCCCCTTCCGGCCCATTTCCAGTGTACAAGCCCCAGTCCATGAGTCCCGGCTTTGGACGTGATCTGACCACCGGCAGCATCCCCCGCCATATGGTGGCCTTCTCCATCCCCATGCTCGTGGGGAGCTTCCTGCAAACAGCTTACAGCTTCGTCAACGCCATCTGGGTCGGCCAGTTTCTGGGCACCGCCGCCCTGGCCACGGTGACGGTGAGCTTCCCCGTCATCTTCGTCCTGGCCGCCATCGGCATGGGGCTCACGATGGCGACCAACATCCTCGTGTCGCAGAACTATGGCGCCAAACGGATGGACGCACTGCGCCAAGTCGTCGACAGCTCCACGGTGCTGATCTACAGCCTGGCCATCGTGCTCACGGTGCTGGGAGAGCTGCTCGCTCCGAGCATCCTGCGCGCCATGGACACGCCCGAGGACATCTTCGAGCCCTCCGTGAGCTACCTACGGGTCTTCTTGCTCACCCTTCCCTTCAGCTTCGGGGTGTTCGTCATCCGGAGCATGCTCCAAGGGGTGGGCGACTCGAAGACGCCGCTCTACTTCCAGGTCGGCTCCCTCCTCGCCACCACGGCGCTCGATCCGGTGCTGATGTTCGGATGGCTGGGGCTCCCGAAGCTGGGCCTGGTCGGCACGGCGTGGGCCTCCCTGGTCTCCCAGATTGGGCTGCTCTTGGCCCTGATCGTCTGGCTCCGCAGGAAGAAAAGCCCTGTGGCTCCGGCCTGGCCGCGCTTGAGCCACCTGGGGCCGGTCACCTGGCAGACGCTGCGGATTGGCCTGCCCTCGTCCGTGCAGCAGTCCTTCATCTCCATTGGCATCGTGCTGGTCACCGGCATCGTCAACGGCTTTGGAGAGGTGGCCACCGCCGCCTTTGGCGCGGCCTCGCGCATTGATCAGATTGCGTTCATGCCAGCCATGACGTTCGGTATGGCGATCTCGACCCTGGCCGGACAGAACCTGGGGGCGGGTCACCACCACCGGGTGAAGGAGATCTTCTGGTGGGGGTGCCTGTTCAGCGGGGGCATCACGCTCATCATCTCGGTGGTGGCCGTGCTGTTCCCCGAGGCCCTGCTGCGAATCTTCGTCAAGGATGCCCCTGTCCTCGAGCTGGGCGTCTCGTACCTGCACATCGTCGGGGCCTGCTACGTCTTCTTCGCCCTGCTCTTCGTCAGCAACGGCATCATCAATGGCGCGGGCCACACGCTGACGACCACGGTGTTCTCGCTGATCAGCCTGTGGGTGGTGCGCGTCCCCGGGGCCTACTGGCTGTCGCGAAGCCTGGGCCACGTGCGGGGGGTCTGGTACGCCCTGTCGCTGAGCTTCCTCGTCTCGTTCTTCGTCAGCATGGCGTACTACTTCTCGGGCCGCTGGAGGAAGCCGATCGCCAAGAAGGCGCCGGGGCCGGCCGCGCCGGATCCCGCCGAGGTCTTCGGCCATGAGACGGGCGAGGCCTGAGCAGGGACTCAGCCCTCTCTTAAGGAGACGCGATGGCAGACGACAGCCGCTGGGCCAACCTGGTGAACACGGCGTTCCTCCTGGACCAGACTCCGCGGGTCTCGGGCCCTGAGGGGCTCCAGCCAGCCCTCACCATGCTCCAGAGCGCCCTGGAGGTGTTCCCTTCGAGCATTGATCCCGTGGAGGACTTCGAGGGCTATGCCGTGCGCCGGCTGCTCCTAGCGCTGCAGGACTACCTGAGCCACACGCAGCACGGAGGGAAGTGACGCAGGCCCACGCAGGGCCGCGGAAAACAAAAACCCCGAGGCACCTCCGTGGGCGCCTCGGGGCTCAGTGCGGCCGGGGCGGCGGAGCTCGCCGCCGCCGCCGAAGACCCGCTGCTTACGGAACGGTCGCGGTCAGCGACACGCCCGAGAAGGTCGAGTACCCGCGCACGGACACGTACCAAGTCCCCGCCGCCGGGTTGGTGATGGTGCACGTCTCGGCGTTGCCGCTCAGGTACGGACGGCAGTTGTACGTCGTCGTCGTCGGCTGCGAGCCCTGACGCACATACAGGTCCGCGTCACCCGTGCCGCCGGACTGATTCACCGTCAGCGTCGCGGCGCCCGACGGAACCTCGATGGCGAAGTGCTGGAAGCTGCTGCTCGCGCCCGACAGGCCCGTCTTCGACAGCAGCGTCGTCGTCGTGCCGCTGATCTTCGAGGTGATCCAGCTCTCGAACGACGACACGCGCGAGTACATGCCCGGGTAACGCGAGTCCGCGCAGCCGTAGCCCCAGCTCACCACACCAGCCAGAACGCGGGTGCTGCCATTGAGCACCGTCAGCGGACCGCCGCTGTCACCCTGGCACGAGTCCTTGCCCGGGGCCGCCGCCGCCAGCTGGTCCGCGGTGATCGTCTCCTGGGGGTACGAAGACTGCGCCGAGCTGTTGCTGACGATGTTCACATCCACCGTCTGCAGCGTGTCGGGGCTCGAGCCGTTGCTGGACAGCGTGCCCCAGCCGGTGACGCGCGTCACCACGCCGGTGTTCGTGACGCCCGCGGTGGCGTCCGCCGCCGTCACCAGGCCAATCGCCTTCACGCTCGCGCCGCTCAGGTCCAGCGGAGTGGACAGACGCAGCAGCGCCACGTCCTTGCCCTTCGAAGCATCCACGTAGCCCGGATAGACAATCACCTCAGCCACCGAGCGAACCTGTCCGGAGCCGCTGATCGTCGTGGTGCCCGCCTCCACGCGCGCGGGCTTGCTGATGGTGCCGCTGTCGTTCACGCAGTGCTGCGCGGTGAGGATCCAGTTCGCGTTGAGCACCGAGCCGCCACAGAAGTGGAAGCCCGAGCTGGTCTGCAGCGACACCTGCCAGGGGTTGTTGGCGATCGTCGTCGCGGTGCCACCGACGATCTCCTGCTCACTGGACAGCAGCGACTCCGGCGACTGCGTCTCCTCGAGCATCTCGGGGCCACAACCCGCCAGCAGAGACAGCGTGGTGGCAGCCGCCCAGCGGCGCAGGAACTTGCGGGAAGACATGGGTACCTCTCGGGGGATTGGGGGAAAAAGCGCGGGCACTCTGAGAGAACCCAGTATCTGTCGTCAACCCCGTGCTCTTCTTTTTCCTCTAATCACCTGCTTTCACTGCAAGATTCTTGTCTGATTGTCTTTGGGGTGATCACGAGGTATGCCGCTCGGCGGCCTCCTCCAGCACCACGTCCCGCTCGCGGCTGAAGATGGCCTCGTCGATCTCCTCGCAGGTCAGAAGAGCCGAGGGGTCATCCAGCCAGGGTCTGGCAATCCCTCTCAAGGACCTATGCGCCTTCAGTCGCAGCTTGAAGTGCTTGACGTCCGAGGACCGATTCTTCTCGGCTTACCTGCTGGCTCCCGCTGGGCCCTGCGCCCCCACGGCCACGGACCGCAGCCGGTGCAGGAACCGGAAGTAGGTGCGGTTGATCATCGGGTGATGGGCGTCCGTGGGACCGAAGTCGCTGTCAGGGTGGAACGCGAGCACGGTGAGCGCCGACCGGCCTGTTCCAGGCGCGTCGCGTGTGTGAAAGGCGTGGTAGGTCTCGGGCGGCAGGAAGAAGATGCTCCCCTTCGTGAGCGGGTGGTCTCCCATGGGGGTCTTGCACAGCCCCTCCCCCGCGATGACGGCGCCACAGCGGACGCTCGGGTGCAGGTGCCGCGTCTGGTGGGTGGCCGGTGGGAAGTAGAGGGCGTTGAGGCAGGGGTCTCCGCGCTTCACCGGGGCGATGAGCAGCGTGTCCGTGCAGCCATCGATGTACTCCAGCCGTCCCCAGTCCTCGATCTCCCCACCGAAGAGCGTGAGCCCCTTGTAATGGAAGCGCGTGGTCACCACGCACTGGCCTGTCCCATCAAGGGTAGCGGCACCCGCGACACAGAAGAAGGTGTTAGCGCCAACGGTCACTCTGCGGCCTCGCTCCGTGACAGCGCACTCCCCCTCCAGCACGTAGCCATAGTGCGTGGAACTCTCTTCCAGAGCGGTCACCTCGCCGGGCGGGTGGCAGAAGAGCCGGAGAGGGTGGTGGACATTGCGGTCCAGGCAGCCGGTCTTGCGCAGGAGCAGGGAGATGCTCTCACCGAGCTCCTTCGGCGGCTCGGGAACACCCAGCTCCCGGAGGCACGCGGCCACCTGAGGCCCCAACTGCCGCTCACCGGTGAAGGCCTCGAGGCTCGCGGCGAAGTCCGCCTCGTCCTCGGTGACCCCAAGGCTGACGAGAACTCGCCCCAGACTCCGTTCCACCTCACCATCCGAGCCCGCGCCAGAGAGCTGCCGGAGATCGACCGAGCGCCGGAGCCTCTCGAGATCCGTCATGCCCGCGGGCTCTCGAAAGTCGATCGTGAGTCCGGGGGCGTAGGCCTCGACCAGGAAGGTATTGGGGCTGATGACCACCCTGCCCTTCCGGCTCACTCCTTCTCCTTGGGCTCGGGCGGCTCCCACGAGAACGCCACGGTCGGTGCCTTCACGGCCTTGGCGTCCTTCATGAGGAAGCCCTCGGTGCGCTTGGCCGCGCGATCCAGCGCAGGCTTCAGCGAAGCGGGGATGGGCAACAGGATGCCCACCACGAAAAAATTCCCCCGGCACGCTTCGCTGGCGTAGCCGAACGCGATGCGCACGGCGACCTTGTTGCCCTCGATGTGATGGAACGCGACCCCGCGCTCGACGGCGTCGAGCCCGTACCGGAAGCCCACGCAGTCCTCTCCCTCATCCAGGGTCTCCAGCATCGCCTCCACCGTCTTGGCAGCATCAAACGCCTTCTGATCGCTGATGTGCTTGCGCACGAAGGTGTCCGCCTTGAGCGCCTTCAGCACGTCCTTCTCGGGGAACACCTTCATCAGTGAGAACGAGCCCTGCTCCTTCGAGACGTCCTTGAGCACATAGGACGTGCTCGCGTACGGGTGCGCGCCCCCTGTGAAGCCCGAGTTCGACTCCTCGTAGCTCACCCACGGGCCCACCACCGACAGCACCTTGAAGGACTGGAAGGCCTCCCAGCCCGTCGGATCTTGGCCCTCCTCCACCTCGAAATTGGAGAGGAACCCCTTCTCGCGCGACTTCAGGCCAAAGACTTCCTTGCCGCCACGCAGGGCCCGCAGGTCCTCCGCCGTCATCTCGAACGCCACGTCCGTGCCGCTCACCTTCCACTTGAGGGGCGCAGCCGCAGCCGGCTGAGCCGGAGCGGCGAGCAGCACCACCATCACCACGGAGCTCATGAACATGCGCCCATCCTGCCCGAAATTCCCGGCCGATGGTGGCACCTGGAGAAGGCGCGTGAAAGCCCCCCGGGATGCGGAGGTGTCCCCTCACGGAGTGATACGCTTCGCCCCCTCATTCACCGGAGAGCCGCTCCACCATGCCCCACGTCTTTCACAGCCCGCTGACCACGCTGATGGGAGCAACGAGCGGCTGCGCTCCAGGCTGCGGCTGCGACGACGACATTCCCGTCCCAGACCCGCACCAGGTGGCCGCCTGGGTCCAGGAGGCCGGCGAGGCCAAGGCGCGCAAGGCGCTCGGGCAGTTGCAGCGCGTCATCGAGCGCAAGCAGCTGCAGAACATGAAGGACATCCAGCGGCAGGTGGGCCGCACCTTCGCCGGCCCCGTGCAGTTGGAGGCGTGGCTGCGCGAGTGGGAGCAGGCCCTGCTCGCGGCGCTGGAGCCTCCGAAGGAAGAGCCGCGCTGAGCCTCTCCCCTCGGCACCGAGAGATGGACAACTCCCCGGGCCATGGGCTGTCGTTGGGCCCGAGCCCGCATGACGCTCGAACATTTGGAAGAGGATCCCTGACAATGAGCACCCTGGATGAGAAAGCGCTGTCGGAGCTCTGGGACCAGCACATGGCGGCCGAGTTCGGCATGAAGGACGTCGAGAAGATCCTGGCGACGATGGCCCCCCACCCCTCCGTCAACCACGTCCCGGTGATGATGGGCGCCATCGGCCGGGAGCAGGTGCGCGAGTTCTATACGAATTTCTTCCTGCCGCAGCTCCCCCCGGATCTGGAGAACATCCCCATCTCACGGACCATCGGGCAAGGGCGGCTCGTCGACGAGTTCGTCGCGCGCTTCACCCACTCCATCCAGATCGACTGGCTGCTGCCCGGCATTCCCCCCACGGGCAAGGTCCTCGAGTTCGCCATCGCGGCCATCATCCAATTCGAGAACGACAAGATCCTCAGCGAGCGCCTCTACTGGGATCAGGCGTCGATCCTCGTGCAGTTGGGGCTCATCGACCGCTCCCTGCCCGTGCTGGGAGCGGAGATCGCGCATCAGGTCATCCAGCCTGTCCAGCCGATGAATGCGCTGCTCCAGCGCGCGCACAAGCGCTAACCACCACACCGTGACAGGACAAGGAGTGTCACCATGAAGGGATTGAAGGACAAGGTCGCCATCGTCACCGGCGGCGCGACATTGATTGGGGCCGGAGTGGTCCGTGCCTTTCAGGAGGCCGGCACACGGGTGATGATCGCGGACATCAACGCCGCCGGTGGCCAGACTGTGGCGCGCGAGCTGGGGCACGGGGTGGCCTTCCGCGCGACCGACGTCACGGATGACGCCCAGATCGACGCATGCGTCGCCGAGACGGTCGAGCGCTTCGGCGGCATCGACTTCCTGGTCAACGCGGCCTGCACCTATGTGGACCACGGCCTGGCGTCGAGCCGCAAGGACTGGCTGGACTCGTACAACGTGAACGTGGTGGGCGGAGTGATGATGGTGAAGGCCGTACGCCCGCACCTGGTGGCGCGAGGCGGGGGCGCCATCGTCCACTTCAGCAGCATCAGCGCCCAGGTGGCGCAGACAGGACGGTGGCTCTACCCGGCCACCAAGGCGGCCATCCTCCAGATCACCCGGAGCCAGGCCATGGACCTCGCGCCTGACAAGATCCGGGTCAACGCCGTCTCTCCGGGCTGGATCTGGAGCCGGCCCATGGACGAGGCGACCCACGGCAACAAGGCCGCGATCCAAGCCATCGCGGGGAAGTTCCACCTGCCCGGCCGCATCGGTGAGCCGGAGGAAGTGGCCCAGGCCGTGCTCTTCCTCTGCTCTGACAATGCCTCCTTCATCACCGGCACGGACATCGCCGTGGACGGCGGCTACTCGACGATGGGGCCCGAACGGGCGGAGCCTCCCTCCCCCTCAAAGTAGGCACACGCACTGCCCGTTCACTGCCGCGCGGCGGTGTGACACACCCTCGGCGTAAACTGCCGCCCGTGCTACTGAGTCATGCGCCTTCCATCCCACCTGTGAGATAGGAACACACAGGAGCATGGCTCGACACGGTGCCAGAATTCGTGTGCTATGTGCGCGCCGCGGGGTGCATGCGCTGACCCATTCTCGATGGAGAGAGCTCTCCTCTGAACGTGACACTCAGAGGAGTGGAAGCAGCAGACCCTTCGGTGATTTCGGGGACACGGCAGAAGGGGGCACCTGACAATGAGAACATTCGTGGAGTACAGCGGGTTTCAGGTCTTCGGAGGCACTGTGCTGACCTTTATCGAAGGCTTCAGCACCTTCACGCTCCTGGCCCATCAGTTCTTGATGGACGAGCAGGTGGGCACCAGCGATGCCGCAGGAAACTTCGTCATCGACAAAGAGAAGCTCTACCCCATGCCCAATCTCTTGAGGGCATTCGCGCGGATGGGCCGGGAGTTTGGGGACCTGCCCCTGTACCGGGCGGGGCTCACGATTCAGAAAAACGCCGCCTATCCCCCGTCCATGCTGAGCCTGGGGCTCGTCGAGGCCATCCCCTTCCTGGACGTGGGCTACTACCTGAACCACGCCTGCCGGGACGGACTGCCCTTGTTCGACGTCACCAAGAACGAGATGCGGTACTCGGGAGGCATTGGCCACTATTCGTTCAAGGGCGTGCCCGGCAAGAAGGAGATCAAAGGCTTCGTGGATGCCCCGTATCCCTGTCCCTATGGGCACGGAGTCGTCCTCGGAGTGGCTCAGCGCTTCGAGCCTTCCGCCACCGTGACGCATGACTCCGGCCCCTGCCGCAAGACCGGGGACAAGGCCTGCTTCTACACGGTCAAGTGGACCTGACTGCGGTGCCAGTAGGCCGCAGCCTTGAGCCAGTCACTCGGATGCCGGCGCTCGTCGGCGAAGTGAGTCCGTAGGTCGCGAACGATGGCAGCCTCGCCGGCAATCCAGACGAAGCCATCCCCGGCGGGAGGAGAGAAACCAGCGAGCGCACGGCGCAGCAGCTCGCCGTCGTGCTCGCTCGGCTCGCCGCGCACAACCCAGAAGGTTGCTGGAGCTCATAGACCGCAGGACCGAAAATTCCGCCGATCTGACCTGAATCCTCGCTCTCCCGCGCATCGAGCTCCCGACGCATCTTCGGGTCTCATCGCCCGCCTCTCGCGGGCCTCCCGAGGACACGTCATGGCTCACGAACACCCCTCCCACTCCGTCCACCACATCGTGCCGGGCTTTGGCGCCGACCGCGCCGCCCACTACGACGCTCAGGCGTCCATCAACCTCGCCGGCGCCCAGGCGTTGTACGAGCTCGGCGTTAGCGCGACGACCGCCCAGCTTGACGGCCAGGACACGGCGTCACTGCTCTTCGTGGGACTGGGCACGGGCGCGGAGCTGGTGCCCTATACCCGCTTCAACGTGCCGGGCTGGCGCTTCACGGGCGTGGATCCCTCCGACGCCATGCTTGCTGTCGCCCGTAAGCGCCTGGAGGACGAAGGGCTGCTCTCGCGCACGCACCTGCACGTGGGCGAGCTGCACACCCTGCCTCCCAGCCCTCCGTTCGACGGCGCGCAGATGATGGGAGTCCTCCACCATGTGGAGGGCGAGGAGGCCCGCCTCGAACTCCTGCGCGAGGTGACCCGGCGGCTCAAGCCCGGAGCGCCCCTCGTGCTGGGCTGCCGCGTCGGCATGGACCCCGAGCTGATGAACGTGGAGCTGCGGCGATGGCGAGCGTATGGAGTCCCTACGGACGAGCTGGAGCACCGGCGCCAGCGCTTCGCGATGATACGGCCCATCGAGTCTGATGCCGCCCTGTTCGCGATGTTCGCCCGGACCGGACTGGTGGCGCCGCGGACGCTCTTCGTCTCGCTGCAGTACAAGGTCTTCCTCGCGCGCTTCGAGCCTGGAGCCGCCGGCTGAGGACGGTCATCGCGCCGGCCTCTTCCGTTATTCGCCGGAGTGTCCTTCCTCTGGGAGCACGGCCAGTGGACAGTCAATGCGGCGAAGAGGCTACCGAGTTTTCACGGAGCTCGAACACTGCCTCGAGTACTCGGCCTTCGCCGTCGATGGAGCGGACGGGCTGTGCATGGTCGTCTATGCGCCAGCCGCCACCGGCCGATGCTCGGGTGATAAAGCTGCTTCTCTTACGCAAACCTCCCGCGACCTGAGCCAGCCCGCTTTACCCGGCCTCCCATCCTTCTCATGCTTCTGCCCAGGGTCCAGGCCACTGCCAGCAGGGCCCAAGTGGCTGAAAAGGTGGGGGCGGCGGCACAGCTCCAGCCGTAATGGCTCCGCAGGATCGCGAAGCGGTGCTCGTCGGAACTCGGGCTGCGATTGCCGGCCGCATCCCTGGCCATGGCGGAAACGAAGTGGTACCCAAATTCCAGCTTCGTGGGCACAGTGAAGCTCCAATGTAACCGTTCACCGGGAGGGACTTGGTTGGGGAGAGAGCAGCCGGAGTAGAACCCTATTGAGCAGGTAGGCCGTGCCGTGTTCTACCTGCTGAGTGAG